>DASXJP010000645.1:0-10587 GCA_036497345.1 Thermoanaerobaculia bacterium
AGTCGAAGGGGTCTACCGCCGCCGCACCGTGACCGTGCCGCTGGGGCCTTCGAAGCGCAGCGAAGGCGCGGCGGCGGCCGCGCCTTCGCAGGTCAGGTGCCCGACCGTGTCCGTGCCGACGTCGAAGGTGACGAAGCGGGACGGCCCGTCGGGCAGGAAGAAGGACGGCTGCAGGCGCTCGCTCACCGTGACGTGGTCGGCGAGCGAGCCCGCCCAGGCCACGTCGAGCACGCGCGTCCCCTTCTTGAAGAGGAGGCGCGCGTGGGTCACGATCTGGCCGCCGATGCTGCGCGTGCCCAGCATGGTGATCCCCTGCCAGGGCCCGAGCTGGGCCTCGATCTTGGTCATCACGGCCCGCCAGTGCTTCGCCGCCTCGTCGGCGTCGACGCAGATCCCGGCCAGCGGCTTGAGATCGCCGCGCCGCGCCGCCGCCATGGCCTCGGACACCCGCTCCTCGCGCGCCCCGAAACGCTTCTGGCGCTTGCCTTCCGGCTTGCCCGAGAGCAGCACGAGCCCCGCGGGGCCTTCCGGCGTGACCACCAGGCGCTCCTTCTCGGCGGTGACGGTGAGGCGCTCGGGCGCCGCTCCGCCCGCCAGCTCGTAGGTGCCGGCGCAACGGCGGAGCTCCTCCTCCTTCGCCGGCACGAGCGCCAGCGGGTCCACGAAGGGCTTGCCGAACAGCCAGTCCTCCAGGTGATTGGCGACCGCGATCGACGAGTAGTCGTCCGTGTTCGAGCCGATGGCGATCATCGAGCCGTCCTCAGGGTAGCGGCGGAAGTCGGACTGGAACGCGCCGTTGCCCCCCACGTGCGCCAGCTTCCGGTGGCCGGACGGGCTCTTGGAGAAGGACCAGCCGTAGGCGTATTGCGGATATTCGGCGTTGGTCTCGCGGATGTACGGCTTCTCGTACTTCGCGCGCTCGGCCGCGGAGAGCACCGCGTCGCCTTGCAGGGCCTTGAACCAGAGATAGAGGTCCCCCGTGGTGGTGAGGACGCCGCCGTTCCCCCGCAGGCCCCACCAGGGGCCGTCGGGCGCGCGCGGATGGTCGAGCGAGGTCCCCCAGTCGCCGTCGCCGTTGTAGCCGTGGGCGAGGCGCGGGCGGTCCTGCGGGTCCGGAATGAAGCCGGTGTGGCGCATGCCGGCCGGCAGGAACACCTGGTCGCGCAGGAATTCGCCGAACGGCCGGCCTGACGCCACCTCCACCACCGCCGCCAGCAGGCTGTAGCCGGCGTTGGAGTAGAGGAACTTCTGGCCCGGGGGGGAGAGCAGCCTGGTGGCATAGACCCGCTTCAAGAAGGCGTGCCGGTCCAGCACCTCGTCCTCCAGCCCGAGGGTCTCAGGAAGGCCGGCGGTATGGGTCAGCAGTTGGTGCAGGGTGATCGCCGCCTTGTCGGGAGGGGCCTGGGGGAAGAAGCGCTTGAGCCGGTCCTCCACCTTGAGCTTGCCCTGCATCTCCAGCCGGAGCACCGCCGCCGCCGTGAATTGCTTGCTGATCGAGGCGATGTCGAACACGGTGTCGGAGGTGAACGGGGTGCCGCGGGCGCGGTCGGCCAGGCCATACCCCTTGTTGAGGATCACCTCGCCGTGCTGCGCCACCAGGACCGAGCCCGAGTAGCCGAAACGGGTGAGATCGTTCAGATAGCGGTCGAGCGACGCGCCGAGCGGGCCTTTGACGACCTCGGCGCGGGCGCCGCAGGGGATCAGGAGGAGAAGGACCGGGAGGAGGGCAGGGCGGAGACTTCTCATACGGCGGGGGAGTATAGCGGACGCCCTCATCACCCCGGCCCTCTTCTCCCGTCCCCTCCCCCCTCCCTCACCGGGAGAAGAGGGAGAAGACCCCTACGGGGTTGTTTGGGCGGGCGGTTCCCCTCTCCCGGTGAGGGAGGGGGAGGGGACGGGAGAGGGGTCAGGGGTGAGGGTTTAACGCCACCACCCCGCTCGACACCACCTGCAGCTTCCACCCCTCCGCCCGCGTTCCGTCCAGGTTCGTATGGCCCGCCACGAAGAACAGCCGCGAGGTGTCCGGCTGGGCCGGAGTGGTGCAGAAGCGGTCCTGGAGATAGAACGGCGGGATCGACTGGTAGTAGAGCGTCACCTTCACGCTCGCCGGCATCCCTTGGATGTCGGAGAGCGGGATGGCGTAGGTGATCTCGTCGCCGCCGCCGCCCAGGCCCCCCTGCGACTTCGGCTCGTACCAGGGATCGCGCACCTTGCCGCCGTGGCCGTCCGGCAGTTCGGGGAGAATGTGGTGCGTCAGCGCCTCGGCGGAGAGCTTGGCGCTCCCCAGCCCCTCGCGCCGGGCCAGCTCCACGGAAGGCGTCCAGCCGCGGGGGAGCAGGCGGTTGTCCTTCACCACGTCGGCCAGCGAGAAGAAGCTGGTGGTGAGCCGGCCCTTGGGATCGCGCACCAGCTCCTGGTAGATCTGCGCCTGGTCCTGACGGGTGATGGTCTCGTAGTGCGGCTGGAACGACTGCTCGGCGGCCGTCATCGGCCGGCACTCCGGGTGCCACATGAATTCTCCGGCGATCGGCCGGCCGTCCGCCCCCACCAGCACGCCGGTGGGGGTGGCCCGGCCGGAGACCCAGAGGTCGTTGCCGGCCGCGTCCAGCACCTCGAAGGTGAGGAAGGCGCGGCGGAAACCCACGCCGGACGGGAATTTGTGCCCGGCCAGGCTCTCCACCTTCACCTCCGCCACCAGCCGGTCCGAGGTCTGCTGCACGCGGGTGACGGACGCCGTGGCCGTGCCGGTGTCCGCCTGCTGGAGCATGGAATTGAAGGTGGTGGTGAGCGGCGCCACCCCCTTGCCGCCCAGCATCGGGTCCTGCACGCGGATGCCGAGGACGTCCGGGAACTGCTGGGCGAATTGATTGAAGAAGACGTTGAGCCCCACCAGCGTGTGCCGGCCGAAGGGAGAGCGGGGGTTGAGATCGATCGCCGACTGCGGCTGCCGGTTCTCCGTCTGCGGCATGTTGCTCGCCTCCTGGATCGAGGCGATCTTGGTGCCCAGGGGCGCCTTGAGGCCGGGATAGCTGCTGGCCATGTGGCAGTCCTGGCACGAGCGGGGCGTGGGGCCGCCGTCGCGGAAATCGCTGAACACCCACTCGGGGTAGGTCGCCTGCTCGATGATGATCTCGGGCTTCTTCGTGCCCGGCCGCACGTACGGCTGGTCGCCGTCGAACACCGGCAGCACCACGCTGTGGCAGCTCCCGCAGACCTTGGAGGAGAGCACCAGCGGATATTCGACCGGGTTCGCGCCCAGCGAGTGATTCATCGGCACCTGCTGCGGGTTGTCGAACGGGCCGTGGACGGCGTCCGCCGCGCCCACCTTGAAATCGCCGGTGAAGGTGTTGCCGATGGGCGCCTTGTCGTCGACGTCCACGTGGTGGCAGGTCGTGCACGAGATGCCGTCGCGGCCCAGGCCGCCGTAGCGCGCGTCCTTCTTCTCCTGCTCCGTGGTGGCCCGATAGGGGATCGCTTTCAGGGTCTCACGCGAGAAGAGCTGCCGCGGCACGATGGGCTGGGAATTCTCGTCCAGCCCCAGCAGGTCGGTGTTGTTGCAGACGGCGTTTCCCTTCTTCGGATCCTTTTTGAATTGATCGAGACAGAATTGCCGCTGGCCCATCACGCCGTGGCAGTGCAGGCAGAGGTCCGGCGCCAGCTTGGCGAGAGCGGGATGGGCGGTCTGCTCCGTCTCGAGCTGCGAGAAGAAGATGGGATCGCGACCCGCGAGGCCCATCGGCGAGCCCCGCCACTCGCCGTAGGGGGCGATGTTGATGAGCTGCGCGTAGGCGGGTTGCGAGATCTGCTGCACCGTCATGTCGTAATGCAGGCCGGTGGAGCCCGCGGCGTGGCACCCCACGCACTGGTCCGAGGTGAGGAACAGGGGCGGCCCGTTCGCGCCGGAGAACACGTGGTCGTAGATCTCGGGCGGCATGAAGAGCCGGGTGATCTCCTTCGAGTCCGGCTGCGTGACGCCGGGAGCGCCGAACGTCTTCAGGAAGTCGGAGGAGTAGTCGGTGAACGGCGCCGTGAGCCGGCTCACCTTCGGATTCGGCCACGGCACCTTGTTCCAGGTGGGGCCGGAGCTCTCGATCTTCGATTCCAGATCCTGGAGCGGCTCGAACCGCTCGTGTACGGAGAGCGTCTCCAGCGCTTGCTGCTGCGGCTCGCCGGCGATGGGCGGCTGATCCTGGAAATAGAACTTGAGGAAGGTGTCGGGACGCCCGAGCACGTTGTTGAGGCTGGAGAAAGTGAATTCATTCTTCGCCGAAGCGTGGCAGTTGACGCAGTAGTAGCCGAAGCCCATCCAGGGATAGGGGAGGTTGACGGGCGGCGGCCAGTCGAGCTGCGAGGCCTCGGTGGCCTGGGGGTCCCAGGAGCCCCAGTACCAGCCGTCCTTGCCGCTGTGGCTGTCGCGCACCATCAGGGCGATCATGTTCGCCTCCCCCGTGGGGATCCGCGGCTGCTCGAGCCGCTGCTCCGTGGTGTTGCCGTACATCAGCTTGAGGATCATGGAGCCGTCGGCGATGGGCCGCACGGGCCGTTTGCCGTCGAGCCGGCACTTCCGGCAGGTCTTGCGGCACTGGGCGACGAACCGGCGCTCGTGCGCCGCGTCCTGCTCGCACATCCAGCGATAGACGTCCGGCGAGTAGTAGACGACCACCGTCGAGTGGGTGCCGAGGGTGGTGGTGACCCAACTCGGAAAATGGGGGTCTTTCCCGCCCAGCGCGGCCACGGTGGGGCCGGTGGGGCGGACCTCCTTGTCGTGAGGCCACTTCAGCGTGCGATAGCACCCCGCCTTGAGGAACCGTCCCAGGATGATCTCGTACCGCGACTTCTCGAACAGAAGGTCGCTGGGCAGCGGCAGGGGAGCCTTGCAGCTCTCGGGGAGCACCAGCGGCGCCGACCGGTCCTGAGAAGCCCCCACGGACGGCGCGGGCTCCAGGCTCCACAGCAGAAAGGCGCCGGACAAGACGGGAAGGATCAAAGACCACCAAGCCCCTCTGAAACGCATCGGCGTACCTCCGGAAGGCCCGGGCGGGGGCGGCTCCCGCCGGCAGGGCGCGCAGGTTGTCAGGGTTCAGCGTGAGGAGGATAGCAGAGGAGATCTACTCTTGTTCTTCCGAATCCTCGCGCGCCCCCTCCGCGGCGGCTAGCACGCGGGAGTAGGCGGCTTGGCGGGGCAGCTCGAAGATGTCGGTGATCAGCTTGCGGACCTGCTTCGTGGTCAGCCCGGCGGCCAGCAACGTTTCCACGGCGCGGTCGACGAGCTCGTCGTGGGCCGCGGGCTCCCTCTCGCCCTCCTCGGTCCCGGCCACCAGCAGGGTGATCTCACCGCTCACGTACTCCCACCCCCCGAGCTCCTGCCGCAGCTCGGAGAGGCGGCCCCGGAAGTAGCGCTCGCCGCTCTTGGTCAGGTTCCAGCCGAGGGCGGCGGGCCGGTCCCCCAGCACCTCCCGCAGGCTGTCGAGCGTCGAGAGCAGGCGGTGCGGGGCCTCGTAGAAGATCAGCGTGCCGGAGAAGGACCGCCACCGCTCCATCTCCCGTTTGCGCTTGCCCTCGGTCCGCGATGGAAATCCGAGAAAGGCGAAGGCGTGCGTGGGGAGCCCCGAGGCGGCGAGCGCCGTGGTGGCCGCGCAGGGGCCCGGCAGGCTCACCACCTCGATCCCTTCCGCGACGGCGCGCCGCACGAGTCGGAAGCCGGGATCGCTCACCAGCGGCGTGCCGGCGTCGCTCACCACCGCGACCGAGGTCCCCTCCCGTAACAGACGAAGCAACTGCCCGGCGCGCTGGTCCTCGTTGTGCTCGTGAAAGCTGAGCATCCGCTTGGACAGCCCGAAGTGGCGCAGCAGCTTGGCCGTGACCCGGGTGTCCTCGGCGGCGATCACGCCCGCGGCGGTCAGAGTCTCCAGAGCGCGAGGGGAGAGATCAGCGTAGTTGCCGATCGGCGTGGGCACGAGATAGAGCGTGCCGGGCTCCGGGCCTCCCGTGTCCGTCATCTCCGGCCCTCCTTGTCCACCAGGTAGACGAGCTCTCCCGGGAATTCGAGCCGCTCCCAGCTCCATCCGGAGGCCAGCCGCTCGAAGCTCGTGGAGTAGCTCTCCAGCATCCCTTTGGAACGGCCGCCGATCGAGCGGGTGGGGAAGCTGACGACGATGCGGCGGGCGGAGAGCCCATCGATCACCGCCCGTCCCGCCCCGCGGCGCTGCTGATCGAGGCAGGGGACGCTCTTGAGCAGCAACGCCACGTCAGTTTCCATCGCCACCCCTTCGTCCAGGGCATCGCACATCCGCGCCTCCCCCTCGACTCCCAGCCGCTGCAGGCAGGCGCCGACGAACGCCACCAGCTCGTCATCGACGTCCAGGGCCACATAGCGGCAGCCGGCCGGGAGCCCCATCCAGGGGACCGCCAGCGGATTGAGGCCGCAGGCCACGTCGATCACGCTCATGGGTTGCCCAAGCCGGGAGAAGATCTCGCGGTAGAAATCGTCGAGGATCGGCAGCCGCTCGCGCGTGGAGGCGTGATGGCCCATGGCGGAACGGAGGGCCCGGCGCACCTGCTCGTCATCCCCCGTTGCGAGAGCGGCCTCCAATGCCGCAAGCAGCCGTCCATACCGAGGCCGCTGCGGCAGATAGGCGCCGAAGATCTGATGCAGGCTGCGCTTGGCCCGCTTCGCCGCCTCGCGGACGTTGCCGCGCTCGATCCTCAACGCCTCGGCCGCGAGGCGGCGCAACGCCGGCTCGTGCAGGGTCCCATACCGGCGCGATTCGCGCAGGATCGCGACGACCTGCTCCATGGCCGGATCGGGAGGGGGCGCGGGGAGGGGCATCGCGCCATTATAGGGGCCGAGAAGGAAACGCTGAGTCCTGCCTCACCTTGAAAATTGGGAGTGCAACTCCCAGATTTCAAGGTAGAAGCGCTGAGTCGTCGGCACTCTATATAGGCTTAAGGCTAAAAAGACCGCCAATCGAAAACATCAGCGATATCCCTGAAGTGCTTCTCGTTGGTCGTAATGATCTGCCCGCCAGCCTGTTGCGCTTGAGCGGCGAGAATAACGTCGGCGTCCAATTCTTCCTCGGACCCTCTGGATCGCCCGCTGATTCGTGTTTGGGCCCAAAGAGTTGCCGCAAGCCGCATTGTCTCGGTGGTGATTGGAATGTAGTCGGTTGACACGAGCTCATCCAAGACCTTCAGAGCTTCCCGTGCCCACTTCCTGGCCTGGTGGGGATGTTCCGCCAAGTGCAGCAACTTGCGGCGGAGCTCGTAATCGGCGATCTCAGGAAAACAGATTTGATAGCGAGCGTCTCGGAAGAGGCGGCGCATGGTAATAGTCACCGGCCAAGTCTCTTCGACCACCGGTTTCACCATCTGCCCGAGGATGTTGCTATCGAGAAGAAGAGAGATAGGCATTTGTCAGCGGAATTTCGGTCGATCCCTTGCCAGATCTGCCTGGAACTCTCGCCAGAATTCCTTCTCCTCTTCCGTCACGGGGCGTTCCATTAGGGAAAGCAGCATTTCCGCGATCTTTTCACGCCGCTCCATATCCTCTGGAGACGCAGGCTCTTTCATTTTGAGCTCTGCGTCCTCGATCCTGGCTGTCGCATGTTTAGGCATCTTATATTCCCTCTCCCGTGCCGTGACGTTCCTAGAGGGTACCACATCCGACGGCCCGTTGAGAAGTCCCTCTTACCACCCGATCACCGTCACCGTCACCTGAATTTTCCCACCCGTCCCATACAGGTGACGCGCCAGGATGTGCCAGATGCCCGGCGTGGGATTCTGGATCTGGCAGTATTGCTGCCCGCTGTTCGCGTCGCTCTTGCAGTCGAAGGCGGTGGGGGAGGCCGAGGCGCCGTGGCGGACGTAGAGGGCGTTGCCGTTGTCGAACCAGTCGGCGGAATTGAGGGCGACGCGGAGCTCGGCCGTCCCGGCCGGCACCTCGACGGTGCTCGGCTCGTCCCGATGGCGTCGGCTCAGCGCGCCGTCGCCGCCCAGGATCACGGTGCCGGGACCGCCGATCTGGGGTCCGGAGCCGCAGGCGGTCGCGGAGAGGTCGGCGCCTCCCTGCGCCTCGATCCAGGCGAGGTCGGTGAGCACGTCGGCGTCGAAGGAGTTGTCCACCGGCGCACACTCCGGGTTGGTGCCACTGGACGTCACGCCGGCCACCACCGTCCGGCCCCCGATCGACAGGAAGAGCGGGCCTCCCGAGTCGCCGAAGCAGGTGTCCGCATTCAAGCCCGGCGGGCCCAATGGCTTCCGGAAGTTCCAGCAGACGAACCCGTCCGCGGGGGGATCGCAGGGCGCGGTCTTCACGAAGCCGTGGCGCTTGATGCCGTCGTCGGTCGAATTCGTCCGGGTGCTGCCGAAGCCCACGATCTCGCCGGTCAGGCCCAGGGGCGGAGGGGAGGTCCGGTTGAGCGGGCTGGGGGCAATATTTGTCACTGGCGTCGCCAAGTGGAGGATCGCCACGTCCGAGACGCCCGAATAGCGGTTGTAGGCGGGATCCACGGCCAGGCCCGACAGCGCGAACAGCCCGGCGTGCTGGAAGAAGACGAATTTGCCGGCGGGGCTGACGAGGTCCGGCCGGGCCGCGCACTCGATACCGCCCAGGTGGTCTCCGCAGATGCAGTGGGCCGCCGTGAGCACCGTCCGGCAGCCGATCAGCGTGGCGGAGCACTCGCCGTCGAGCATGAACAGCCCCACCGTAGGGTGGAGGTGGTCGGAAATGCCATTGGTGATCTTCCCGCCGTCCGGCTGCGCGTGGAGCGGGAGAGAGAGGCTGAGCAACAGGATCGGCAGGGCTGTACGAGACATCATCGGTCCTCCGGGCCGCCATTGTGACACACCGTGTCAGCGCATTCTGACACTTTTTTTAGGAGTGTCAGGAACACGAATTTTGTAGCCGTTTGCCAGCGATTGCATATGGGACGCCTGTTCCAGCGCGCCTCCGTCTTGAGTGGCAAGATGGCACGCCGATTGCGAATACTCCCTTCCAGAAGTTGAAGTTACCAGAACCCAGGGCTCTCGCCGACGTAGAAAAAATGGCGCAGTGCCCCACAGGAGGGGTCAGATGACGACGAAGAGCGAAGCGGTGTCCCTGCACCCGTCTATCCACGGCGTGCCCCCCCATCCTCACAAGTATCCGCTGGTCGGGGCTCTGCCCAGCCTGCTGGCCAACCCCGTGCGGTTCTGTACCCGGATGATGATCGAGCACAACGATCTGGTCTGTCTCGATCTGGGGTTCGGGACGATCTATATGGTGACGCTTCCCGAGCACATTCATCACGTGTTGGTGGAGAACCAGGAGAACTATTGGAAGGGGGACGTATTCGAGCGCACCCGTTTCCTGTTCGGCAACGGGCTGGTGGTGAACGAGGGGGATAGCTGGCGGCGCCAGCGGCGCCTCATGCAGCCGGCGTTCGCCCACCGCCGCGTCGCCTCCCTGGTGCCGGTCATCGTCGACGTGGTGGAGCGGCGGCTGGCCGGCTGGGAGGCCACGAGCGAGGCCGGCCAGCCGTTCGACATCAGCCAGGAGATGATGTCCATGACCCTCGGCATCATCGTCAAGACCATGTTCAGCCTGAGCATCGACGCCCGCCAAACCGAGGTCATGGCCCACTGCTTCAGCACCGCGCTGGAGCAGATCACGATCCGGATGGCCACCTACTTCCTGCCCGAGCGGTTCCCCCTGCCGCACCAGAAGGCCACGCGGGAGGCGGTCGCCACGCTGGAGGAGATGGTCTACCGCATCATCGCCGAGCGCCGGAAGGAGGGCCAGGACGTGAACGATCTGCTCGGCATGTTGCTGGCGGCCCGGGACTCGGAGACGGGCGAGGGGATGACCGACCGCGAGATCCGCGACGAGGTGATGGTCACCATGTTCGGCGGCTACGAGGCCACGGCCGACTCCCTCACCTGGACCTGGCACCTGCTCGACGAGCATCCGGCCGTGGACGAGACCTTCCGCGAGGAGCTGGCCAGGGTGCTCGGCGGCCGCACGCCGACTTTCGAGGAGCTCGGGCAGCTCACCTACACCACGCAGGTGGCCCAGGAGTCGATGCGGCTCTATCCGCCCTTCTGGTTCATCAACCGCACGTCGCGCGACGCGGACGAGATCGGCGGCTATCCGATCCCGGCCGGCGCCCAGATCCTGATCCCCGTATACGCCACCCACCGCCACCCGGAGATCTGGGAGGTGCCCGAGGCGTTCCATCCGGAGCGCTTCGAGCCCGCCGCCGTGGCCGCCCGGCCGCGCCACTCCTATCTTCCCTTCGGCACCGGCCCGCGGATGTGCATCGGCATCCACCTCGCGATGATGGAGATGCAGCTCATCCTCGCCATGGTGGCCCAGCGCTACCGTCCCCGCCGCGCGCCCGGCTTCTTCGTGGATCCCAAGATCGGGACCTCGCTGCGGGCCAAGGGGGGGATGTGGATGATTCCGGAACGGGTGTGAGGGGTGCCCAAAGAGCTCCACGCATTCCTGCCCTCTGGGCGTCCTGCCCTCCGAGGCCTCACCCCCTGTCCCCCTCTCCACTCCGTGGAGAGGGGGAACGTAGCTGAGACGATCTTGCCGAATCCGGAAGACTT
>DASXJP010000646.1:0-22716 GCA_036497345.1 Thermoanaerobaculia bacterium
ACAAAGCCGCCGTCTCCCTATCCCACCCATACCCCCAGTCGTAGACCTCGGCCAGCTCCCTATCCCCCACTCCGGGGTGGCAGACGAGCTCGGTCACCCCTTCGACGTCCCTCAGGATGCTGAGGAGCCGCCCGGGGGTCAGCCGTCCCGCGTCCAGGATTCCCACGGTCCGGCTCACCGTTTTGATCCCTTCCGCCTGGCGGCGGGCCGTCCCGCCGATGCCGTTGAGGATGGCGATCTCCAGGGCCCTGGGGCTCAAGTCCCGGTGGGCGGCGGGGTCGCGGGGGATGCGGATCCAGGGGATGCTGTGCTCCTCGGCGAGCCTGAGGACGATCTCGAAGACCCGCGGCAGGACGTGCAGGTGCTGGTGGCTGTTGAGGTGGACGAGCTTGAGGCCGGCGGCCAGGAGGCGCTCGATCTGGCGGCGGAGCTCCGCTTCCAGCTCGGCGGCGTCGATGCGGCCCAGGAAGTAGCGGGCGGCGAAGGCGCGGAAGCCGGGGAGGAAGGCGCCGTCCGGGCCCAGGAGGGAGCGCGCCTGGTCCGGGGGAGAGAGGGGGCGCTCGCCGCCCACGAAGGTGAGGTGGACCCCGGCGTCCAGCTCCGGCCGGTCGCGCAGCCGCGCGACCGCGTCGTCCAGGGCGCGGCCGTTGGCGACCACGCTGCAGGCGGTGACGATCCCCTGCTCGTGGGCCCGCAGGGCTCCCAGGGTCATGCCGGGGTGGAGGCCGACGTCGTCGGCCGTGACGACGAGGGTCTTCAACGGCCCGGGCTGTGCGCCGAGGCCGGCTCGGACGCGGCGGAATCTCCTCCCACGGAGGCTGTCGCCGGGGCCGGCCGGTCGCGGCGCTTGGGATGGCGCATCTCCGGGAAGAGGGTCACCAGCTCACGGAAGATCTTCAGGATGACCCCCGGGGACGACAGGGTCGAGCGGCCGCGGGTGCGCGGGAAGTAGTCCAGGCCGAGCTGCTGGATGCTGAAGCCCAGGTTCTTCGCCTTGACGATCAGCTCGGCGTCGATCAGCGACCCCTCGGACTTGAGCTCCATCGCCTCCAGCACCTCGCGCCGGATCAGCTTGAAGGAGAAGTTGATGTCCCGGTGCGGCCAGCGGAAGAGCAGCCCGATCAGGGTGTTGTAGCAGTAGGAGTAGACCGTGCGGCGGAATCCCTCGGTCGTGCGGTCCAGGCGGTAGCCGGCGATCAGGTCCGCCCGCGTCACCTTCATCGCCTGGAGGGCCCGGCCGATCACGTCCGGGTCGAACGGCAGGTCGGCGTCCATGTAGAGCACGACGTCCTTGGTCACCGCGGCGAACCCGGTCTTGAGCGACGCCCCGAGCTTGCGGTTCACCTCGTGCCGCAGCAGGCGGATGCGCGGGTTGGCGGCGGCCTCCCGCGTCACCAGCTCGGCCGAGCGGTCTTGCGAGGCGTCGTCCACCACCACGATCTCGTAGTCCTCGGGGCTGTGCCGCTCCAGCGCCTCGACCGCGCAGGCGAGGGCGTGCTCGATGTTCTCCTCCTCGTTGAACATCGGAATCACGAGCGAGACGGAAGTAGGGTGTCGCATGAGAAGCACCTCAGCTTAGCGGGCGAGCCGCTCCACGGCAAGGAGCTGCACGGCGAGCCGGCGTTTGTCCCCCCCTCCGGGTACCCAAGCGCGGGCCGAGCGGATGGCGATCTCGACGGGCTGGTTGGCGGGGACGGGTGCCTCCACCGTCTGCCCGGCACCGCGCGCGATCTCCACCGTCCTGCCCGGGCCCCCGTCGACCGACACGGTGACGGTATTCGAGGGGAAGGGCGCCGCGGGGTCGAGCGCCAGCCGCACGGCGACGGCGGGGATCCACTTGCGCGGGAAGATGCGGATCAGGGCGTCGTCGCTCAGCCACCGCCAGCGGGCGTCCAGGAGGCTCGGCTCCCAGCCGTAGACCCCCCGCACGATCTGGAAGCGGTGGCCGAGGGGGATCGGGCTCAGGGTGACGATGCGGTAGTGGCCGCGGGTCAGCTTGTTGTAGGCGTCGGTGTTGGGCCAGCGGAACATCACCGCCCCCGGCCAGCGGCTCTTCCCCTCGGCGAGGAGCCAGGCCTGCGCGCCCGGCCGGCGGGCGGCGTGGTGGAACCCCTCCTCGATCGTCTGGAGATCGTACCCATGCAGCAGGTAGTCGGCGTGGGGGGCCATGTCCTCGCCCACCAGGATCACCGACTTGGGGGGCACGTTGCGCTCCGCCCAGTGGATCGCCGAGACCGGCGGAGAGATCAACCGCGAGCGGATCGCGAGCACGGGCCAGGCGTAGGCGATCCCCATCGTGGCCAACAGCACGGGAGCGAGCCAGGCCGCCGCCGGGACCCGGGCGAGCCGCGCCAGGCTCTGCGCTCCCACGGCCGCCGCGAAGGCGATCCCCAGCAGCGAGGGGAGGGCGTAGCGGACGGCGTCCGCGGGGTCCATGATCAGGAGGCAGAGCGCGATCTGGCCGGCGGTGAGGACGGCCAGGGGGAGCGCCGCCGTCCGGCGTTGCCGCGCGAGACCGGCGACCCCCACCAGGGCCAGCGCCAGCACCGGGGCCGCCATCGCCTTGCGTCCCCAGGGGTGGGCGACGAAGCGCTTCACCACCAGATGGGGAGGGCAGTCCTTCCGGGCGCTCCTGGCGTCGTGCGCCGCCACGTAGGAGGCCTGCTTCGATTGATAGATCAGGAAGCCGCGAGAGCCTCCAGTGGCCACGAGCAGAGGGACAAACCAGAGCAGCGAGACGAGCGTGAAGGCGGCCACCACCTCGCCGCGGCGCCGCCACCCTGGAGTCTGCCAGAGGGCCACGGCCAGCAGGGGGAGGACCACCAGGGCGAGCTGCGGCCGGCAGCCGATCGCGGCCGAGGCGGCGGCCCCCAGCCCCAGGGCGCTCCAGAGGCCGCCGCCGTCCCGGAGGATCGCTCCGGCGGCCAGGGCGAGGGCGAGGAACATCAGGGCCGGCGGATCGGACATCGGCAGCGGCCCCTGCACGAGCATGGCCGGGGAGAGCTGGAAGAGGAGCGCCCCCGCCACCGCGATCCGGTCGGCGTCCGGCCCCCCCGCGATGCGGCGGAAGGCCACGACCATCGCCCAGTAGCCGACGAGCGACGAGATCAGGCTCAGCACCACCAGGCTGATGAACGGCTCCTGGAAGATCAGATTGAGCAGCTTGCCCAACCCCACGACCAGCGGATAGCCCGGCGGATGGGGACGATGGCTCAGGGGATCGAACCGCTCGACGGCGCGGGCGAAGAGCACCTCGTCCATCTCCCACAGGCTGCGCGGAAGCGTGAAGGCGCGCACCAGGGCCACCAGGGCGAACCCGGCGAGGGCGGCGGGCGAGGAGACCCGCCGGGCGGGTGCGTCGGTTGACAGCGTCATCTTGGGACGATATTGAGTCCGGGTGCCCGATCTCCGGTTCCCTGAAGCGCTGTCGCACGTGCGGCGGACCTACGGCTCCGCGCCGGGCGCGACCCGTCTACACGTGCTTGGGCGCTTCCTTTCCTGCCCCTTCCTTCGGGTGCTCGACTACCTCCCGCAGGGGGGCCGGCTGTTGGACCTCGGAGCTGGGCACGGAATCTTCGCACATCTGGCGCTCGAAAGGGGAGCCCGCGAGGCGGTCGCCGTCGAGCCGGACATCCACAAGGTCTTCCTCGTCCCCCGCCGTCCGGGGCTGCGGGTGGTCAACGCCTACCACCCGGCCCTCCGCGGCCGGTTCGACGCCGTGACGATCTTCGACGTCCTCTACCGCCTGCCGAAATCCGACTGGGACCCGCTGCTCGCCTGGGCGCGGGAGCGGCTGGCGCCGGGGGGCGTCTTCCTGCTCAAGGAGATCGATCCCGGTCATCGCGCCAAGGCCCTCTGGAACCGCGCCCAGGAGCGCGGCGCCGATCTCCTCGGGCTCACCCTGGGCGAGGCCCACAGCTACGAGACCCGGGAGGAGATCCGGGAAAGGCTGCTGCGCGGAGGGTTCACCGGGCTCGCGGCGGTGGAGGTCGGAGCGGGGTATCCGCACGCGCATGTGCTGTACATAGGGCGGGGATAGCTGAGGGCTTTGCTACCATCCCCACCCATGCGCCGCACCCTCTTCCTGCTTCTTCTCTCTACGCTCCTCCTTTCCGCCCCCGCCCTCGCGGCCGGGCTTCCCGCCGCCATCTCGGGCCTGTCGTTCTCGCCCGACGGCGGCAAGGTGCTGGTCTCGATGGACACGGACGGGGTTCCCAACGCCTATGCCCTGCCGGTGGCCGGTGGCCCTCCGGTCCAGCTCACCCGGTCGGCGAAAGACCCGGTCTGGGCGGTGAGCTACTTCCCGGCCGACGAGCGGGTCCTCTACCGGAGCGGTCCGGCGGGGGACGAGGACCATCTCTTCGTGCGGGAGCTGGACGGCAAAGCCGTGGAGCTCATGCCGGGGAAGACCACGCGCTTCCTGGGCTGGGCGGCGGACGGCGCCCTGTGGGTCGAGATCGACAACACCGGCTCCCAGTCGCGCGACCTCTACAAGGTCGCGGCCACGGGCTACGCGCGGACGCTGGTCGACACCAACGCCTCCCCGTTGGTGCGGCTGGCCGCCGTCTCTCCTGACGGTCGCTTCCTGGTCTACATGCAGAACAACAACGACCTGAACCGCGACGTCCACATCCGCGGCCGTCAGACGGGGCAGGATCACCAACTGCTGATGGGTGAGGGGTTCGCGGTCCACATCCCCCTGGGATTCAGCCCGGACGGCACGGCCCTGCTCACCCTGAACGACGTCGGCAACCAGTTTCGGGGCCTGGCGCGCGTCGAGATGGTCTCCGGCATGGGCAACAGCCTGCTCCGGAAGAGCTGGGACCTGCTCGACGCCCGCTACTCGCCGGACGGCAAGCGGATCGCGGTGATCGCCGGGGGAGATACGCGCTCGGGGCTGGAGCTCTACGACGCCGCCACCCTGCAGCCGGTCGCGCTGCCGGATCTCCCCCCGCTCGGCGAGGTGGACGCCATCGCGTTCTCCCGCGACGGCCGGAAGCTCGCCTTCCTGGGGAGCGGCGGCACGACGCCGCCGGGGGTCTGGGTCTACGACCTCGCCAAGCCGGCCGCGCCGCGGCGGCTGGCGGGGGGCGAGGCCGGCGACTGGGTCGAGGGGGAGCTGACGCGCTTCAAGTCCGCCGACGACCACCAGATCACCGGCATCCTCTACAAGCCCCGGCAGACGCCATCCGCGGGCGGCGGCGCCAAGATTCCGGCGATCGTCTGGGTCCACGACGGTCCCAGCGGGCAGGCGCGGCTGGGCTTCGATCCGCTCATCCAGAGCCTCGTCCAGCGCGGCTACGCCGTCTTCGCGGTGAACCACCGGGGGAGCTTCGGCTACGGCAAGGCCTTCCTGCGGCTCGACGACCGGAAGCACGGCGTGGCCGATCTCGAGGACTGCGTGACCGCCCGCGGCTGGCTCGCCGCCTCGGGCTGGGCCGATCCCAGGCGGATCGCCATCGGCGGCGTGGGGCACGGCGGCTTCCTGACCCTCTCGGCGCTCGCCTTCGCCCCCCAGGAATTCGCCGCCGGCATCGACCTCTTCGGCGTCTCCGACTGGCAGCGGGTCATCAACGGGCTCCCCTACGGATCGGCCGAGCGCACGATCCTGGCCGACGAGATGGGCCACGTCGTCGACTGGCAGGTCGGCTCCGTCAAATCCCCCCACGACCATGCCGGGGAGATCGTGCGCCCGCTGCTCCTGGTCCAGGGCGCGCGGGACACCCTGGCGATCCCCTCCGAGGCGGCCGACATCGCGGCGGCGCTGGGGAAGAAAAAGCAGGTGGTGGAGGAGATCGTGCTGCCGGACGCCGCCCACGGCTTCGTCCTGCGGGCGGACCGGGAGCGGGTCTACAAGGCGGTGGGGGATTTCCTGGGCCGGGCTCTCAAGGCCGGCCCCGCGAAATGAACTCGTCGATCAGCCGCCGCGCGATCGAAAACCGCGAGGGCAGCCCGGGGAGGGTGTCGACCCTGAACCAGCCGGCGTCCTCGATCTCCCCCTCCTGGAGGCGGAGCTCGCCGGAGGCGTAGTCGGCCACGAAGCCGATCATCAGGGAGCTCGGGAAGGGCCAGGGCTGGCTGCCGAAGTAGCGGACGTTCGTCACCTCGACTCCCACCTCCTCGCGCACCTCGCGGACGACCGTCTCCTCCAGCGACTCGCCGGGCTCCACGAAGCCGGCGATGGTGCTGTAGACGCCCGGCGCGAAGTGCGGGGAGCGGGCGAGCAGGATCTCGTCCCCGCGCTCGATGCGCACGATCACCGCCGGGGAGATGCGCGGGAACTGCTGGAGACCGCAGACGGGGCAGACGCGGGCGAGCTCGTCCGTCTTGCGCTCCGTCGCGGCGCCGCAACGGCCACAGAAGCGGTGGTTGCGGTCCCACTCGACGATCTGTACCGCGCGGCCGGCCAGCTTCCAGACCTCCTCGTGGAGGGCTCCGAAGAGCCGGCGCAGCCCCTGAAAGACCATCCCCGCCGGCGGCTCGGCGTCCGCAGGGAGCCCCGCGGCCCAGGCCTCGGAGGCGCCGAGGGAGCCGGCGAGGTGCGGCTCGGCCGTCTGCTCCAGGGCCAGGCCGAGCGCGGCCCATTCCCCGCCGGTGGGCACCCGCGCGGCCGTCCCCTCCTCCTGGAAGACGAGGAGCTCGTTCCCCCGGAAGGCGAACCAGAGGCTCTCGGGATCGCTCACGTCAGGGCGGAGGGGCCGCCCGCGGGGAGGCTCCCCAGGTAGTCGGCGAAGATCTGGTTGAACAGGGCCCCCGGCCGCCGCCCCCGGAGCAGCTCGACGGCGTCCCTCCCCTCCACCCCCAAGTAGACCAGGATCAGCCCCGCCAGCAGGGCCGAGCGGTTGAACCCCATGCCGCAGTGGGAGAGCACCCGGCGGCCGGCCGCGACGAGCGACGCCGCCATGCGGGCCACGGCGTGGAGCTTGGCCATGTCCGGCAGGTCCTCGTCGTAGATGGGGAAGTAGACGTAGAGGACGTGGTTCGGCATGGTGGGGATGCCGTGGTCAATGTCCCCTTCGAGATCGATGACCACGGTGATCCCGTGCTCCTCCACGTACCGCCAGTCCTCGATCTTGGGCGAGAGGTACAGGCAGCCGGCGTCGTCCAGGCAGATGATGTTCATCTCAGAGGCGCCACCATTCGAATTTTTTCTTCTCGGGATTCCAGAAGATGTGGAACGCGTCGCACTTGTCGTCGTGCAGGTTGAGCCCCACCCCCTGGCCGCCCCCCCGGCGGGTCTTGGCCTCGTCGCCCAGGGGCTCGACGGTGATCTTGGCGTCCGGCGAGCAGAGGGCGTCCTCGCCGCCCCCCTTCACGGAGAACTCCAGCGTCCAAATGGGGGTTCCCGCGGCGAGCGGGCCGTGCACGATGCCCACCACGACGTGGTCCTTGCGGGTGCCGAGGAGGGCGAAGTCCGCGCGGCCGTCCTGGTCGAGGTCGGCCTCCAGCAGGCTCTGGGGGTTCCACTGCACGGCGGGATCGTGCTGCCGGGCGACGTCGAGGGCCGTCCGGGGGGAATGCAGCCCCGCGCAGCCCGCGCAGAGCGCGAGGAGCAGCGGGAGGCAGCGACGGAATGTGCGATGGGATTTCGAGAACGGGCTCAAGATTGTCCCTCCGGTGGGGATCATACCGCGAGGTGGGTAGGGGGGCTCGCCACGTCCCCCTTCCGCAAATACTGGTCGATCATCACCGCCGCGATGTTCCCCGTCCCCATCGCCACCGCCACCTGCTGGGTCATGGGCCGCAGATCACCCGCGATCCAGACGCCGGGGACGTTGGTGTCGCCGCGTTGGGATTTCGGCTGGACGTGCTTGCCGGTGGGGGCGATCTCGACGCCGAGCTGCTGGGCGAGGTCGGTCCGGCCGCGCGCCTCGCTGGAGACGAAGAAGGCCTCGGCCGTGAGCGTGGTGCCGTCCTTGAGCTCCAGGCCGGTGAGGTTGCGCTTCTCCCCGATCAGCCGCTGGATCTCGCCCGTCAGCACCGGGATGCTCTTCTCGCGCAGCCGGGCCGCCCAATGCGCGGAGAGGTCGCGGCCCCCGGCCAGGAGCACGCGGATCCGGCCGGTATAGCGGGAGAGCCCCACCCCCATGGCCGCCGCCCAGTCGGCCGGGCCGGTGCCGATGACCACCGTGTCCCGGCCGAACAGCTCCGGCCCCTCGCAGTCCATGCAGTAGAAGAGGTTCCCCTTGCCGGCGTAGGCGAAGCAGGGGGTGAAGTCGCCGTCCACCGTGGGGTGGTAGCGGATCACGCCGGTGGCGAGCAGCAGAGTGCGCCCGCGCCACTGCTCCCCCTTCTCGCCGGTGAGGAGGAAATCCCCCTCCTGGACCTCGGCCTTCACCACGTTGCCGCGCAGGACCTCGGCCCCCATCTCCAGGGCTTGAGCCTTGAGCCGCTTCTGGATCTCGGCGCCGGTCGCCGCGGGCATGCCGGGCACGTTCCAGAGCTGCTCCAGGGTGAAGAAGAGAGGGCCGCTGACGCGGTCGATCACCAGCGCCTTGCGCTTGTGCCAGGCGAGATGGAGCGCCGCCGTCAGGCCGGCGGGGCCGCCGCCGACGATCAGGGTGTCGTAGAGGTCGGTCACTGACCGCTTCCCGCGAGGTCCGCCGGCAGCGGGTTTCCCTCGCGCTCGTTGTCCCATAGCACCGACATCACCCACCAGCGGTCGCCGTCGTGGAAGAGCTGGATGCTGTTGATCCCCCGGAAGAGGATCTCGCCGCCCGGCGCCCGCCGCCCCTCGTAGGCGCTCCAGACGTGGGCGACGTTGCCGAACCGCTCGACGCGGTGGCCGGTCTCGATCTCGTGGAAATCGTTGGCCGCGAAGAACGGCGTGCGCGAGGCGATGTACCCGTCGGTGTCGAAGACCTCGATCCCGGCGCCCCCCTCGGGGCGGGGGCGCGTCGGCATCATCCGCCCGCCGGGATGGACGAGCGTCCGCTCGCGGTCCCAGTCGCGCGCGCCGGCCGGCCCGGAGATCACCTCGTACAGCGCCTTGACGATCCCTTCGATCGACTCCACGTCCTCGCGTCTCGCTTGCATGATCGGATTGGACCTCACTCGCGGGCCCAGAAGTCCTTGCCGAACCTCGAGGCCAGCTCCTTGCTCATCCCCTCGCGGCGGATCCACTTCTTGAGCCACCAGTCGGGATCATAGGGCTCGTCGATATCCGGAATGGGTTGCCCGAGACCTGGAAGGTTGTCGAACAGCCCCTCTTCGATGGCTTCGCGGATACGGTTCTCCGCCACGACCTGGACGGCCCGGCGGGACATGCGATTCTGGCCCATGCAGGGATTATGTCGCATCGGGAGGCGAAAATTCCGGGACCTCCGGGCATGTGGAGCATTCAGGACGGGGGGCCAAGGCGTTCCTCCGGCTCAGAGGCCAGAGGATTGCGGGTCCTGAGCTCCCGGAAGAGGTCAAAATCCCCATCCCGGGTGAGAAGCACCACGCCATGCTCGATCGCGAGGGCCGCCAAGTGGGCATCCATGATCAGCTTGGCCGTTACCCCTGTTCCTAGGAGGAGATCGCGAAGAACCGTCCAGTGATCCTCCCCCGCGTGCAGCAAGTGAATGTTGGGCTGGGAGAGCCACTCGTCGACGATCGAAACCGCCTCCTGAATCGAAAAGGGGTTCCGGAAGATCTTCGGGTTGGTCGTGATTCTCAGAAACGCTAGTAGTGTCGGCCAGGACAGCCCGATCGGCTCAAGACCCGCCAGCGCTTCCGTCAGCCAGCGATGTGCGGGCTCGTGGACGGGGCTGGAACGGTCGTGGGCGTAAAGAAGCAGATTGGCGTCGACGAGGATCACCGGTGGGCAGGGCCTTCCACTTGCTCCAACAGTCCTTCGATGTCATCGAAGTCGAAGCCGGGGCGTGCGTGGAGGGCCTTCGCGCGGATCTCAAAGGGCTTGGCAGGAACCGTCCTTGGTGTAGGGACCGAGCACCGGAGAGAGGCGTTCAGCGTCTCCTCGAACGAGCAGCCATTGCGGTCGGCCATCTTCTGGATCTCAGCCGCGAGATCGTCATCGAGCGAGAGCGTGACTCGTACAGCCATGCAAAATCCTACGATCCATGAGCCGAGATGTCAAGCGGGAGGGCGAGTTTCGTCTTCTGGACATCAAGACACCCGTCCGGCCAGGCATTCCGGTAGACTTCCGCCTATGAATCCAAAGATCGCTGTTCTCGCAGCGCTCCTCCCCGCCCTGGCTCTTGCCCAGACTCCCCCTTCCGAGGTGGCGATCACCGCCGAGCCGCACCATCATCTCGTCCTGGAGAACGCCTGGGTCCGGGCGTTCCAGGTCGAGGTCGCCCCCCACACCGCGACCCTGATGCACCGCCACGAGCGCGACTACTTCTTCGTCACCTTCGGGGCGGCCGAGATCGAGAACGACGTCGCGGGCAAGCCCCCGGTCTCGCTGAAGCTCCAGGACGGCGAGACCCGCTTCTCCACAGGCGGCTTCGCCCACATCGCGAAGGACCTTGGGGATACCCCCTTCCGCAACGTGACGATCGAGCTGCTCCAACCGGGGCCCGCGACGGCCGGGGGCGGCGACGAGAAGCCGCGCGAATTCCCGGGCGGGACGGCCACGCCGGTCTTCACCAAGGACGGCGTGCGGGTCTCGGACGTCCGCCTGAAGGCGGGCGGCACCATCCCCAGGCACCACCACGACGGTCCCCATATGGTGGTGGCCGTCACCGACCTCAACCTGCGCAGCGAGGTCGAGGGGCAGCCAACCACGACCCGCACGCTCAAGGCCGGCGAGATCGCCTGGATTCCCGGAGGGATCACCCACAGCGTGACGAACGTCGCGTCAGGAGAGGCCCGGCTGATCACGCTGGAATTCCCGGGGGGTGGGGCTAGGTAGAGCGCTTGGGGCGGTGTCTCCTGGAGGAGGTCTGCGGAGGAAGCGAATACTCCCACTCTTTCTCGTCCTTGTCAGGCGGAAGCTGCTCTCGTCGTTTCTCCGCGAGCTCTTTCTGTTGCGCCCGCTTGCCAGAGAGGAACGGGACGACGACCGCCACGAGGGCCCCGGTCAGGGCCACCAGACCCGAGACCTCCTTGCCGTGCAAGATCAGGAAGCCGCCCAGGGCGATCGCGCCAGTCGCCAGCAGAAAACCGAGAATAGGACCACGGTCCTGGCTCCGGCAATTGGAAAGGACGACAAGCCTCTCAAGCTCCTGGCGGTGTTGGCTTTGCGACTCCGCCATGGCCAGGATGCGGCTGGCCGCTCCCGGACAGATTTTGTCGTACTCCGCGAGGATGCCGGGGTGGGGAAGAGGGCCCTCGAAAAATTCCGCCTCGAAGCGAGCGATGGTGGTGGATCGGGTTTCAGGTACCGAATGCCTCTCCTGGACGGCTATCTCATCAGGCGGAAGCTCCTGCGCGGGAGCCGACCCCTTTCGGCGAGGCATCTACCGGAGCTCGCGGGCGTAGCTACGAGCTGCCTTGTGGATGTCACGGCCGATGGCGCGCCAATCCGAGGAGAGGGCTTGCGAGTCTGAGATCTTGCCGGTCGTCTGGGAGGAAAACAGGCCCCAGAAATCGAAAAGGCGAGCCACTCCCGTGAGGAAAGAGGGGAGAGCGGATACGTAAGCCGGGAGCTTCGGTTCTCTTGGCATGGCACCCAGATGCGCAACGAAGATACTGAACGCATCACCTTTCTCAATAACCATAACGTCAGCGGTCTCTGCGGTCAAGCACCCCCTCCGCCACCGCCGTGCCGTTCTTGATGCAGTCCGGCACGGAGACGCCGCCGACGAAGTTGCCGGCGAGGCGGAGGCCGGGGAGGGCCGCCTCGATCTCCTTCGCCCGCTCCACGAAGCGGCCGTGGCCGACCTCGTATTGCGGGATCGCCCGCGGCCAGCGGCGGACGAGGCGGAAGGCGGGCTCGCCGCGCAGGCCCAATGGACCCCTCAGCTCGCTCAGCACCGTCGAGAGGATGCGGTCGTCGTCCCAGGAGGCGAATTCGGGGTCGGTGCGGCCTCCTCCGAAGGCGGCGAGCGCCACGTGACCGGCGGGGGCTCGGTTTGGGAAGATCTCGGAGGGGAAGAGGCAGCCGAGGACCCGCAGCCCCTCCTTGCGCGGCGCCAGGAATCCGAAGCCGTCCAGCGGATGTCCGACGTCCTCGCGGCGCCAGCCGAGCGAGACCACGGCGACCGCGGCGTAGGGGATCTCGGCGAAGAGGCGGCTGGCGCCCGCAGTGACCTCTTCGAGCAGGCGGGCGGCGGCGTCGGCGGGCACGGCGAGCACCACCCGCGTTGCTTCGACCGGCCCGGCCGAGGTCTCGATCCGGAAGCCGCCGTCCGCGCGGACGATCCGTTGCGCGGCCACGCCGGTGCGGACGTCCCCGATCTCCCGCGCGAGGCGGCGGGGGAGCTCTTCGAGGCCTTCCTTGAAGGAGATCATGGCGCCGCCGGGGGCCGGTCCCTTGCGGCGGGTCCTGGCCTGGATCAAGCCGCCGCGGATCAGGCTGCCGTGCTCGTGCTCCAGGCTCCAGATCTTCGGCACCGCCCAGCGTACCGAGAGCCGCTCGGGATCGCCCGCGTACACCCCCGAGACGAAGGGGCCGACCGCGTAGTCGAGGAACGCGGTGCTCAGCCGCCGGCGGACGAATTGCGCGATGCTCTCCTCCGTCCCCTCCGGCGGCCGGCGGATCCAGGGCTCGCGCAGCAGGCCCAGCTTGGAGCCCAGGGGGAAGAGGGGCGTGGTGAGGAACCCTCCCGGCCCTCCGGGGAGCGGCACCAGCGTCCCTCCCTTGCAGAGATAGCGCTTCTTGGCCGAGGGGGCGGCCACGACCTTCTCGCCGTCCAGCCCGGCCTCGCGGATCAGCCGGCCGACGCTCTCGTTGTTTTCGAGGACGGTGCTCGGCCCCATCTCGAAGCGCCAGGTCCCGTCCGCATAGGTCTCGACGGCCCCGCCCACGCGCGCCGCCGATTCGAGGACGGCCGTGCGCAGACCGCCGCGCGAGAGGTGGAACGCCGCCGTGAGCCCCGAGATCCCGCCCCCGACCACCGCCACGTCCAACCGGTCGTCGCTCAAGAGGGGATCTCCTCCAGATGGGGCAGCGGCGCGTCGAGGACGTCCGAGAAGAGGGTGAGGACGCGGAAGGTCAGCCCCCAGATGGCGGCGTCGCGGAAGCGGATGGCGGGATAGAGCAGCTTCGCCCCCTCGCGCAGCCATTCGAAGCGGCCGGCGTTGCGCGGGTCCCAGAGATGGGCGAGAGGGATCCAGTAGGCCTCGGCCACCTCGTCGCTGGTGGCGAAGGGGGGCAGCTCCTCGCCCAGGTAGTAGACGAAGGCGGAGAGCACCATCCGGCGGTCGTCGCCGAGGCGGACCAGCACGTGCGAGAGCGGGCCGATCCAGTGGGATTCGTCGAGGGCGAGGCCGACCTCCTCCAGGGTCTCCCGCTCGGCCACGGCGCGCGGGCCGGGGTCTTCCGGGGAGGCGCGGCCGCCCGGCAGCGCCATGTGCCCGGACCACGGGTCGAGCGGATGCTCGGCCCGCCGGATGGCGCAGATCGAGAGGTCGGTCCCGGTGCCCGCCAGCACCAGCGCCACCGCCGCCTCGGCGTGGTCCGGCTCGCGGGCGACCAGGGTCGGCTGATGCCGGGAGAGGGCTTCGCGGATCTGCTCGATGGTGAACGGCATGGGCAGATCCTATGAGTTTCCGCGGACCGGCGGAGCTCAGGGGGGCGCGAGCGGCAGCGCCCAGGGCTCGACGCCGGTGGTGCCGTCGTCGGCGCCGAAGAACAGGGCGCCCGGGGTCGCGGCGAGGCTCGACGGCGAGGAGGAGAAGCCTCCCGGGTTGAGGTCGTCCACGATTCGGGTCCCGGCCTCGCTGCCGTCGCTCGCCCAGAGCTCGCGGCCGTGCTCGCCGTCGTCGGCGGTGAAGTAGAGGAGGCCGCCGGCCGCGGTCAGATTCTGGGGGTAGGAGGAGCCGGCGCCGGGCTGGACGTCGCGGACCCGGTGCGTGCCCACCGGGGTGCCGTCGGTCACCCAGAGCTCCTGGCCGTGGTCGCGGTCCGCGGCGGCGAAGAACAGCCGGTCTCCGACCGGGATGAAAGGCGGTGGGCTCGTGATGGCGAGGAAGGGCCCGAGGTCGGCGTCCGCCAGCCGGGTGGGCTGGCCGCCGTCGAGCCCCATGCGGTAGAGGCCCGGCGGCCGGCTCTGGTCGTCGTAGGCCGAGAAGTAGACGGCGCCCCGGAAGACGTAGAGCTTCGAGGGCTGGTGCAGGCTCAAGGGGAGGCGGTACGTCCCCTCCGGCGTGCCGTCGGTGCGCCAGACGTCGATGTCCTGATCGTCGGGGCTGGGGAGCCGGAAGAGGACCGTGCCGCCGGCGTGGACCATCTCCGTGTAGAAGAGGTCCGGAGGCGCCTGAAAGGCGGTGAGCTGCCGGGTTCCGGCCGGGGTGCCGTCGGAGAGGAAGAGCTGGGGGACGCCGCCGGTGCGGGCCAGGAAGAGGAACCCGGAGCCGAAGGGCTCCACGCCGAACGGACAGACGGTCTCGTCGGGGAGGTGGAGGATCTCGCGCGTGCCGGCGGCGGTGCCGTCGCTGGTCCAGAACGAGCACGCGACCGAGTCGCCGGCGCTCCGGTACACCACGGACAGGAGCTTGCCGTTCCAGTCCCGCCGCCAGAAGGGGTCGAGGAAGGTATTGCTCCCCGCGGGCGCGCTCGCGACCCAGTGGGTCCCGCCGGGCGTGCCGTCCGTGCGCCAGAGCGCCCAGTCCCAGGGTTCCAGCCCCACGGGCGTGACGCGCTGGAGATCGAAGTAGAGCAGGCCCCCGGCCTGGAAGAAGCCGGCGGGGGCGAAGTATGCCTGGCGGCGGCTCACCGTGGGCCGCGGCAGAGGGAAGGTGCCCGCCGCGGTGCCGTCGCTGCGCCAGAGGCGCTGGCGGTCTCCTGCCGTCGTGACCATCAGCGCGAGATCGCCCAGGGTCGCGATCTGGGGAGAGGAGCCGGCCTCTTTGCGCTGCAGGACGGCCACCGTGCGGTCGCCGCCGGGCGTGCCATTCGTCGCTGCCAGCTCCAGGGTGAAGGATTCCACGGCGCCGAAGTAGACCCGGTTGCCGAGCGCCCCGATCCCCCGGGTGTAGCCACCGACCTGGAACGTTCCCGCCGGGGTGCCGTCGCTGGCCCAGAGCTCGCTCGGCGCCCCGTTCTCCGTGGGGGTGGCCAGGAACCAGGTGCGCCCTCCGAAGCTGCCGAGCGCCGGGAGGGCGTAGCTCTGGGAGAACGCGTCGCACGGACCGGGGCAGACGTCGGTCAGGCGCCGGGTGCCGTCCGCCGTGCCGTCGGTCGCCCACAGCTCCGCGCCCCGACCCGGGGTGGACCCCACGAAGAGCAGGCGCGGAGGGGAGGCTCCTGGAATGGGGCCGGGGAAGAGGGAAATAGCGTCCGGACACCCTCCGCGGCAGCCGGTCAGCGGAGCGGAGTGGGTGAAGCCCGGGCCTGCCGTCCAGAGGATCTGGGATGTGGCTGGCCCGCTGGTCTGGGCGGCGAAGACCCAACGGTCGCCCAACTTCCACGGCGGCGTGGGATGGAGGTCGGCGCGGCCGGGAAAGTCGGTCAGCCGGCGGGTGCCGGCGGAGGTGCCGTCGCTGGTCCAGAGCTGGTCCTGCGTGCCGTCGCTGGCGGGGAAGTAAACCGCGCCGCCCACCGGCTGCAGGAAGCTCAGGAACGTGGCGGGGCAGAAGTGCGCGGGGCAGGGGAGGGCCGGGAATTCGCGCACCAGCCGGGTGCCGGCGGGGGTGCCGTCGCTCGTCCAGAGCTGATCCGTGTCCTCCAACGAGGTGAAGAACAGGCGCGACGGGGTGGCCACGAGCACGTTCTCCTCGCGGTCGAAATCGGCGGTGGAGGGGGCGACGAAGCGGGTCCCGGCCGCGGTGCCGTCCGTGCTCCAGAGCCCGGACTGGGGGTACGCCTCGGCCAGGAAGTAGAGCCGGCCACGCCAGGCCGTGAGGTGGCTGGGGTAGCTGCCGAAGGGACCCGGGTAGATGTCCTTGACGATCCCGGTCCCCTCGGGGGTGCCGTCGCTGCGCCAGAGCTCGCAGCCGGCGGCGTCGTCGCAGGCGGCGAACAGCAGGAAGCCGGGAGCGATCTGGACGCCGTCAGAAATGACGTCGAGCCGTGCCGTCAGTGGGTAGGTCCCGGCCGGCGTGCCGTCCGATCGCCAGAGGCGGAAGGAGGCGGTGTCCGCCCGGGGCGCCAGCAGGGCGACATTCCCTAACGTCCCCAGCGGGCGGATGCCGGTGCAGCCCGCGGGGCAGAGACTGGAGGAGACCGTCTCGGTCCCCGCCGCCGTGCCGTCCGTGCTCCAGAGGATCCCCTCGTCCCCGTTCTGGGAGCCCAGGGTGGAGAAGAGCAGCCGGCCGTCCACCGAGATGAAATCCCCCGGCGAGGAGAGACGGGCATTCGGGTCGCCGCCCGGCACGACGTCGGCGAGAAGCCGGGGCTTCTCCAGGGTCCGGCCAGGGGCCGCGGTGAGGATGAGGGTGAGAAAGGCCGAGATCCCGAGCTGTACGCGCATTGAAGCTCCTCCGTCGCCGGAGTATGCGCGAGCGGCCCGGAGAAAGCGTCATGGGAAACGCCGACCGGCGGAGGGAGCTGCGCATGGGGCTGCCTTGACCTGTCCGTACGGTGGCGCGTACGCTGTTGTTTACCAAAGAAAATACGGAGTCTCCCCGAGGTAAACGACGATGGCAGGTATCTTCCTGAGCTACGGCTCCCCCGACGCGGCGGCGGTCCTCAAGCTGCGCGGCCGCCTCGAAGCCCTGGGCGTGAGCGACGTCTGGGAGTACAAGGAGAACATGCCCGTGGGCGCCCAGATTCACGAGACGGTGAACGCCGCGATCAACGCCGCGCGGCTGGCGGTCATCTGCTTCTCCGACGAGACCGCCGACCGGGAGTGGATCACGCGCGAGGTGGACTGGTGCTTCAAGGCGGTCAAGGACGGTGACCGCGAGATGAAGGAGATCCTGCCGGTCTGGGTGGGACCGCATCCGCAGGGGAAGATCCCGCAGCTGCTCGCCGACCAACACTACAGCGTGTTCGACCTGGCCGGGGGTGGCGACACGGCCCTGGTGAAGCTCGCTCTCCAGGTGCTCGAAAAGCTCGGCGAGCAGGCGCCCCACCTCGTTCCGGCGGCCCTGTTCTCCATGACCCAGGAGCAGTGCGCCGAGCTGTTCGCCCGCTGGCAGGCCCCCGGCCATCAGGACGATTCCGCCTACGCGGGGCTGCGGAGCCTCTGCAAGACGCTCGGGATGGCGAGCCCGCCCGAGCTGTTCCAGCTCCTGTCCCAGCGCTACGGCGACCGCGCGGAGGACCTGGCTCCCTTCCAGTCCGGCAAGCCGCTGATCGACAGCGTCTACGAGGTCCTCAAGAGGATCAACGCCGAACGGAACCGCCGCAAGCAGCGGCCGGTCGTCCTGCGCTGGGTTCACGACGACCTGTTCGGCGCGGGCGAGCAGAAGCGATGGGCTCGCGACCTCTGGCGGTCGGGGGACTCCTTGCTGATCGTCGATTCCATTTCGAGCTTCCATCCGGCCGTCAACGAAAAGATCCAGAAGGTGCCGGATCCTCTCGATCCGGCTCGCGCCGCATTGCTCTGGGTCCCCCCCTACACGCAGGTCATGGCGGATCTCGACGAGACGCTGGCGAGCACGGTGGACGTCGTCGATCCCCTCGGGGACCTGTTTCGAAACATCGATGAGGAGCCGAGGCGCTCGATCGCCTTCGACACCGGCACGCCTCTGGCTTTCCGGCTCTGGCTCCTGCGGACGCTGGGCAGCATCCCCGATGCCGCCTCCCCCCTCCAGGGGAATGTCGCCTCGATGGGCTCCCGTCTGCGCCTCAACGAGCTCCTGAATCCGCCGGGGCGTCCCTGATGATCGTCACCTTCTATTCGTTCAAGGGAGGTGTCGGCCGCTCGATGGCCCTGGTCAACGTCGGCGAGATCCTCGCCGACTGGGGCTATCGGGTGATCCTCTGCGACTGGGACCTGGAGGCGCCGGGGCTGGAGCGCTATCTAGTGGACGGCCGGAAGGGGGGCGGCGCCGCCCCGGAGATCGCCGGCTGGCTGGCGCGGCCGGGGCTGATCGATCTGCTTCAGGAATACAAGGAGACGCTGGCGAAGCCCCCCGCGTTGGCCGAGCCGGGGCAGCCCCCGCCCGAGGTGCCATCCACGCATCAGGTCGTGGGCCAGGTCGCCCTGCGCCGGCCTTCCTCCCATGCCGTCCTCACCTCCAGCGAGAGGCGCCGCCCGGGATCGCTGTCTCTGCTCACGGCCGGCCGCCGCGACGGGGAGCACTACACCCGGTACGCGGAAATCGTCCGCTCGTTCGATTGGGACCAGTTTTACGAGAAATGGGCGGGCGACGCCTACATGGACTTCTTCCGCCTCGACCTGGCGGGGGACCCGAAGGCGGGCAAGCCGGGAGCGGCGGACGTCGTGCTGATCGACAGCCGCACCGGCGTCACCGAGCAGGGCGGCGTCTGCACCCATCATCTCGCGGACCTGGTCGTCCTGCTGAGCGCGGCCAACGAGCTCAACTTGGACGGGGCGCTCTGGATGGCGCGCGCGCTCGCGGACCCGCGGCTGGTCGAAGTGCGCGATAGCAGGCCGCTGCAGATCCTGCCGGTGCCCTCGCGCATCGAGCAGACCGCGCAGAAGGAGGAGCTGGTCACCTTTCGCGGCCGCTTCCGGCGGGAATTCCGGCGCTACATCCCGGCCACGGTGGGCCGCGCCGAGGAATTCGCCCTGCGGGCCGAGATCCCGTACATGCCCTTCTACTCGTTCACCGAGCGGGTCGTCGCCCGGGAGCCCGAGTCGCAGCGCGAGCAGAAGCTCTACGCCGCCTACACCGCCCTGGCGGACGGCATCGTGCGCTGCGGGGTCGCCTCCGGGCTGCTGCCCGAGATCAACTCCCAGGGGCGGGTCGTGCGCTCCTCGCTCCCCTCGTACACCGAGACGTCCGAGCGCCCGAAGGGCTTGATCCTGCTCGGCTACGCCGCCGCCGACCGGCCGATGGCGGAGGTCTTCGCCCAAGGGATGGCCGCGGCGGGGGTACAGGTCTGGGCCGACTTCCTGTCGCTGCCGCCCGGCGGCTTGTGGCAGGACAGCGTCCTGCGCGCGCTCGAGGCCTGTACCGGCTACGTCCTGCTGCTGGGCCCCGGCGGGATTCCGCCGTCGCTGCGTGCCGAGATCGACTACGCCCTGAACCGGCAGGCCGCGCAGCCGGAATTCCGCATCGTGCCGGTCGAGCTGCCCGAGGGGGATGCCCAGAGCCTGGGACCGCTGGCAGGCCTGTACGCGTTTTCGCTCCCCTCCGGCTTGTCGCCGGGCAGTAGCGAGGCCACGGAGTTTTTCACCAGCCTGGCGGCCGAGCTGAGCGTCCCCGGAACGGACTCTTCTCTGGCGGTGGACGAGAAAGTGCCTCCCTATCGGGGGCTGCTGTCTTTCGACGAATCGCAGGCGCGCTTCTTCTTCGGGCGGTCGGCGGAGATCCAGGAGCTGATGGGCCGGCTCGGGCAGGCCCGCTTGGATGGGGTCCGGTGGGTCCAGATCGAAGGGCCGAGCGGCGTCGGCAAGTCTTCGTTCGTCTTCGCGGGCCTCATCCCCGCCGTCCGCCGCGGCTGGGTGCCAGGGATCTCCAAGAGCTGGCTCGTGGCCACCTGCCGGCCCGGCCCGGACCCGATCGCGAGCCTCGCCACCGCCTTTGACCGCCCCGAGCGGATGGCGTCCTCCGAGCGGCAGGCGCGGCTGGCCGCCTCCGAGCGCGGCCTGTGCGACCTCGTCCGGGCCGCGATCTCGGAAGGTGAGGGCCTCCTGCTGATCGTCGATCAGCTCGAGGATCTGCTCGCGCTGGACGATGCGGCCAAGCGGGCGCAGGCCGATGCCCTGCTGGCGACCGCCCTGGAGGATACGGATCTCCCCTTCTACCTCATCACCGCGCTCCGGAGCGACGCCGTCGACCGGCTCCAGGGGCTGCCGCGCCTCCAGGGTCTGCTCAATCGCAGGGCCGTCCGGCATCAGTTGCGCCCTTTGAGCGTGGAATCCCTGCGGGAGGCGATGACCGCGCCCGCGAGGCTGGCCGGCCTCGCCTTCGAGAGCGGCTTGGCCGAGCGCATCCTGCGCGACCTGCGGCCAGGCCCGCCGTCGCCGGCCCTGCTCGAGCTCCTGCTCTCCCGCCTGTGGAAGAACCGCTCCGGCAACCTCCTGACCCACGAAGCCTACGACCAGCTCGGCGGGATCGACGGCGTGCTCGCCGAGAGCGCCGAGCGGTTCTTCGCGGGCCTGCCGGAGGACGACCAGAAGCGGGCGCGGGCGCTGCTCCTGCAACTGGTTACGGCCCAGGGCGCCCGCCGCCAGAGCCTGCCGTGCGACGAGGTGGCCGCCGCGGCGGGTGGCGGTCCCGGCACCGAGGAAGTGCTGCGCAGGCTGGCCGCGGCCCAGGTCGTGACCCTCTCGGGTGACCGGGTGGAGCTGGCCCACGACGCCCTGCTCTCCTCCTGGCCGCGCCTCGCTGCCTGGGTGGATCAGGAGCGCGATGCGCTGCGGCGGCGCGAGGAGCTCGAGTCGGCCGCCCTCGCGTGGACGAACGCGGGAGAGCCCGCGGACGGGCTTCCCAGCGGCCCCCAGCTCGCCTACTTCGCGCCGGCCCCGGCCCGCAGCAAATCGGCGGTTCTTTACCTGGAAGCGGCCCGCTCCCGCGAGCGCCGCCTGAAATGGGCCCGGAGGGGCACTGCGGCGGCGTTGCTGGCCTTGGGCTTGATCGGCGGCAGCCTCGCGACCCGGGACTGGGTACAGAAGGAGCGGTCCGAGAAATTGGCCAAAGTGGCTCAGGAGAGGCTGCAAACTCAGCCTTCCACGGGCCTGAGGTACGCCATCGAAGCCGCCAACGTGGCCGATACGGTGTTTACGAAGAATGTGCTGAAAGATGCGATCCGGGCTTCGCGCGCCCGCGCCGTGCTCAAGAGTGACGGAAAGCTGAATCTGGCGCTCTTTTCTCCTGATGGCGCCCGCGTGCTGACCGCAGGCGCCGGAGGCGCGACCCTGTGGAGGTTGGAGCCGCTCCGGCTCGAGGGAGCGCTCAGAACCGAAGGCCTCGTCACCAGCGCAGCGTTCACCCCGGAGGGTAGCCAGGTCCTCACCCTGACAGATTACGGCCAGGTGGCGAAGTGGGATCTTAGCTCTGGAGCTCCGCGAAAGATCGAGCTCATGCATCTCAAGGTCTCCGATAAGATCCTGGAAACGCTGCAGCTCCCTTCGAATCTGAGCTTCAATCCGGACCTACGCTCTGCCCGAGGCCTGGCCCTTTCCGTGCTCGATGGGATGAATCCCAAAGGGAGTCTGGCATTGAGTGGAAACGGGGAGCGGGTTGCCCGGTGGGACGGTCAGCACATCCGGGTCTGGGACCTGCGCGACGAACGTTTGTCGGGGCCAGAGGTGACGCCGAGCGGGAAGGTCACCCGTCTGATCTTCAGCCTGGACGGCAGCCATCTGGCCGTGGTCACCGGGGAGTCTGAGATCGATGTCTGGAATGTGAGCTCCCCCGGGGTCTCCCTCCTCTGGCGAGGAAGCGTGCCCAAGCAGGATGAGCCGCTTAAGCTCGTCGTCTTCAGCCCGGATGGCGATCTCCTACTCATCACGCGGGGGGACAGTCTTGCTCCGACACTGTGGGATCTCAAAACGGGAGCGCCGAGAGCCGTGCTGCACGGTCATACGGACCGAGTCCTGAGCGCCGTCTTCAGCCCGGATGGCAGCAGGCTGGCTACGACTAGCACCGACGGCACCGCCCGCGTCTGGGACGTCTCGACGGGCCAGGGGGTCATGGCCCTTCGGGGGCATACCGGCGCAGTCCTGGGAGCCGCTTTCAGCCCAAATGGACGAGGGCTGGCGACGACCGGCGCCGACAACACCGCCCGCGTCTGGGACCTGGGAGAGCCAGCGGAGATTCAGGACGACAGTTTCGCGGGACTGCTGCGGCAAGCGATGGCCCGCGTTCCCGTAGTCCTCGGCGCCGACGGCAAACAAGTGGTGTTGGAACCTGGCTCCGCGTATAGGTAAGGCCAGGCTGCCTAGGAGGAGACTGGCTTTCACTCGCTTGGCTGCCCGGCGAGCCGCCACCCCTCCGCCACCAGCCGGTCGATGGCGGTCAGGGCTTGGGCGAAGCGCTCGGCCCGGGAGCCGCGCAGGGCGATCCAGGGGCGGCCGGTCTCGTCCATCCGCTCGCTGAAGCGCCGGGTCATCCAGGGGCGCAGGTGCTCGCCGTCGCGCAGCCCGTCCTGCTCGAAGGGGACGCCGGCGTGGTCGGTCAGCAGGTAGAGGTCGTGCCGGCAGCGGTCGGCGATCGCCTCGACCCCGGGGTGGCGCGATCCCAGGTAGCGCTCGTACCAGACGCCGGTGGCGAAGGCATCGGTGTCGCAGACGAGCACGGGGGAGCCCGCGGCGGCGGCCCTGTCCTCGTCCTCGTTCTGGCGCTCGGCGATGGTCAGGAAGTCGCCGTCCGTCCAGCGGAGATCCGCCATGGCGGGGGGCTTCCGGCCCGCGGCGGCGGCCTGGGCGGCGAGCGCCGCCAGCTTCTCCTCGGTGTAGGCGCGGCCGTATTCCGCCACCCAACCGGTCGTGGCCCAGACCCCTCCCCGAGCGGCGAGGGCGGCGGCGATCTCGTGGGAGACCGTGGTGGTCCCGGTCGACTCGGAGCCGATCACGACCACCCGCCGGG
>DASXJP010000647.1:0-7864 GCA_036497345.1 Thermoanaerobaculia bacterium
GGATTCTAGCTCTATGCAGGGTCCGGTGCGCCGCCTTCCGAGACCCCCAACCGCACTGCGGCCTACCGGTGCAGGTGGCAGAGGTAGCGCATCGCACTGGGAGGGAGGATCAGCGATAGACCTCCCGCCCGATCTGGATCTCCTCGACCCACACCAGCTCGCACGCCCCGGGACCGTCGTCCTCGCGGGTCAGCGAGCTGTTCCAGTAGAAGCCGTCGTCCCGCTTGGCGTTCACCAGCAGCCCTTGAACGCGGACTTGATCTCCTGACCCCACCGAGAGCAGCGCCCGGCGGACGTTGTCGTCGGCGGGGATCATATGCATGTTCGCCGAGTGGGTCTGGATGTAATGGAGATCGAGGTCCGTGGCGCTCGTCCGCCAGAAGTAGTAGCGGGTGATCTGGCCGTAGGAGACCTTGGACTTGTAGGGCTCCTCCGAGAGCTTTCCCCACGTCATCACCAGGTCCACGGGCACCAGGAACGCGCCGTCGTCGAAGCGGTAGTGCTCGTCCGAGGCGACGATGGCCGAGACGTCGAAGGAGGCTCTGGGGTCGAGGGCGACCTTGCCCTTGCGGGTCTCGATCTCGAAGGGCGGCCGCTCGGTCGGCTCCTGGACCGGCTCGCTCGACCAGTCGACCGGATCGCCCTCGGCCGAGGCATGGGGACGCGTGAATTCCCAGTACCCCAGCAGGACGACCGCGAGGAGCAGCAGCCAGAGCTTGCTCATGACGCTGGGGGGAGTGTAGCTCGGGGGGCTTGCCGAAGCCCACCCTCTGCGTCTCCGGCAGGTTGTCCCTCATCACCCCGGCCCTCTTCTCCCGGCCTCCCCCCCGACCTGACGGGTGAAGAGGGAGAAAGGCCTTTGAAGAGAGTTTGAGCCCCTCTCTCCCTCGGGGAGAGAGGGGTTGGGGAGTGAGGGTCAGCCCCGAAGGGGCGCTGCTTCTACCGCCGCCCCGCCACCGCCCCCACCCGCCTCGCCGGCGCCTCCGACTGGGGCTCCTTCGATCTCCGCTGTGGGACCGGCGGCGGATCGACGAAGCGCCACGGGTCGCGCCCGCCGATCCCGCCGGAGAGAGCGCGATCGAGGGTTGCCGTATTCAGTGATGCGATCCGGCCTCCCGGACGGAGAGAGCCATTGTGGATGGCCGGACGCGCCGGGGCAACCGGGAGAGTCACGGTCTCGCCTTGCCCCAGACCGAGCCACCCGGCCCATTGCAAGGCGGCGAGGAACGTCACGACGGCCAGGGCGGTCAGCAGGGTGGTCTGTCGGGCTCTGTTCACGGTATCCCTCCTCCCGCGTGATTCGGATACCCGGTATACGAGGGAGGAGGGGGATTCGTCGGACCCCTTTACATCTCCCACCCACTCTCGGTATTCTTCAGGCTGCATTACGAGCGGTCCGGCTCCGCCGGGCTCGGCAACCTGGGACGGACACCCAAGGTGCCCTCTCGCCGTGAGGCGAGGATGCGGTCGCGAATGCGACAAATAAGTGTCCGGAGCGGGAAGCCCGTCTCGTGATGCTCACGAGTCGGGTTTTTTGTTTTGCGGTTTGATGCCGAATGGACCCCGACGGAGGAGGTAGAGTGAGCGATCCGGTCTTCGACGTTCCAGTCCCACCGCGGCCCACCGACGTGGACGAGCGCACGGCTCTCCTCCTGGCAGCCCTCAAGGAGCGCGTCCTCGTGCTCGACGGCGCCACCGGCACGGCCCTGCAGGGGGTCCATCTCACCGCCCAGGACTTCGGCGGCCCCGAGCTCGAGGGGTGCAACGAGAACCTCTGCGCCACCCGCCCCGACGTGGTGGACGGCGTCCATGAGTGCTACCTCTCCGCCGGCTGCGACGTCGTGGAGACCAACTCCTTCGGCGGCACGCCGCTGGTGCTGGGCGAGTACGGCCTCGCCGACCGCGCCTGGGAGCTCAACCGCCTCTCCGCGTCCATCGCCCGCGCGGCCTGCGCCCGCCACTCCACCTCGGAGAAGCCCCGCTTCGTCTGCGGCTCCATGGGGCCCACCACCAAGGCGATCTCGGTCACCGGCGGCATCACCTTCGAGGGGTTGATCGAAAACTTCCGCGTCCAGGCCCTCGGCCTGATGGCGGGCGGCGCCGACTACCTGCTGCTCGAAACGGCCCAGGACACGCGCAACATCAAGGCCGGGCTGATCGGTATCGAGCGGGCCTTCGCCCAGGCAGGATGGCAGATCCCGGTCGCCGTCTCGGCCACCATCGAGACCACCGGCACCATGCTGGGCGGCCAGGACGCCGAGGCCCTCGCCGTCTCGCTCCTCCACGCCGACCTCCTCTACGTGGGCCTCAACTGCGCCACCGGCCCCGAGCTGATGACCGATCACGTGCGCACCCTCTCCGAGATCTGCCGCACGCGGGTGGCCTGCGTCCCCAACGCCGGCCTGCCCAACGAGGAGGGGCAGTACACTGAAGGGCCGGACGTCTTCGAGCGCGTCCTCGGCCGCTTCCTCGACGCCGGCTGGCTCAACCTCGTGGGCGGCTGCTGCGGCACCACCGCGGCCCACGTCTCGGCGCTGGCGAAGCTGGTCCAGGGGCGGACGCCGCGCGCCATCCCGCACCACCGGCGGTCCATGGTCTCCGGCCTCGAGGCCACCGAGCTGACGGAGTCCAACCGCCCGGTGCTGGTGGGCGAGCGCACCAACGTCCTGGGCAGCCGCAAGTTCAAGCAGCTCATCCAGGCCGGCCAGCACGAGGCCGCCGCCGAGGTGGGGCGGGCCCAGGTCAAGGCCGGCGGCCAAATCCTCGACGTCTGCCTCCAGGACCCCGACCGCGACGAGATCGCCGACGTCGAGGCCTTCCTCGACCGCCTGGTCCGGCTGGTCAAGATGCCGCTGATGATCGACTCCACCGACGCCGCCGTGATGGAGCGCGCCCTCACCTACTGCCAGGGCAAGTCGGTCCTCAACTCGATCAACCTGGAGGACGGCCTCCACCGCTTCCAGAAGGTGGTCCCCCTCGCCAGGCGCTTCGGCGCCGCCATGGTCGTGGGGCTGATCGACGAGAAGGGGATGGCGGTCGACGTCGACCGCAAGGTCGAGGTGGCCCGCCGCAGCTATCAGATCCTGGTCGAGGAGATGGGCGTGCAGCCCGAGGACATCTGGTGGGACGCGCTGGTCTTCCCCTGCGGCACCGGCGACGCCGCCTACCTCGGCTCGGCCGCCCAGACGGTCGCGGGGGTGCGGGCGGTCAAGGAGCTGTTCCCGGACAGCAAGACCATCCTCGGCATCTCCAACGTCAGCTTCGGCCTGCCCAACGCCGGCCGCGAGGTGCTCAACTCGGTCTTCCTCTACCACTGCACCAAGGCGGGGCTCGACGCGGCCATCGTCAACACTGAGAAGCTGGCCCGCTACGCCGACATCCCGGCCGAGGAACGGGAGCTCGCGGAGGCGCTGATCTTTCTCCCCCTGGGGGACGTCGAGGCGGGGAACAAGGCGGTCGAGGCCTTCACCGCCCACTTCCGCGGCAGGACCTCGGCCGCGGTGCGCCCGCGCACCGAGCTGCCGCTCCCGGAGCGCATCGCCCGCGCCGTGGTCGAGGGGAGCAAGACCGGCCTGGAGGACGACCTCGCGCAGGCGCTCGCCGATCCCCGCTGGCCCGAGCCGCTCGACATCATCAACGGCCCGCTGATGACCGGCATGAGCGAGGTCGGCCGCCTGTTCAACGACAACCAGCTCATCGTGGCCGAGGTGCTGCAGAGCGCCGAGGTGATGAAAGCGGCCGTCGCCTACCTGGAGCCCCACATGGAGAAGTCGGAGGGGGGCTCCTCGCGCGGCAAGGTCATCCTCGCCACCGTCAAGGGGGACGTCCACGACATCGGCAAGAACCTGGTGGACATCATCCTCTCCAACAACGGCTTCACGGTGGTGAACCTGGGGATCAAGGTCCCCTCCGAGCAGCTCGTCCAGGCCGTGCGCGAGCACCGGCCGGACGTCATCGGCCTCTCCGGCCTGCTGGTCAAGAGCGCCCAGCAGATGGTGCTCACGGCCGGCGACCTCGCGGCGGTGGGGATCGACACCCCGCTCCTCGTGGGCGGCGCCGCGCTCACCCGGCGCTTCACCCACCGCAAGATCGCCCAGGCCTACACCGGCCTCTGTACGTATGCCAAAGACGCCATGCACGGCCTGAAGCTGGTCGAGCGGCTGCTCGATCCCGGCCAGAAGCCGGACCTGGAAAAAGAGGTCACCGACCTCCTCGCCGCCGACAACGCCGACGCCGCGCCCGAGGCCACCGAGGCCACGGAAGCCGGCCGCAACGCCGCGGCCGAGGTCCGGCGGGACCTCCCCGTGCCCGCGCCGGCCGACCTCGACCGGCACATGGCCGAGCTCGACCTCGACAAGGTCTGGGAGTACCTGAACCCGCAGATGATCTACGGCAAGCACCTGGGATTGAAGGGCTCGGTCAAGCGGCTGCGGGCCGAGGGGGATCCCAAGCTCGCCAAGCTGGAGGCCGTGATCGATGATCTCAAGGACCACGCCCGCGCCGGCGCCATGCACGCCCGGGCCGTCTGGCGCTTCTTCCCGGCCGAGGCGGACGGCAATCGCATCACCCTCCGCTGCCCCGGCACGGGCCAGGTGGCCGCCTCCTGGGACTTCCCGCGCCAGAATCGGGAAGGGGGCCTGAGCCTCGCCGATTACGTTTTACCTGGGGATCACATCGCCCTCTTCGTGACCACGGCGGGTGAGGGGGTGCGGGAAAGGGTGGAGGCGTGGAAGCACCAGGGCGAGTACCTGAAGAGCCACGCCTTCGCCGCCCTGGCCCTGGAGACCGCCGAGGCCGCCGCCGAGTACCTCCACGCCTGTCTGCGGAAGTATTGGGGCTTCCCCGATCCCGAGGATCTCCCCCTGGAGGACAAGCTCGCCGCCCGCTATCGCGGCAAGCGCTACAGCTTCGGCTACCCCGCCTGTCCGGACCTCGCCTTCCAGCGCGAGCTTTTCAAGGCCCTGCGTCCCGAGGAGATCGGCGTCCACCTCACCGAGGGGGACATGATGGACCCCGAGGCGAGCGTCTCCGCGCTGGTCTTCCAGCATCCGGACGCGCGGTATTTCGGGGTGTAGGGAGCTTCAGGCGGACTTCCGCAGATCCGTGTCGGGGACCTGGACGAGGAGCACGGCTGCCTGGCGGTTCTCAGGATCAGCCATGATCTTCTCGAAGTTGCTCGGCTTCGGCAGAGGCTCGCCGTCCGCGAGAAGGCCCTCGATGTGGAAGAGAAGCGCTTCTTCCGCGAGTTCCCGGGCCTGCGCCATGTCCTCGGCGGCCGTGACGCACCCCGGGAAGTCGGGGAATTCGATCCCGTAATCGCTGTCCGGGTCCTTGCGCAGGAGGGCGAGGTATGCGGGCATGTTCGTCTCCTAGCTGAGAGTGATTCCCGATTGCCGCTCGATGCTTCTCAAGGTTCCCTTGGGATGTCTTTTCTCGGATGTGGAAGCGTGACGCGGCCAGGCTTGCTGGGATGCTTGAGCTGGACATGGCTGCCTTTCTGGGCCACTCGGAACCAGCCGTCAGCCTCTAATCGACGCAAGACCTCTCGGCTGTCCACCTATAGATGATACATGTCCCGGTGGCTGGGCGGCCCGCTGGCGGGAATGAGGCGTTCGCCACCCCCGGCCGAAGACCCGCCGGGGCCGGCGGTTGATCGGCCACCCGCGGCGGGCGATCCGCCACCCCCGGCGAAAGGCCTGCCCGTTGACCTGGTCTTGCTTTTTTCCGTATCCCGGGTCGGGAGAGGGGTAGGGGGGCAGGCTCTACTCAGCCCTGGTTTTCAACCCCGGTTCGGAATGCTCCCGCCGCCACCGCCCCGCCACCTCCAGCACGTGGCGCGTCTCGCACACGAGCGTCTCGCCCACCTTGAGCCGGTCCTTGCAGACCGTAAAGGTGATCGACTTCGCCGTGGCGAGCTTCTGGGCGTCGGCCCAGGGGATCTCGGCCCGCACATACTCCACGACCGTGCGGAGGCTGTTGGGGTCCTTGTCGTGCCGGAGGCGGGTCAGGGAGACGGGCTGGCCGTCCGCCTGGAGAGTCATGTCGAAGCAGCCGGCGTAGCGGAGCGCGTCACCGTTCCTCACCACCACGAACATCAGCGAATCAGGATCGTCCGACGTCCAGACGAAGAGGGGATCGACGCTGCCGGGCGCGCTCGGCGCGAGATGGGTCTTCTGGACGATGGCGCCGGTGTCCGGGTCCTGCTCCCGCGCGCTCTGGCAGTGGGGGGCGGACGGCTGGGCGGCGAGAGGCAGGGCGGCCAGAAGAAGGGCGGAGAACAGAAGCGCCAACGCGAACGGGGCTCGGCTCATGCGAGAAGATCCTCCTCGCCAGGGTAACCCGCCCGGACGACCCCGGATTCCGCGCCGGGAGCGAACGCCGGGACCGGCCTGCTCGACCCCCTTGCGAAGGCGTCGATGATGACCTCCTGGAACGCCGCGGGGCTTGCATCACCTGCCTGCCAGCGGTTTCAGGTCGAGCACCCTGCGGCAAGGAAACTCTTCCGCGAGGCGCGTGAAGCCGAAGCGTTCGTAGAAGGCCGCGGCGGCCTCGTCGATCGCGTCGGTCACGAACAGACGGAACGCCACCGGGCCATCCTGCGCGAGCTCAAGGGTCAGCCCGAGGGCCTCCTCGAACAGGTACCGGCCGAGACCTTGACCTTGCACCCGCTCGTCGACGGCGAGACGCGCGAGCAGCACGGCCGGAACCGGGAAGCCGGGTAGCCGATGGAGGGATTCCATCGCATCCACCGTGCTCCGCTCCACACTGGCCGTGGCCAGAGTGAAGTACCCGGCAAGGCGTTCTGCTCCCTCCGTGCTCTCGATGGCGAGGAACGTGCGGGCCAAGAGGTCCTTTTCGGCATGCCGCAACGCGAAGCGGCGCAGGTAGTCGACGAGAGACCGGTGCTGGTTGCGAAAGTCCTCGAACAGCGGTCGATGCTGCCGTCCGAGCACCTCGATGCGGAGGGGCATGGATCAGACCGTGGTCTCTTTCCAGTGCAGCCGCGGCGGCCGCCGCTTCGGGTCGGCGAGCCGCGAGAGCGCCTTGCGGAGCGCAGGCGTCGGAGAGAAACCGCGATCCATGATCTCAGCGAGCCGCTCGACCTCCGCGTCGGTCAGATCGATACGCTCGGGGAGACCCCGGTCTTGCTTGTGGCTCAAGCGATCGAGGGCGGGGCTGCGGAGGATCTCGACGTCCCGGCCGCGGCGTGCCTCGATCCGGCGTCCGGCCTCGGCCTGGCGAATCACCCAGGCCGCGAGCGCACCGATCTCACGGAGCAGGTCGGCCTTTTGGTTTTCCCGCAAACCGAGCCGCTCGCGCAGGTCGGAGAGCTCCTCATCGAGGATGGCGTTGGTCTGGGCTTGGAAACGAGACATGTCAGACCCCCTCTCGCTGAGTAAGATACCACTCACTTCCGGCCAAGGCAAGCTCTGGCGCGCCGGGAAGTCTCCGCGTCGTCCAGGCTCCACGACTGCGCCGGCTGAAGGCGATATCGGCCTCCACGATGTGGTCCTCCTCGCCCTCGGTAACCCGCCCGGGTTTGCCTTGGGATTCCGGCTGAGCTCAGCGGATGGGCTCTGTATTCTCTCGGAGCCAGCGGGCGAGGTCCGACTCGGTGCGCGATCCTTCCACGACCTCGATCACGGCGTCGTAGGCATCGGACTCCGACGCCGTCAGCCGCAAGCCGTTGAGCCGTTGAAAGGTGGCGGCCGCCGCGAAGCCGACCCGCTTGTTGCCGTCCACATAGGCGTGGTTCTTGACGAGGCCGAAGAGATAGGCGGCGGCAAGGGTGGCCAGATCCGAGTCTGGCTCATAGGCAAGGCGGTTCTTGGGACGAGCAAGAACCGATTCGACAAGAACCGAT
>DASXJP010000648.1:0-2322 GCA_036497345.1 Thermoanaerobaculia bacterium
AGGGGGAACGTAGCTGAAACGACCTGCCGGATCTCCAAGAACATGGATCTCTGGGCCCTCCCTCTCCACGAAGTGGAGAGGGACCGAGGGTGAGGCTTCGAAGGGCAGACCGCTCCGAAGCCCCCCATTTCCTCTTTATTCATCCACCTTTACCGGCTTGCGCCCCCACCCGAACGGCGCTATCATGCATCTGTATCAATTTGTTGTAGCACGCCGTCCCTGTAGGAGGATGGAACCGATGCGGAAGTCGCTCTTCGTGGGCCGGGCCGCGGCCCTGGCCGCCGTCCTGGCGACTGGAACGTCCGCTGCCGCGTTCGCCGGCGCGGTGTACGTTCCGGTGCCCGATCCCATCAGCGCCGCGGGCAGCACGCACGTGGTGCAGCTCTGGATGACCAACACCGGCACCACGCAGAGCGCCTACACGGCCACGGTGCTCGACGCGGAGACCGACGGCACGCAGCGCCCGACGACGGGGCCTCCGGCCTTCCACGTCGCCGCCGGCCGCACGACCGTCCTCAACGGCATCGGCACGGTCGGCAAGGTCGGCCTCCTGGAGGTGGCCGCGCCCTCCTCGCTGTCGATCGAGGCCCGCCTGTTCAGCACCTCTCCGAACGGCCTGACCACCTCCGTGAGCCCGGTGCCGCTGATCTCCTCCAGCAACCAGGTCGCCGCCGGCCAGACGGCGGTCCTCCTGGGGCTGCGCCGCGACAACACCCACGGGGACTACACCAGCCTGGGCGTCGTCAACCTGGCGCACCAGGCCTCGCAGTGCGACATCAAGCTCTTCCGCGCCGACGGCACCCAGATCGCCACCACGGCGCAGCTCACCTTCAAGCCGCTCTCGCTGCGCTTCTTCACCGACGCCTTCAAGCTGCTCGGCGAGCTCGACGCCGCCGACGCGATGGCCGAGGTGAGCTGCAATCAGCCGTTCTACGCCTACGCCACGCTCTACACCGCCCTCAGCTCCCAGCTCCTCTTCATCACCCCCTCTCCCTCGGGAGCCTCGACGCTGCCCGGCCCGGGTGACAACGGGACCGGCGGCGGGGACGGTGGCGGCAGCGGCGGCGGCTCGGGTGGGACGACGACGATCTTCACCGCGTCCGGCACGTTCCACACGGCCGCGCCGGGCAACGAGAAGAAGACGTTCAACATCACGCTCCCCGCGGCCCTGTCGCTGCGGCGGATGGTGATCGAGATGGACGTGACTCCAGGCCCCTGGAACCACGCGAAGGTCCCGGGCAACCACGCCATCCTCTGGCTCTACCGGTCGAAGTTCCGCAGCAACACGATCGCCAACGTCAACGCCTTCAGCCCCCCCAAGCTGTCGTTCAAGGCGGCCCAGAACATCAACCTGCCGGCGGGCAGCCTCAGCCAGGACGAGCAGGGCTTCTCCTGGGTGCAGGGGCAGCGCTATCACCTGAAGTACACCTACGACGCCGAGCACAACACGATCACCGCGGTGCTCTCCTCGGGCGGGACGACGGTCAAGACGCTGAGCTTCAACGGCACCGCCCCGAACGGCGTGCTCGACATCGCCGCGACCGGCCTGACGGCCGAGTTCGGCCACTACGCCGACCAGGAGGGCCCCGAGGTGGCGAGCTATGGCTGGAGCTACGCGAATCTGGTGATCTCGGGGGTGGCGTACTAGCGCGGCCCCCGGGGCCTAGTCATCCGGGTCGTGGGTCCAGCGGAAGCGGCCGCCAGGCCGGAGGAATGCCTTCGGGGAAAGGGCGGCGAGCCCTCCGCACACCACGGCCGGGCCCAGGATCCAGGCCATGACCGCCGGGTCGAGCAGGGACGGGCTTGGGCCCGGCCCACCGGTGACGATCCCATAGCCGATAAGGCCCCCCCAGCAACGCTCCCAGAACGAAGAAAAACCACCGCTGGCGAGCGCTCGGCTTGGGGGCGGGCTTGCGAGGCCGGCGCGGCGTGGGGGTGTTCGTGGAGACGCGCATCTCAGCCTCAATCTAGGCCTGTCCGTCGTCGGCCGTCAATGCATGAGGTAGCGCGGCCCTTCAGGCCACATGGGGTGGCCCTTCGCCTCCAACCCAGGGCGTTGCCCTGGGCTGAGGGAAGGCGACCCTTCGGGCCTCAAACAGCCCCGCACGCCGAAAACCCGGAGCCTGACAGAACCCGATGAGCCCGACGGAGCCCGTCTCTCCGGGCCGAAGGCCCGGGTTCCCTCAGAGACTGTGAAGGAATCGCAGATCAGGGGGTAGATTCGCGAGGTTGGCAGGGCGGCGGGAGCCTTGGCGAGTTCGAGTGCAACGGGGGGATGGTGAAAAGAAGCGGCTTGGACGCAGGGTGGAGCGTCAGGGAGGG
>DASXJP010000649.1:0-13511 GCA_036497345.1 Thermoanaerobaculia bacterium
CTCGCGGACGCCAGGAAGGGCCAGGTTCCCGATTTTCGGCTGAGCTTTGAATCCGCTCGGTCCTTGTTCGCAGAGCTCACTCCTGCGCGCCTGGACCTTCTCGACACTCTGCGCCGTGTGGGTCCGTGCAGCGTGTATGCAGTGGCGAAGACAGCCAAGCGCAACTACTCCAACGTACACAGCGACGTGGCGCGCCTGGAAGAGCTTGGTCTCGTCGAACGAGATGAGGACGGAAGCGTGTCGGTACCCTTCGAGGCTGTGGAGATCCTGGTTCCGCTCGCCCAGACGGCGTAGCGCCATCTCAGCGCGCGACGCCATCGCCACGCACTGTGGGTGGCCGCTCTGGTGTTGAGCGCTCTCCTGCCGCTGGCCGGCCTTCTCAGCTTCGGCGCTGGCACTCCCGTGCGCTCCAGCCGGTCCGCGCAGCGAGAGCCGGTCGCCTCTGCGAGAGAAACCGCCTGGATGGCTTGGCTGCCAGCCGGCGCATCGATTCCTCCTCGATCAATTCGAGCCGTCCCCTATCGGGGAGCTGTTATATTATGCTCCCATGACATTCTCTAAAGCCCTCCGCGCAGGCGCCCTCGCGCTGCTGCTCGCCGGGAGCTCCGCCGGTTTCGCGATCGGTCCGGTCGAGCTGGTCTCCAGGGCCGATGCGGGCCAGCTCTCCGATACCGCGTCCGGGGCGCAGGCCCAGACCGTCTATCCCGCTCCTCCTTCGCTCAGCGCGGACGGCCGATGGGTGGCGTTCCTCAGCTCGGCCAACAACCTGGTGGCGGGGCAGACGGGGCCAGCAGAGAAGACGGGGAGTGACGTCTTCCTGCATGACCGGGTCAGCGGTGCCACGGTCCTGGTGAGCCATTTCAGGACTTCGACTACGACCACGTCGGCTCGCGGAGCGGACAGCGCCGTGATCAGCGCGGACGGCCGCTGGGTGGCCTTCGTCAGCGAGTCGACCGACCTGGTGCCGGGCCAGCCTGCCGGCTCCACCTCGCCCCATCTCTTCCTCTTCGACCGCGTGGCGGGGACCACGGCGCTGGTCGGCCCCTCGGCCGATCTCGACGCTTTCGGCGGCCAGGGGGTCCAGAGCGTGGCGATCAGCGCCGACGGCCGGTTCGTCGTTTTCACCAGCGACGCTCCCGATCTCGTGCCCGGGCAGCAGGACGACAACGGCTCGCTCGACGTCTTCCTCTACGACCGCGTGACGGCGAGCGTCTCGCTGGTCAGCCATACGGGCTCGGCCGCCAAGGCGGGGAACGGCCCGTCCACGGACCCGGCGATCAGCGCGGACGGCCGCTGGATCGCGTTCGACAGCGTGGCCACGGATCTGGACGGGGGCGCCGCCGGCGTCTTCCTCTACGACGGTCTTTCCGGAGCCGTGCGCCGGATCGCCCCGGGGACGATGCCCGCGATCAGCGCCGACGGGGGTACGGTCGTCTTCTTCAGCGACGACCCTCACGTGGCTCCGGGGCAGGTGGACACCAACAGCGCCACGGACGTGTTCCTTTTTGATCGCGGGGCCGGGACGATCTCCCTGGTGAGCCATGCCGCGGGCTCCGCCACGACGACGGCGAACAGCGATTCCCCGGCCGGCTTCGGGGCGCGCTTGGGAGTCAGCGCGGACGGCCGCTGGATCGCCTTCCTGAGCAACGCCACCGACCTCGTCGCCGGCCAGGGCGCGGGGCCCGGGCCCGCCCTCTTCCTCTATGACCGCACGGCCGGCCAGTCGATCCTGGCGAGCCGCCAGCCTACGACCCCGCGGAGCGCTCCGGCACTGAATCCGTCGCTCAGCGCGGACGGTCGCCTGGTCGCCTTCGAGACCGAGATCGCCGGCGTCTCGAACGTAATCCTGTTCGACAGCGGCACCGGCGCGGTCTTCGTGGTGAGCGCCAGCGGCATTCCCTCGCCTCAGGGCTTCTCGTACGGCCCGGCGGTCAGCGCCGACGGCTCGCGGATCGCCTACTACAGCGCCGCCGCCAACCTCCAGCCGGGGGTGCGCGACCTCAACGGCGGCGAGGACGTGATCCTCTACGACACCGCGGCGCGGACCAACGTCTACGCCACCCTGCACGCGCCCGGCGCCCCCTCGCTCACCGCCGACGCGGACAGCCAGGTGCGCGGGGTCAGCGGCGACGGTCGCTACGTGCTCTTCGAGAGCGCGGCCGCCAACCTGGTCCCCGGACAGAGCGACGTCAACGGTCAGAGCGACGTCTTTCTCTACGATCGGACGGCCCGCTCGACGGTCCTGGTCAGCCGGTCCGCCGCCTCTCCCACGGCGGCGGGGGACGACGCGTCCGAGCAGTCCGCCCTCAGCGCGGACGGCCGGTATGTGGCCTTCGCCAGCCTCGCCTCGGACCTGGTGACGGGAGTGAACGATCCGCCGGCCAGCTCGGACATCTTTCTCTTCGACCGCGTCACGGCGGGCACGGTGCTGGTGAGCCGCTCGGCGGTCGGTCCCGGCGCCGCCGACGGCGACTCCCTGGAGCCCGCGATCAGCGCGGACGGCCGCTGGGTGGCATTCTCCAGCCTGGCCTCCGATCTCGTGACCGGGGTCACCGACGCCAACCAGGCGAGCGACGTGTTCCTCTGGGACCGCACGACCGGTGCCAAGACCCTGGTGAGCCGGCCGGCCGCGAACGGCCGGACGAGCGCGAACGACTTCTCCAATCATCCCAGCTCGAGCGCCGACGGCCGCTACGTGCTCTACGAGAGCGCCGCCACCGACCTGGTGCCCGGCCAGAGCGACGATGCGAGCGCCGCGACGATCGACCTCTTCCTGTTCGACGGCGTGGCCGGCACCACCGCCCTGGTGACCCACGCCCGCGGCTCGCTCAACCAGGCCGCCGGGGACCTCGACGATCCGCTCCCCGCGCTGAGCGCCGACGGCCGCTTCGTGGCCTTCACCAGCCGTCACCCCGATCTCACGGGCACGCCGGGCGGGGAGCTCAACGTCTATCTCTACGACCGCGTGGGGGGCGGCCTGACGTTGGTCGCCACCTCGCTGAGCAACAGCGCGCGGCAACTGGCGCTGAGCGCGGACGGCCGCTGGCTCGCCTTCCTCTCCACCGGCCAGGTGCTCCCGGGGGTCCCCAACCCCGACGGTACCGATCAGCTCTATCTCTACGACCGGGTCGCGAAGGCCCTGACGCTGGTGACCCGCGCCTCCAACTCCCCCTCCCAGGTGAGCCACGGCGCCGCGGAAAACCTTTCGCTCAGCGCCGACGGCCGCTATCTCACGTTCGACAGCGACGCCCCGGACCTGGTGCCGGGCAAGCTCGGCGTCTTCCTTTTCGATCGGGTCGCTGGCACGCTGGCCGCCCTCAGCGGCGCCCCCGGCGACGCCCCCCGGATCAGCACGGACGGCCGGGCGGTGGTCTTCGACAGCGACGCTCCCGGCCTGGTGGCCGGCGATTTCAACGGCCGCACGGACGTCTTCGCCGTCGCCATCGGCGCCGGCGGCCCGGTGACCCTGCCCCCCTGCAACCTGTTCAGCGGCGCCCTGCGCTCGAACGTCCGCAAGGCCCTCACGGTCGCGGGCGCCTGCGGCGTGCCGGCCGGGGCGAGGCAGGTGGTGGTGAAGCTCACCGTCGCGCAGGGGACGGGGAAGGGGAACGTGCAGATCTATCCCGGCAACGTCATCAACCCATCCTCGGGCATCCTGCGCTTCAACCGGGGGGCGAGCCGCAGCGGCAGCTTCACCGTCCCACTGGGCAACGGCGGCATCGCGCTCCTCCCCTTCGTGAACGGCAACGGCACGGTGCGGGTGGGGGTGGAGGTGGATGGGTATGTGCCGTAGATCCCATGACCGAAACGGAACGCCGGAAAAACGCATCCTTCTTGGAAGCGGAGCGCCGCGATAGGATCTCTTCACAATCCCGTCTGATTCCAGGAGGATTCCCGTGTCGAAGGCCGGAAGCATCTCGAATGATCGCCAAGGGCTCTGGCGGAGCGTTGCTCTCACCCTGCTCCTGATCGCGGCGGCGTCCGCCGCCGGGGCGGTCGAGCTGATCTCGCGGGCCGATCCCCTTCCGGACACCAACGGCGACGGCTTCGTCTCCGCGCTGAGCGCCGACGGCCGCTGGGTCGCCTTCCACAGCAGCGCGCCCAACCTGATCCCCGGCCAGATGGACGGCAACTCGTTCTACGACCTCTTCCTGCGCGACCGGCTGACGGGGACCACCACGCTGGTGAGCCACACGGCCGGCTCGCCCACCGCCGCGAGCCCCATCGTGCTCGGCTTCTCCTCGCTCGACGCCCGGCTCAGCGCGGACGGCCGGTATCTCGCCTTCTCCAGCCTGGCGACCCGCCTCGTCCCCGGCGTGACCGACGACAACCAGGACGAGGACGTCTTCCTCTACGACCGGGTGACCGGGACCACCACGCTGATCTCCCACGCCAGCGGCGATCCGTCGGCCCCGGCCGACGGGCCCTCCCGCGGCGTCCGCATCAGCGCGGACGGCAACTGGGTGGTCTTCGTCAGCTTCGCGGCCAACCTGGTGGCGGGGCAGTCCCGGCCGGGGCCGTTGCCGTCGCCGACCAACGTCTTCCTCTACGACCGGCGCTCGGGAGCGATCACCCTGCTCAGCCACGCCGCCGGCGCGGCCGGCCGGGAGAGCGACGACTACTCGTCCGCGCCCGAGATCAGCGCCGACGGCTCCACCATCGCCTTCGTGAGCCGGGCCACCGACCTCCTGCCCGGCCTGAGCAACCCGGCGACCACCTACCAGATCTTCCTCTACGCGCGGTCCTCGCGGTCCCTCACCCTGGTCAGCCATGCCAGCGGCTCTCCGCTGGCGGGGAGCGACGGCATCTGCGACGATCCCCACATCAGCGCCGACGGCCGCTGGATCGCCTTCACCAGCAGGGCGCAAAACCTGGTGGCCGGCCAGATCACCAACACGCAGAACAACGCCTTCCTCTACGACCGGGTGTCGAAGCAGGTCCGGCTCGCCAGCCACCGGAGCGCCTCGCCGGTGACCACGGCGGGCCTCGACATCAACTTTCCGGGAGACCGGATCGCGCTGAGCGGGGACGGCCGCTATCTGGCCTTCGTCAGCGCGGCCCCCGACGTGGCGCCGGGGCAGGTGACCCTCGCCGCCGGCACCCACCTGTTCGTCTACGACCGGGTCGCGGGGACGGCGTCCCTGGTGAGCCACGACCGGGACTCGGCGGTGACCACCCCCACGCAGCCGGGCTCGCGCGCGCCGAGCCTCAGCGCCGACGGCCGCTACATCGCCTACGTGAGCCCGGCCACCGATCTGGTGCCGCGCCAGACCGACGGCGCCGCGACGTTCGACGTCTTCCTCTATGACCAGACGTCCCGCGCCACCGTCCTGGTGAGCCACACCCGGGCCGGCACCGCCATCACCGCCAACGGCGCCTCGGACTTCCCCCTCGTCAGCGCCGACGGCGGCGTCGTGGCCTTCGCCAGCGCCGCCACCGACCTCGGAGCGGGGCAGATCGATCCCAACGGCTTCCGGGACGTCTTCCTCTACGACCGCAAGTCGGCGGAGGTCACCTCGATCACGCAGTGCGATCCGGACCTCCCCGCGGTCACCCCGTTCGGCCCGAGCGTGGGCGCCGGCCTTTCGGCGGACGGCCGCTACGCGCTCTTCCTCAGCCAGGCCAGCGGCGTGGTCCCAGGCCAGGTCGACAGCTCGTTCTTCAGCCCGTCGGGCGGGCAGACCGGGACGTGGGACGTCTTCCTGCGCGACCGGACGACGGGGAAGACCACTCTGCTGAGCCGCTTCAAGGCCTCGCCGCCCACCGCCGCCGGCGGCGACTTGGCCGTGCTCAGCGCCGACGGGGGCTTCGCCGCCTTCCGCGGGCAGACGGGGAACGACACCTCCGCCGCGGCGCTGATGCTCTACGACCGGGCCGCGGACACGCTCCGCCTGGTCAACCACGCGGTCTCGACGGCGAGCGAGAGGAGCGGCGCCCTCGGGGGGCCTCCCGCCCTCAGCACCGACGGCCGCTTCGTCGCCTACACCTGCTCCGGCTGCCGCCTGGTGCCGGGCCAGCACGACGGCGACAACCTGACCGACGTCTACCTCTACGACCGGCTCTCCGACACCCACGTCCTGGTGAGCCATGCGAGCGGCGAACCGCTCACCTCCGGCGGCGCCACGTCCAGGACCCCCTGGATCAGCGCCGACGGGAACGTCGTCGCGTTCACCAGCCCGACCGGCAACCTGGTCGCCGGCCAGAGCGGCCAGACCGGCGAGCACGCCTTTGTCTTCGACCGTGCGACCGGCACGACCGCCCTGATCGATCACACCGCGGGCTCGCCGGCCACCGCCACGGGCCAGCTCACGGCCCTGGTGGGGATGAGCGCGGACGGCCGCTGGATCGTCTTCACGAGCGACGCCACCGACCTCGTCCCGGGCCAGGTCGACACCAATCAGAAGCACGACCTCTTCCTCTACGACCGGCTCGCCGGCACCAGCAGCCTGATCAGCCACACGGGCTCCTCGCCGGTGACCGCGGGCAACGCTGAGACCTTTCTGGATTTCTCCGGGAACCACCTTTCCATAATCAGCGCGGACGGCCGCTGGATCGTCTTCCACAGCTTCGCGAGCGACCTGGCCGCCGGGGTGAGCGACACCAACGGCACGCTCGACGTCTACCTCTACGACCGCCTCTCCGGCGCCGCCAGCCTGGTCAGCTCCGCGGCCGGCGCGCCGAGCACGGCCGGCGCTCTCGAGTCCCAGTACCCCGTGATCAGCGCGGACGGCTCCCGCATCGCCTTCCAGAGCCGGTCGCCCGACCTGCTGCCGGGGCAGACGGGGAGAATCTTCCGCTTCTACGTCCAGGACCGGGCCACGGGCGCGCGGACCCTGTTCGGCGCCTTGCCGGGAACGCCCGCGGTCGATTTCAACCTCTCCCCTTACCTCTGGATGTCCGCCGACGGCCGCCAGATCGCTTTCAACAGCGGCGCCCCCCTGGTCGACGGCGACCTCAACGACCATCTCGACGCCTACCTCTACGATGCCGCGGCCGGGCCGGTGACGGTCCCCCCGTGTACCCTGCTCGCCGGCGCCCTGCGCTCGAACGTCCGGCAGACCCTCACCGTGGCCGGCGCCTGCGGCGTGCCGGCCGGAGCGCAGCAGGCGGTCCTGAAGCTCACCGTCTCCCAGGGAACGGGGAAGGGGAACGTGCAGATCTATCCGGGCAACGTCACCTCGCCGTCGTCCGGCATTCTCCGCTTCAACCAGGGGGTGACCCGGAGCGCCGGCTTCACCGTGCCGCTCGGCAATGGCGCCGTGGCGGTCCTCCCGTTCGTGGCCGGCAACGGCACCGTGCGGGTGAGCCTGGAGGTCGATGGATATGTTCCGTGAAGCGGCGGCGGGCCTGCTGATCCTCTCCACCCTGGACGCCGCGGCCGGCTTCGCGGCCGGCTCCCTGGAGCTGCTCCACCAGATCGGCGCTCCGGCCTCGCAGACCGCCTCCGGCGACCTCTATGGCGGCGATTCCTTCCGGGCGCCCGCTCCGGCCGGGGTCAGCGCCGACGGCCGCTACGCCGTGTTCCTCAGCGGCGCCACCAACCTGGTGTCCGGCCAGCGGGACGCCAACGGCCTGCCCGGCAATCCCGGCAAGGACGTCTTCCTGGCGGACCTCTCGACCGGCGCCGTGACGCTCGTCAGCCACACCCTGGGGCAGCCCGCCACCGCCGGCAACCGGGGCTCGAAGGCGGCCACCCTCAGCGCCGACGGCCGCTGGGTGCTCTTCCGCAGCGCCGCCACCGATCTCGCGCCCGGCCAGCAGCCGGGCCCGCCCCTGCCGCTCGAAAAAGAGGACCTGCTGCTCTACGACCGGGTGAGCGACACCACCATCGCGGTGGCGTCCACCAGCCAGCAGCTGACCACCTTCGGAAATCTGGCGATCAGCTCCGACGGCCGCTACGTCGCCTACGACAGCGACGCGGGGGACATCCTTCCGGGCGAGCACCCCCCGCAGCTCCGCGCCGTCTACCTCTACGACCGGGTGGACCGCTCGACCCGCCTGGTCAGCCACCGCTCCGGCGCGCCGCTCGACGCCGTGGATTACGCCGGCGCGCCGCGGATGAGCGCGGACGGCCGCTACGTCGTCTTCGTGAGCAACGGGGCCGACCTCCTGCCCGGCCAGATCACGCAGAACAGCGCCCTCCTCTACGACCGTGTCGCCGGCGCCCTGTCGCTCGTGGGGCCGGCGAATACGGCCGACATCAGCGCCGACGGCAAGGTCATCGCCTTCAGCCACGACTACGAGCTGCGGCTCTACGACCGCACGTCCGGCGCCGCCGTCCTGGTGACCAGCCTGGCCGCGGCCGTCGATCTCTCCACTGGCGAGCGCGCCTATACCCTCAGCGCCGACGGCCGCTACCTCGCCTTCCTGCTCCTCGACCAGATCTCGGGCGTGGTCCACCCCATGCCGATGGTCTACGACCGGATCTCCCGCGCCGCCACCCCGGTGAAACGGGCCTCGGCCGCGCCGCCGAGCCACGCCGACACTCCGCGGATCAGCGCCGACGGCCGTCTGGTGGTCTTCGGCAGCCTCGACACCGGCTGGATCGCGGGCCAGACCGGCAGCGGCTCGGGGATCTACCTGTTCGACCGCGTCGCCGGCAAGACCTCGCTGGTGAGCCACGTCCCGACCTCGCTCACCACCCTCGGCAACCGCGACTCCTACTCGCCGGCGATCGCCGCCGGGGGCTCCCGCGTCGTCTTCCTCAGCCAGGCGACCAACCTCGTCGCCGGGCTCGCCGACCTCAACCTGCAGCAGGACCTCTTCGCCTGCGACGTGGCGCCGCTCGACAACCACGCGGTCACCCTGCGGCCCCCCGACACCCCCTCCCTCTCGCCGGTCGCCGATGGCCGTGGCTCCTCGATCAGCGCCGACGGCCGCTACGTCGCCTTCGAGCGGGCCACCCCCAGCGTGGACGCGTTCAACGGCCAGGCCGACGTCCTGCTCTACGACACGGTGGCGAAGACCACCGTGCTGGTGAATCACGTCCCCGCCTCGGCCGTCACGCCGGCCCCGGGGTCCTCCTTCCTGCCCGTGCTCAGCGCGGACGGCCGCACCGTGGCTTTCTACAGCAACTCATCCGGCCTCGTCCCCGGCGCCAACGCGAGCGGCGCGCTCAGCCTCTTCCTCTTTGACCGCATCACCGGCGCGGTGACCTTCGTGGCACGCCTCGACTTCCAGTTCGGTGTCCGCGACGAGGAAGACCTGCCCCGGCCCTCGCTCAGCGCGGACGGCCGCCGGGTGGCGTTCGTCAGCGCCGCGTCCAACGTCGTGCCCGGCCAGCAGGAGCAAAATCCGACGCTCTTTCCTGACACCCACGACGTCTTCCTGCTCGACCGCGACTCCGGCGTCATCACCCTGGTGAGCCACGCGGCCTCCTCGCCCACGCTGGCGGGCCAGCGGGATTCCGACAACCCGCTGCTCAGCGCCGACGGCCGCTGGCTCCTGTTCACCAGCGTCGCGCTCGACCTCCTCCCCGGCTTGAGCCCGGACTTCGACGGCTACGCCGGCGCCTTCCTCTACGACCGGCTCACCGGCGTCCTCACCTTGCTCAGCCATCCGCGGAGCGACCCGTCCACCGTCTCCTCCCTCTACTCCGCTCCCGCGATGAGCGCCGACGGCCGCTACATCGCCCTGGCGACCGCCGCCACGGACCTCGACCCCGCCGTCAACGGCCTCGGCCCGGGCGTCTACCTCTACGACCGCGCCGCCGGGAGCTACACGCGGGCCGGGAGCTTCTCCCAATTCTCCGGCGTCGGGCCGGAGGTCGCGCTCAGCGGCGACGGCCGGTTCCTCGCCTTTGTGGGCAACGACGGCCTCTCCCTCTACGACCGGGTGACGAAGGCCGTGGCCGTGGCCGTCCACACCAGCGTCGACCGGGGATCGCTCTCTCTCAATGCCGACGGCCGCTACACCGTCTTTTCGACCGACAACAGCACGAGCCTCATCCCAGGCCTGATCCGCCTCCCCGGCTGGAACGGCTCCGACGTCTACCTCTTCGACCGCGTCACGGGCACCCTGACCCTGGTCGACCAATGGCAGGGCTCGGCGGTGACCGCCGGCGGCTGGGCCGAGAGCCCCCACCTCAGCGCCGACGGCCAGCGGGTCGTCTTCACCAGCCAGGTCGACCTGGTGGCCGGGGACTACAACCGCCAGCTCGACGCCTACCTCTTCAGCCTGAGCGGCGGCTCGACCGGCGGCGGCGGCCCGGTGACCGTCCCGCCGTGCATCCTCTTCGACACCCGCCGCCCGGCGGACGGCCCGGCGCTGCGCTCGAACGTGGCGCGCGTGGTCAAGGCCACCGGCGTCTGCGGCGTGCCCTCGACGGCGAAGCGGGTCACGATCAAGATGACGGCCTTCCAGGGGACGGGGAAGGGGAACGTGCGGCTCTTCCCGGGCGACCTCGCCCAACCCGCGATCGGCATCCTCCGCTTCTCCCGCGGACAGCGGGTGACCGCCACCTTCGACGCCCCCGTGGCCCCCAACGCGGGCACCCTCACCCTCCTCCCCTTCGTGGCCGGCAAAGGCACGGCCGGCGTCAGCGTGGAGGTGGATGGGTATACGCCGTGATCCCTATCCTCAGCGGAGGAAGCGAAGCTCCGGATTCTCGCGGGCACGTTTGAGATAGGCGGTGAGATCCTCCACCCATTCGGCGGTGAGCGCCTCGCGCTCCGCCGCCTCCTGGAAGAGGAGCAACGCCGCGGCGGCCTCGCGGTGGATCTCCTGGGCGCCGAACAGGGTGTGCATCTCCGCGGCGATCGGCTTGACCTCCGCCGTCCGGCCCGCCTTGAGATAGAGGAGCGCCAGATCCAGCGAGACCATCGCGGCGTCGTACCCGTTCTCCTGGAGGATGAAGCCGCGGCGCACCTCGAGGAAGGCCTGCTCGGCCTCCGCGCGCCGCCCGGTGGCGAAGGCGATCTTGCCCCGGAGCCAGACCTGCCGCAGGACCGTCCAGGGATCGGCGAACCGCTCGTACAGCTCCGCGTCCGCCTGGAGCAGATCGGCCGCGGCGTCGAACCGGCCCTCCTCCACCAGGAAGAGCGTCAGGTTGTGCCGGCCGCCGAAATAGAGATAGGGCTCGGACTCGAGGCTCAGAAGAGCCAGTGCCGCCTCGGTCGTCTCGATCGCCTTGCCGGGCTCCTGGCGGTCGTAATACATCAACCCGAGCGCCAGAAGGGTCCGCGCGGCCTCTGCCCTCTCGCCTGCGACCTCGAAAAGCGTTGCCGAGCGGGACAGGAGCTCCTCCGCCTCCGTGAACCGGCGCTGGTCCTTGCGAAGGACACCCTCGATTGCGTCGATCTCCGCATAGATCAAGTTGTCCCTTACGTCCTCGTTCCGCACCAGGCCGCGAGCGCTCCTGATGCGCTCGTCCGCCTCCGGAAGCCGGCCGAGGGCGCGCAGGGCATTGGCTTTGTAGGCGGTCACGCGGGCCAGCGCTTCGTAATAACCGGGCGCATGCGGGGTCCGGAGCAGGACCGTCTCCGCCGCCTCCACGAGCTCGTACACGGTCTGGGGCTCGGTCGGCATGTTCCTCTTCGCTTCCCCCAGCAGCCGATGGACCAGCGTCACGCCCCGAAATCGGCCATGAGACCGCTGGATCCTGCCGAGACGCTCCGAAGGGGGCAGCTTCAGAAGCGCCCGCAAATCCTTGGCCGCCTTGCCCTGGGCATCTTCGACGATATGCGCGTGCCGTTCGAGCACCAGGTGCAGGACTCGGAAAGCGGAGTCGTAGCTCACGCCGGGGTCGGGCCGCCGGTGCTGCCAGGCCTGGAATCCCGCGCTGCACGTGGGGCAGTGCATCAGGTGATTCCAGCCGACCTCCGTCAATACACGCGCGGGGAGATCCCCCCGCTCGACCGCCGCCAACAGATCAGGGGTGATATGGATATCGGCCACAGTCCCTCCCTTTCAGAGAGTACGAGTATATGCCAAGAAACAGCGACTTCGTACGACCTTTCGGAACAAGAAGCGCCGGCCGGCCACGGGACCAGACCGCCGGCGCCCTCTACCGCGACTAACCCCAGGGGTCGATTCCAGGCCCCAGGTCGCTCTGCGGGGTGGACGTCCCTGCCGGCGGGCTGCTCGGCGCGGGGATACCACCGGGATCCATTCCCGGTCCAAGCTTCCTGAGCGAGGAGAGGAAGGGGAGATGCCGGAGCCCCTCCCAGAAAGCCGCCAGCGCACTGGGGGCCGCCTTCACCGGTTTGGCGGCGGCACGCTCACCGGCGGCGGCCGGCTGGGGCACGGCGGCGAGCGCCAGCAGGAGGAGAGTGGCGAGGATCCACAGACGACGGCGCATAGAGCCTCCTTTCAGCGGCCCGCGCAATCCCCGGAGCGGGGAAGACGGACCGCCCGTTGCGCTTAGAGTGCAACGGGCCGGAGGGCGTGAGGCGGAAAGTGCTTTTAAGAGGGAAAATCGACTTCGGAGCTCCGGCCTGACGCTACGGCACGGGGCGGCGGATAGGGCCGGAGAGAGGGGCTTCAAGACAACCCTCTTCGTCTGTTTTCTCCCTCTTCTCCCGGCGGGCGGGGGGAGGCGGGGAGAAGAGGGCCGGAGTGCTGCGCAAATTTGCGCGACTTCCCCTCTCGTTTCTCGGTCGCGCCCACTGCTGACGCGGCTGTGCCCCAAGGAGGGGCGCCGCTGCCCCGCCCTTTGCGCGGCATGCCCTCGCGGTCGATGACAGGAGCACCGGATCTTCCGAGAGCGCCCATCTCTCGCGCCCTCCCGCCCTCTCGAATTGCGAAGCGCCCCTCGGGGATTGCCATGCGATCCCCTCGAATTGCGTCTCTGCCCCCTCGAATTGCGTCTCTGCCCCCTCGAATTGCCACCCTGTCCCCGCGAGTTGCATCGCTGTCCCCTCGATCTCCCACGCAGCCCCCTCGGATTCCCACACCGTCCCCTTGAGGTACCACGCTGTCCCCTCCAACTGCGTAGCTCCCCTCGCGAGGGGAGAAACGCAATACGAGGGGATAGCGTGGTACCTCAAGGGGACGGCAAGGGAATTCGAGGGGACCGTGTCGCAACAAGAGAGGGGCGGGTCAGGGGAGCGAAGGGCTGTGTCGCAGAATGGCTTCGTCGTCCCTCCCCTCCCTTCGCGAGCGTCTCCGAGACGGAGGGGGATGCGACGCAAAGCGAGGGCTGTGTTGCCAACGCGCTCAGAGCTCTCCGCCCTCTCTTGCGTCCTTACTCCCCGGGAGAACGGCATGAGAGCCCTTCGCGAGGCCGCGAACCGGCTCTTCCGGGCCGGCTGCAACGTCGAGATCGCGCCCGGCGCCCCCGTGCCCCTCTCTCCCGGTCGGTGGGGGGGAGGCGGGGAGAAGAGGGGTTGGCCTCCTAAAGGGGATCAGTTGAGGGTCAGCCCCGAAGGGGCGGTGTCGAGTCCCGCGTAGTTCCGTGGCCGCCTTTTCGCGGTTTTCCGTGGCGGTCTGAAGCGGAAGGAGAGCGGTCCCGGATTCGACCGTTGGCGGTGGAATCCGGGACTGTTTTTGCGAGAGGTCGGTAGATTGGGCAG
>DASXJP010000650.1:0-3320 GCA_036497345.1 Thermoanaerobaculia bacterium
GGAAATGCCCGACCGGACCAGCCGCCCACCCAGGGCGGCCACACAGGGCCGCCCCTACTCCCCTTCCTGTTCCTGGCTCTCCGGGATCTTCACCAGCGCGTCCGCGGCGGACCGCTGCTCGGCGATCTTCTTGCTGGGCCCTTCGCCGCGGCCCCAGAGCTGGCCGGCCAGCCAGCATTCGACGACGAAGGTCTTGTTGTGGTCGGGGCCTATAGAGTCGGTGATGCGGTATTCGGGGAGGTCCCAGCCGAGCGCCTGGGAGACCTCCTGGAGCTGGGTCTTGGCGTCGGTCACCACCTGCCGGGCGCGCTCCTCGAAGGCGTTCTCCAGCATGGAGAGGATCGCCCGCCGCGCCGCCTCCAGCCCGCCGTCGAGGTAGAGGGCGCCGAAGACCGCCTCCATGGAGTCGGCGAGCAGGGAGGACTTGGCGCGCCCGCCCGAGCGGTCCTCCCCCACCCCGATGCGCAGGGACGATCCCAGGTCCAGCTCCAGGGCGTGCTTGGCCAGGGTGTCGCGGCTGACGAGCTGCGCCTTGTGCTTGGACAGCTCCCCCTCGGGAAGCTCGGGGTGGTTGGCGTAGAGCCACTCGGCGGTCACCACCCCGAGGACGGCGTCGCCCAGGAACTCCAGCCGCTCGTAATGCTCCGGGATCCCCTGTTCGTTGGCCCAGGAGCGGTGGGTCAGCGAGAGCTGGAAGAGATCGAGGCGCTTGAAGCGGTGGCCCAGGCGTTTCTCGAGCGGGGTGGTGTCGCGGCGGCCGAATGCCATAACGGGATATTAGCAGTGGGGGCAGGGCGATGCCGAACCCTTTTTCTAGTATAGAATGGGTCTGGATTCAGGTCTGGATACAGACCAAGGAGATGTTATGAAGCCTCTGCAGCTCTCGGAAGATATCCTACCCATCGGAGAATTCAAGACGCACGCCTCGCGTGTTCTGCGCAAGCTGCAAGAGTCGCAGCGGCCGGTCGTCATCACTCAGAACGGCAGGCCCGCCGCAGTTCTAATCACGCCTGAAGAGTTCGACTCCTTCCACGAACGGCAACGCTTCATGGCAGCGGTTCAGGAGGGGCTCTCCGACTCCGAAGCCGGACGGGTGCTCGAAGACGAAGAAGTCGAGCGCCTGCTGGACGCGGAATTCGGTAGCCTGAAAGACGAGTGAGGGTCCGCTGGACCAGACGTTCGCTTCAAGACCTGAGGGAAATCGGCGCTTTCATCGCCCGTGACAACCCTGACGCCGCACGCCGTTGGGTCGCTCGGCTCAAGGAATGCGCATGGAAGGCTGTCCCCTTTCCTTACGGAGGACGGGTCGTTCCGGAGATCGATCGGGACGATGTACGTGAAGTATTCCTGAAGAGTTACAGAATCGTGTATCGAATTTTCCCTGACTCCATCGAAGTCCTGACCGTCTTTGAAGGTCACCGCTTGCTTCCGGAAGGGATTTCTCCCGAAAGGTACTCGAGAGGAAGACTGATGAAGGCCTCACCGCCGCCCGAACCGCCGCTCCAGATCCGAGTCGGTCATCTGGAGCACGATCGGCCGGCCGTGGGGGCAGGCGTAGGGCTGCTCGGCGGTGAAGAGCTCGGCCACCAGGGCCTCCATCTCGGGAGCGGAGAGCGGGTGGTGCATCTTCACCGCCGCTTTGCAGGCCATGCTGGCGGCGAGGTTTTCCAAGATCTCCCGGGAGAGGTCGTCCGCTCCCGCGGCGCCGTCCCCCGAATCCGCGGCCAGGCTGCGCAGCAGGCTCTCGGCTGCGCCGGCGGAGAGGACCGCCGGGACCGAGGTGAGGGCCAGGGTGCCTCCCGAGAGGATCGCGATGGCGAAGCCGTGCTCTTCGAGGCCGCCGGCGAGCTCGCTGATCCGCAGCCGCTCGGCCGGAGAGAGGTCGAGGAGGACCGGCGAGAGGAGGTGCTGCACCGGCGGACGCTCGGCGGCCATGGCCCGGCGCAGGCGCTCGTAGAGGATGCGCTCGTGCGCCACGTGCTGGTCGATCAGATAGAGGCCGTCCGGCCCTTCGAGCAGGATCAGCGTCCCCTTGTACTGGCCCAGCAGGCGGAAGGGGCGGGCCTCGCCGCTGCGGCCGGAGAGCGGCACGATGGGCCGTTCGATGGGAAAATAGGACGGCGTCGCCAGCCGGGTGGGGGTGACGGGGAGCTCCACGAGGGCCGGGGGTCCAGAGGGAGATTCGCGGGGCCCGCCCCAGGAAGACGCGCGCTTCTCCCCCAGGCCCTGCCAGGCGAAGGGGACGTACGGCTCGGCGGCGGGCGGCCTTAGCGGCGCGGCCTCCTCGCCGCGGGCGCGCTCCAGGGCGCGGCGGAGGGCGTCGTAGACGCGGTCGAGCAGGGCGGGATCGCGGAAGCGGACCTCCGCCTTCTGCGGATGGACGTTGACGTCGACCTCCTCGGGCGCGATGTCGAGGAAGAGGAAGAGGGCCGGGAAGTCCTCGCTCTTCCACTCGTCGCGCACGGCGCGGTAGAAGTTGGCGAGCACGGCGCGGTCGCGGATCAGGCGCCGGTTCACGTAGATGAAGTGGCGCCGGCCGCGCGCGGTGGCGGGGGTCCCCACGAAGCCGTGGATGGCCTCCCCCTCTCCCCCGCTTTCCGGAATCTCCACCAGCTCGCGGGCCAGCTCGGGGCCGAAGATCTGGCCGATGCGCTCGCGCGAGCCCGCGGCCGTGCCCGGGGCCGGCAGGGCGTCCAGCAGCTCCCGCCCCTCATGGGAGACCTGGAAGCGGACGTCCGGCCGCGCCAGGGCGTACCCCTGCACCACCTCGACGCAGCGGCGCAGCTCGGTCTGCGGGGCCTTGAGGAACTTGCGCCGGGCCGGCACGTTGAAGAACAGCGAGCGGACGTCGATGGTGGTGCCGCGCGGCCGGGCGAACGGCTCGGCCACCCGCACCTTCCCCCCTTCGATCACCACCCGGTGCCCCTCGCCGGGCCGCTCGGCGGTGGTCATCTCGACCCGCGCCACGGCGGCGATGGAGGAGAGCGCCTCGCCCCGGAAGCCGAGGGTGGCGACGCGCTCCAGGTCGTCGAAGCTGGCGATCTTGCTGGTGGCGTGGCGGTCGAAGGCGAGGAGGGCGTCGTCGCGCCCCATGCCGGAGCCGTCGTCGCCGATGGCGATGCGCGCCTTGCCGCCCCCTTCGAGCTGGATCTCGATCAGCCCGGCGCCGGCGTCGAGCGAGTTCTCGACCAGCTCCTTGACCACGGACGACGGGCGCTCCACCACCTCGCCGGCGGCGATCTGGCTGACCAGGGTGTCGGGGAGGAGGTGGATGCGGGACATGCCTGGATTGTACAGGCAAGCAAGAAGTCGCGTCCGAG
>DASXJP010000651.1:0-9668 GCA_036497345.1 Thermoanaerobaculia bacterium
CGGTGGCGAAGGAGAAGCTTCCTCCCCGCCGGAGGAGGCGGAAGACGAGGTCGACCGTCTCGGGATCGAACAGCCGGCGCTTGTGGTGGCGGAGCTTGGGCCAGGGGTCGGGGAAGTAGACGTGGAGGGCCGCGGCGAAACCGGGGGGGAGCACCGCGCAGGCGAGGTAGAGGGCGTCGCCGCGCAGCGCCAGCCAGTTGGTCAGGCCGTGGCGGCGGGCGCGCTCGACGAAGATGCCGTGATACTCCCCCGCCACCTCGATGCCGAGGAACCGGCGGCCGGCCTCCTCGCGGCAGCGGCGCAGGAGGTAGCGCCCCTTGCCGAAGCCGATCTCGACCTCCCACTCCCCCGCACCGGCCACCAGCTCGCCGAGCGGCAGGGGGGCGGGGACGGCGGCGAGGGTGGTGTCTCCGGCGGCGGTCGAGAAGGTCGCGGGCTGGATCACAGAAGGTCCCCGCGGCCGCGGGCGGTCAGCTCGTTGACGATCCTGCGGACCTCCTGCGAGCGCGATTTGGGGCAAACCAGCACCGCGTCGCCCGTGCGCACCACGACCAGGTCCTCGACCCCCAGCACGGCGATCGTCCCCTGGTCGGCGAACAGGAGGTTGCCGCGGGCGTCCACGGCCAGCGTGTCCCCCCGGCCGGTGTTCCCCTGGCCGTCCCTGGGGAGGACCTCGTCGAGCGCCTCCCAGGAGCCGAGGTCGCTCCAGCCGCAATCGAGAGGGATCGTGGCGATGCCGTCGAGCTTCTCCATGATCGCGTAGTCGATCGAGTCGGCGGGGAGGCGGCCGTAGAGCTCACGCAGGCGGTCCGGCGCGGCGGCGATCTCCTCCAGGCCGCGCGCCAGCTCCGGCCGCAGCCGGGCCACGATGTCGAGCAGCGTCGTGCCGCGGAAGAGGAAGATGCCGGCGTTCCAGAGATAGTTGCCGGAGCGCGCGAAGCGCTCCGCGTTCTCCGCCGAGGGCTTCTCGACGAAGCGGCGGACCCGCCGCACCCCGTCCTCCCCGGTGTTCTCAGAAGCCGGCTCCAGCTCCAGATAGCCGTAGCCGGTCTCGGCCCAGCGCGGCACCACGCCGAGCGTCATCACCCGGTCCTCCCGCTCGACCACCCGGGCCGCGCGCTCCACGGCGTCGCGGAAAGCGGCGGGGTCCCCCATCCGGTGGTCGGCCGGAAGCACCGCCACCACGTCGCGGCGGGCCTCTTCCGGCATCGAGCGCACGGCCCAGGCGATGGCCGGCGCGGTGTTGCGCCCCTCGGGCTCGCTCAGGATCTGCTCCGGCGGCACCTCCGGCAGGTCCCGGCGGACCGCGTCCGCCAGCGCCTCCGTGGTGCAGACCCAGACCGACTCCGGGCCGATCCGCGGCGCCAGCCGCTCCAGGGTGTCGCGCAGCAGCGTGCGCTCCCCCTCCAGAGCGAGGAGCTGCTTCGGCCGCGATTTGCGCGACAGGGGCCAGAAACGCGTGCCGCTGCCGCCGGCCAGGATCAGCGCCCGCACGCGACCTCCTTCCTGCATCCATTCGTCTTCCCGTTCATGGCCGCGGGAGTATACCCGCGCCGCCATTCCGCCGCGCCCGGCCTGCCCCGGTTTTTCGCTTTCAAAGCACTATGGTAGAGCCCGACCGCACTTCGTTGTCGTCTATGAAACATTTTATTTCGGAGGAATGATTAGAGATGCTTAAAAAGAGAATCGTAGTCGCCGCGATTGCCCTCGGCCTCTGCCTGCCGGGCCTGTCCTCGGCCGCCTCTCTGAGCTGGGCGCCGCGGCCGGATCTCCTCGCGAGCCTCTCGCGGCTGTGGGATCTGCTCCCGGGGACGCGCCACGGGGCGGTCGCGCCCGCGGCGCGTGATCACCGGAAAAATGGTCCCGGCATGGACCCGACCGGGGGGCCGACCCCGCCGCCGGGCGACAACACGACGACGACCGATCCCAAGACGACCGGACAATAGAAAGCTGGAGGGGGGCGGCCGGAGGGGCCGCCCCTATTCCTCGCCCAGCTCCATCCCCATGATGTGAAAGCCGGAGTCGACGTAGACCGTCTCGCCGGTGATGCCGCTGGCGAGCGGCGAGAGGAGGAAGAGGCCGAGGTTGCCGACCTCCTCATGCGTCACGTTGCGGCCGAGCGGCGCGATGCCGCCCACCTTGTTGAACATCTTCATGAAGCCGGGGATGGAGCGGGCGGCCACGGTGCGCACCGGGCCGGCCGAGACGGCGTTGACCCGCACTCCCTTCTTCCCCAGCTCGTAGGCGAGATAGCGGACGCTCGCCTCCAGGGCGCTCTTGGCGATGCCCATCACGTTGTACTTGGGGACGACCTTCTCGGCCGCGTAGTAGGTGAGGGTGATCAGCCCACCCCCTTCGTTGAGCAGGGGCTCGGCCTCGCGGGCGACGGCGACCAGCGAGTAGGCGGAGATCTCCAGCGCCGTCCGCCAGTCGTCGCGGGTGGTCTCGATGTAGCGCCCGTCCATGGCCGCCCGGGGGGCGAAGGCGATCGAGTGGACGACGAAGTCCAGGCTCCCCCAGGCCTCGCGGAGGCCCGCGAAGGTGGCCTTGAGCTCACCTTCGTTGGTGACGTCGCACTGGGAGAGGCGGGTCCCCGGCCAGCCGCGGGTGAGCTTCTCGAGATCCTCCTTGAGGCGCTCCCCCTGATAGCTGAAGGCGAGCTCCGCGCCCGCCGCGTGCAGCCGCTCGGCGATCGCCCACCCGAGGCTCCGCGAGTTCGAGACCCCCATCACCAGCCCACGCTTGCCCTGCAGGTCGATTTCGATCATGGGAGCGTATCTTATCCGACCCTGGGTGCCCGTGCCCTCTGGGCGTCCAGCCCTCCGAATCCTCACCCCCTGTCCCCCTCTCCACTCACGTGGAGAGGGGGAACGTAGCGGAAGCGACTTGCCGAGCTTCGATAACGCCGATCTCTGGGCCCTCCCTCTCCACGAAGTGGAGAGGGACCGAGGGTGAGGCTTCGAAGGGCAGGACGCCCAGAGGGCACAGGCATATATGATCGAGGCCCCATGCACCTCTTCGCCCTCACCCGCGCCCTGATCGACATCGACTCGACCACCGGGCGGGAGCGGGAGATCGGTGACTTCCTCTTCCGCCATCTGGAGGACCTCGTCGACCGGTTCGACGGCGGCGCGGTGGAGAGGATGCCGGTCGAGGAAAACCGCTTCAACGTCTTCGCGGCCTGGGGGGAGCCGGCGGTGGTGCTCTCGACCCACATGGACACGGTGCCGCCGTTCTTCCCATCCTCGGAGGATGACGAATTCATCCACGGCCGCGGGGCCTGCGATATCAAGGGGGGGATCGCCGCCATGCTCCAGGCCGCCCGGGAGCTGCTGGAGGAGGGGGTGCGCGGCTTCGGCCTCCTCTTCGTGGTGGGCGAGGAGACGGACAGCCTCGGCGCCCAGGTGGCGAACCGCCATCCCAAGGGATCGCGCTATCTGATCGACGGCGAGCCCACCGAGGACCGGCTCGCCCTCGGGTCCAAGGGATACCTCTACATCCGGATCGAGGCCGAGGGGCGGGCCGCCCACTCGGCCTATCCGGAGCTGGGGGAATCGGCGATCGACCGGCTCCTGGACGTCCTGGCGCGGCTGCGGGCCCTGCCCCTCCCCGCCGATCCCGTCCTGGGCGAGACGACCCTCAACGTCGGCACCCTCGCCGGCGGCCGGGCCGCCAACGTGGTGGCCGACCAGGCGCGGGCCGAGGTGACGGTGCGCACGGTCGCGCCCGCGGGGGATCTGAAGCGGCGGATCTCCGAGGCGGTTCACGCGGTCCCCGGGGTGCGGATCGCGGAGATCCGGGAGACGCCGGCCGTCCAGCTCGGCTCGCTGCCCGGCTTCGCGACCACCGTCGTCAAGTACACCACCGACATCCCCCGCCTGGGCGCCTGGGGGGAGCCCTTCCTGCTCGGCCCGGGGAGCATCCACGTCGCCCATACTCCCGAGGAGAGGGTCGCCAAACGGGACCTTCTCGACGCGGCGCGGCACTATAGAGATATGGTCCGCCAACTGCGGGACCGGTAGACTGTGCGCCTTCCCCCGGAGCCGGGGGAATCGGGAGTGAGGTTCAATGGACAAGAAGATCGAGGTCGGAATCCTGGGTGCCACCGGCACGGTGGGCCAGCGGTTCGTGCAGTTGTTGGAGGACCACCCCTGGTTCGAGGCGAAGTGGCTCGCGGCGAGCGACCGTAGCGCGGGCAAGAGCTACCGCGAAGCCACCTCCTGGCAACTCGAGGGGGCGCCGCCGGCCGGCGTGGCCGCGCGCACGGTCGAGGAGTGCGTGCCGGGACGCGGGCCGCGGCTGGTCTTCTCCTCGATGTCGGGCAGCCTCGCCGGAGAGATCGAGCGCGATTTCGCCGCCGCCGGCCACATCGTGGTCTCCAACTCCAGCCACTACCGGATGACGCCGGACGTCCCCCTGCTGGTGCCGGAGATCAACCCCGGCCATCTCGGGCTGCTGGCGACCCAGCGGCGGGAGCGCGGCTGGGAGGGGGCCATCGTCACCAACCCCAACTGCGCCGCCGTGGTGCTGGTGGTCCCGCTGGCCGCCCTCCGCCCCTTCGGCATCAGGAAGGTGGCGGTGACCACCTTCCAGGCGGTCTCCGGAGCCGGCTACCCCGGCGTGCCGTCGCTCGACATCCTGGGCAACGTGATCCCCTACATCGGGGGAGACGAGGAGAAGAAGGTCGAGAGCGAGCCGCAGAAGATCCTCGGGGATCTCGAGGGCGAGCGCATCCGGCCCCTCCCCTTCATCGTGAGCGCGAGCTGCAATCGGGTTCCATCGATCGACGGCCATCTGGTCTCGGCGAGCGTCGAATTCGAGCGCCGGCCCACACGCGAGGAGATCCTGGAGGCCTTCGCCGCCTTCTCCGGCCTGCCGCAGGAGCTGGGGCTCCCCTCGGCGCCGCGGCGGCCGATCCACTACCTGGAGGCGAACGACCGGCCGCAGACGCGCAAGGACGCCGGCCTGGAGAAGGGGATGGCCACCGCCGTGGGACGGCTGCGCGAGTGCAGCCTCTTCCAGTGGAAATTCGCCGCCCTCTCCCACAACGTCCTCCGCGGCGCCGCGGGCGCGGCCGTCCTCAACGCGGAGATGATGAAGAGCGAAGGGCTGATCCCGGAATGATCGTCATGAAATTCGGCGGCAGCTCGGTCGCCGACGCGGAGTCGATCGAGCGGGTGGCGGGGATCGTGCGCGGGATGCTCGACCGCCAGCCGGTGGTGGTGGTGTCGGCCATGGCCAAGACCACCAACCGCCTGCTCCAGGCGGCCGACGCCGCCGCGGCCGGGGACCGGGAGGGAGCGCACGCCGCCTTCGACGAGATCGAGACCTACCATCGCCGCGAGTCGCACGGCGTGGTCCCCCCGGCCGGCAGGCAGGCCCTGGGCTCGGCGCTCTCCCCCTACTTCAACGAGCTGCGCATCCAGCTCGACGAGCTGCTCGCGACCCGCGCCCTCACCCCGCGCGCGGCCGACGCCGTGGCCGGGTTCGGCGAGCTGCTGGCGAGCACCATTCTCGCCTTCGCCTTCACGCACTCGGGGCTCGACGCCGCCTGGGTGGACTGCCGGAGGGTGATCGTCACGGATCATGATTTCACCCGCGCGCGGCCGCTCTACGGCCCCACGGACGCGCGGCTGCGCGAGACCATGCTGCCGCTGCTGCGCGCCGGACGGGTACCGGTGGTGGGGGGCTACGTGGGGGCGACCCTCCAGGGGGTGACCACCACGCTCGGCAAGGAGGGCTCGGACTTCTCCGCCGCCATCGTGGGCGCCGCCCTGGGCGCGGAGGAGGTGCTGATCTGGACCGACGTGGACGGCATGCGCACGGCCGACCCGCGGATCTTCCCCGACGCGCGGCGGGTCCGTACGCTGTCGTTCGGCGAGGCCCTGGAGCTCTCCTGCTCAGGGGCCAAGAAGCCCCACCACGGCACCCTGGGACCGGCGAGCCGGGCGGACGTGCCCATCCGTATCCTCGACTCGCGCCACCCCGGCGCCGAGGGAACCGTAATCGGCCGCCGCAACCCGGGCGCGCCGCCCACGATCAAATCGATCGCCTGCCGCGCCAACGCCCATCTGATCTCGGCCCGCGCCACCCACGACGGCGGCGGCGGTGAGCTGCTCGCCCGCCTCCGCGAGGTCTGCGAGTGCTTCCGGCCGTCGCTGATGACGATCGGCCTCGAGGGGGACCTGGCGCTCGACCGCGAGGACCGGCTGGCCGAGATCCACTCCGCCCTGCTCGCCGCCGTGGAAGATTCCGCCGAGCTCTGGGTCACCCGCGGACGCACCGTGGTCTCCGTGGTCTCGGACGACCTCGCCACCCATCCGGAGCTCGTGCAGCGGATCCTGGAGGTGGGGAGCGATTTCGAGCCCCGGCTCGTGCTGCGGGGCGTGGCGGCGCCGGTCGTCCGCCTGCTGGCCGACGAGGATCAGCTCCCCGGGTTGATCGCCCGCCTGCACGGGGAGCTGCTGCCGGGCGGACCGGAGGAGGTGGTCGAATGAATCGCCTGGCGCTCCTGGGATACGGTCGCATGGGCAAGCTCGTGGAGCAGCTCGCCCCGGATCACGGCTTCGAGGTGGCCCTCCGGCTCGACGGCGCCGCCAACCCGGACGGGGCCGGCATCACGCCTGAGAGCTTCCGGGGGATCGACGTGGCGATCGACTTCTCCGCCGCCGCGGCCGTGCCGGCCAACGCCGAGCGGACCGCCGCCCTCGGGGTGCCGCTGGTGGTGGGCACCACCGGCTGGGCCCCGGAGCTCCCCCGGGTGCGCGCGGCGGTCGAGCGGCACGGCGCGGGGCTCCTCTACGGCGCCAACTTCTCGATCGGCGTCCAGGTCTTCTATCGTCTCGCCGCCGCGGCGGCCGGCCTGCTCTCGGGCCAGACCGACTACGACGCCTGGGCCTACGAGATTCATCACAAAAAGAAGAAGGACGCCCCCTCGGGGACCCTGCTCGAGCTCAAGCGGACGATGGAAGGCGCGGGATGGACGCGGCCCATCGACGTGGCGAGCAACCGGGCGGGGGCGATCCCCGGTACCCACCAGATCGGCTTCGACTCCGAGGCGGACACCATCCTCCTGGAGCACCGGGCCCGCGACCGCTCCGGCTTCGCGCACGGCGCTCTGCGGGCCGCCCGCTGGATGATCGGCCGCCAAGGGATCCACGAATTCAGCCAGGTGTGGGAAGAGATCGTTCGCGCGCCGCGCCAGGCACTAGAATGAGGCCGGGCGCGCCGATCCGCCCAGCCGGGCGTGCTCAGGAGAAAACCATGTTCCAAGGATGCGGTACCGCGTTGATCACCCCCTTCCAGCCCGATCTGGCCCTGGACGAGGAGGGCCTGCGCCGCCTGGTCCGCCGCCAGATCGAGGGCGGCATCCACTTCCTGGTCCCCTGTGGCACCACAGGCGAGAACCCCACCCTCTCGCGCGAGGAGCACCTGCGGGTGGTCGAGATCACCCTGGAGGAGGCGCAGGGGCGCACCCCCGTGCTGGCCGGCTGCGGCGGCAACGACACCCGCCGGGTCGTCGAGCTGGCCCGCGACCTCGAGGCGCTGGGAGCGGACGGCCTGCTGGTCGTCACCCCCTACTACAACAAACCCACGCCCGAGGGGCTCTATCAGCACTTCCGCGAGGTGGCCCGCGCCACGCGGCTGCCGATCGTGGTCTACAACGTCCCCGGCCGCACCGGGGTGAACGTCGAGCCCGCGACCCTGGCCCGCCTGGCGGAGATCGAGACGGTGGTGGGGGTGAAGGAGGCCTCGGGGAACATCTCGCAGATCGCGGCCATCTTCCAGGCCGTCCCCCCGAGCTTCGCCGTGCTGTCGGGGGACGACGCGGTCACCCTGCCCCTGATCGCTCTCGGCGGCGTCGGGATCATCTCGGTGGTCTCGAACGAGGTCCCGTTCGCCATGGCGCGGCTGACCTCGCTCTGCCTGGAGGGGGACTTCCCGGCGGCGCGGGAGATGCAGCGCCGGCTGCACCCGCTGATGGAGGTCAACTTCATCGAGTCGAACCCCGGCCCGGTGAAGGCGGCGATGGCGCTGATGGGGCTGATCGATCCCATCTTCCGCCTGCCGGCCGTCTATCCGAAGCCGGAGAGCGTGAAGAAGATCGAGAAAGTCCTGCTCGGGCTCGGGCTGATCCCGGAGAGCCCGGAGGTCGAGACCGCGGTGGAGAACCGCCTTGTCGTCTGAGGACCCGGGACGCGTCCGCCAGGAGATCGAGCAGCTCTACGCCGAGCCCCCGGCCGCCTACGGGCCGGAGCACCGCGAGATTTTCGAGCGCTTCAAGGAGCTGCTCAATCGCGGGGAGATCCGCGCCGCCGAGCCGGACGCCGCCTCCCCCACCGGCTGGCGGGTCAACCCGTGGGTCAAGCAGGGGATCCTGGCCGGCTTCCGCATGGGGGAGATCGTGGACATGTCGGTCGGCGGCTTCCCCGGGGGTCGTCTCCCCTTCCTCGACAAGGCGACCTACCCGCCCCGGCCGCTGAGCCTGGAGGATGGCGTCCGCGTCGTGCCCGGGGGGTCGTCGATCCGCGACGGCTGCCATCTCGGGCGCGGGGTGATCTGCATGCCGCCGATGTACGTCAACGTCGGCGCCTGGGTGGACGACGGCACGCTGGTCGATTCGCACGCCCTGGTGGGGAGCTGCGCCCAGGTGGGCAAGCGGGTCCACCTCTCGGCCGCCGCGCAGCTCGGCGGCGTGCTGGAGCCGGTGGGGGCCTCGCCGGTGGTCGTGGAGGACGACGTCCTGATCGGCGGCAACTGCGGCGTCTACGAGGGGACGGTGGTCAAGCGCCGCGCCGTGCTGGGAGCGGGGACCATCCTCACCCGCTCCACCCCCGTCTACGACCTCATCCGCGAGACCATCCACCGGGCGACCGACGAGCTGCCGCTGGTGATCCCCGAGGAGGCGGTGGTCGTCCCCGGCTCCCGCGCCGTGGCCCGGGGGGTGGGCAAGGACTGGGGGTTGTCGCTCTACACGCCGGTGATCGTCAAGTACCGCGACGCTTCGACGGACGAGCGGGTGCGGTTGGAGGAGTGGTTGCGGTAGGCGGCCTCAGGAACGCGAAGCGCGGCGACGTGAAGAGTGAGAGGAAACCAGATCTTCTCCGCCCTCCTCGGAGCTGAAGGAAACAACTGGCTCTCCGCTCTCTTTCTGTAGCCGTCTTAAATCCTCACCCATCTTGTGAGGATCGAAATCAAATTGGGCTGCGTACTCCTGGCCGTGCTTCCGAACCTCTTCGACGATCGGGTCACGCCAAGCTGTCTTCTCCTTCATGAAAACCTCCAGTCCAAGAGTTGGAGCGGTGTACAAAGCACGGGGCTGACATACCCGTGGGCCTTGATTATAGAGCCAAACCGGGGGATTAGGACCTCGTTGGCAATATGACGGCAGTTCCAGGTCAGCAGGAAATCCATCCGGTGAACAGCCGCGATGGCGATGTGGAATGCGTCCGGAGTTGCGTTCCTCGGCAGACCTCCCGCTGCCAGAAGATGCTCGGCCAGAGAGTCACACTTCGGCGTCACCTCCAGTGACTGGATCTGCTGTGCCAGCGCTATACGAAGCTTCGCAAATTCCCAATCACCTTTCGCAATCTCCAACAATACGATGCGCGAGATGAACAAGTCGAAGCTCGCTCTTTCATCCAGCCACCATTGTTTGGTTTTCTCTT
>DASXJP010000652.1:0-2907 GCA_036497345.1 Thermoanaerobaculia bacterium
GACCTCCTTGTAGCTGTGGACCATCGCCTCCCAGGCAGATTCCAGGACGGCGGAATTCTTCTCGCATGGGCTCATTGCCTCTCCTCCGGGAAAGGAGAAGAGGTGGCGGGACGGGGCCCGGCACGGAAGGGAAGATCTTTATATCGTGATTGCGGGTGGAGGGCAAGGGGTAAAAAGAACAAACTGGTTAGAAGGCCGGCGAGGACGCCGGCGGTCCCAGGGGGGTTCCAGGCTACAATTCGCGCCTCGGATCGACCGCCATGCGACGCCTCCTCCCCATCCTCTTCCTTCTCCTCCTCTCCTGCCGCGGGAAGGAGGCGCCGCAGCCCGTCCGGCCGCTGGCGGGGGCGGCGAAGGGGTGGAATGTCGTCCTGCTGACCGTGGACACCCTGCGGGCGGACCGGCTCGGCGCCTACAGCTACAAGGCGCGGCCGAACAGCCCGGGCATCGACGCGCAGCTCGCCTCGGGGATCACCTTCGACAACGCGATGTCCCAACGGGCCTCGACCTGGCCGTCGCTGGCGTCGGTGCTCACCGGGCTCTATCCGAGCGGCCACGGGGTCAACGAGAACGGCTACGGATTCCCCGACGACCTGCCGACCCTGCCCAAGCTGCTGCACGCCGCCGGCTATCAGACCGGAGCGTTCCTCAGCAACATGTGCCAGGCGAACCATCAGGGGTGGGACGCCTTCGCCTGCTCCGGCGGCCAGGATGGCAAGGACATCCGCCGCGCGCTCGAATGGGCGCGGGCGGTCGATCCCCACCGCCCGTTCTTCCTCTGGGTGCACCTGTTCGGCGCCCATCCCCCCTACTACAACGGCGGCGACGGGGCGGAGGCGATGGACCCCGGCTACCAGGGACCGCTCGGACCGCGGAAGAAGCTGCTCGATCCGGTGATGACGAAGCCGATCGCCCTCACCTCCCGCGACGTCCAGCACCTGGACGCCCTCTACGACGCCGCCGTCCAGGGGAGCGACCACATCAGCGGCGCGCTGCTCGCGGAATTGCGGTCCGCCGGCCGGCTCGACCGCACGGTCGTCCTCTTCGCCGCCGATCACGGCGAGGAGCTGTACCAGCACAACCGCTACCTCTATCACTCCTGCTCGGTCTACCAGACCACGCTCCACGTGCCGCTCGGCCTCTCGGCGCCGGGGGTGATCCCCGCCGGGGTGAGGGTGCCGCAGGTCGTGGAGCTGATCGACGTCCTCCCCACCCTGCTCGACCTCCTGGGGGTGGCGAAGCCGGCCGAGCAGCACGGCAAGTCGCTGATCCCCTATCTGGAGCCGCCGGACGGCGGGAGACGGAGCCTGCCGGCCTTCTCGGAATACGGGTCGAGCACCATCCACACCGTGCTCCAGGACAACTGGAAGCTGGTCCACAACCCGGACGGCATCTCCCCCATCTGCATCCCCGACGCGCCGCCGAACCACTACCCCATCGCCAGGGAGGAGCTCTACGACCTCGCGCGCGATCCCGGGGAGAAGGTGAACCTGGCCGCGCGGGAGCCGGCGAAGGTGGCCGCGCTCTCCCAGCTCATCCAGAGGCGCTTCGCGGGCCTGAAGAACCGCGTCCACCAGCAGAAGCTCCCCGAGAAGCTCCAGGAGGAGCTGAAGTCGCTGGGGTACGTGGCGCATTGAGAGTTGACAACCCCACCCCCCTTCCCTATCATTGGCGCTCCTTGGCGGCAGAGGGAGGTTAGCTCAGCGGTTAGAGCACCTGCCTTACACGCAGGGGGTCGCGGGTTCAAATCCCTCACCTCCCACCATGAGTGGGAATGCCGTCAGCGAGCAGCTCATTGCGGGGCTGTAGTTCAGTTGGTTAGAACGCCGGCCTGTCACGCCGGAGGTCGCGGGTTCGAGCCCCGTCGGCCCCGCCATTCAACCTAAAGAGAGATCTGCGATGCGCGAGAAGATCAAGTTGGTTTCGTCCGCCGGTACGGGCTACTTCTACACGACCTCGAAGAACAAGAAGCTCTCCACCGAGAAGCTGCGGATGAAGAAGTACGACCCCAAGGTCCGCAAGCACGTCGAGTTCGTCGAAGAGAAGCTGCGGTAGCTTCTCGACGATCTCCCGCCCGTCTCCCGGCCCCCCTCGCGGGGGCCTTGGCGTTTCTGACAGAATACGGTGCCGGGCCGGGGGCGATCTCCCAAGCCTCACCCGCCCCCTCGCCTCACCCATCCAACCAGAGCAAAGGAGGGTCACGATGCCGTATCAGTTGCCTGCGCTGCCTTACGCCTTCGACGCGCTCGAGCCCCACATCGACGCGAAGACGATGGAGATCCACCACGACAAGCATCACGCCACCTACGTCAACAAGCTGAACGAGGCCCTCGCCAACCACCCCGACCTGGCGGCCAAGTCGGTGGAGGACCTGCTGCGCGGCTTCGACCAGGTGCCGGAGGCGATCCGCGGCCCGGTGAAAAACCACGGCGGCGGCCACGCCAACCACTCGCTGTTCTGGCAGATCATGGGCCCGGGCGGCGGCGGCACCCCGTCGGGCGAGCTGGCCGATGCCATCCAGCAGGCCTTCGGCAGCTTCGAGAGCTGCAAGGAGAAGCTGACCAACGCCGCGGCCAACCAGTTCGGCTCCGGCTGGGGGTGGCTGGTGGTGAGCGGCGGCAAGCTCGACGTGATCGCCCGTCCCAACCAGGACAGCCCGCTGATGGAGGGGAAGACCCCCATCCTCGGCGTGGACGTCTGGGAGCACGCCTACTACCTCAAGTACCAGAACCGCCGTCCCGACTACCTGGCCGCCTGGTGGAACACCATCAACTGGCCCGAGGTGGCGAAGCGGTACGGCGCCGCGCGGTAAGCGCCATCTTCCTTGTAGGGGCGGCCCTGTGTGGCCGCCCTGCTCATTCCGTGCGCATCCCCCCGCCCAGGGCGGCCACACAGGGCCGCCCCTAC
>DASXJP010000653.1:0-5543 GCA_036497345.1 Thermoanaerobaculia bacterium
GTCCGGGGAGGGGTGAAGGGTGGCGTCAAGGGTGGGATTCCGGGCGGTGTCAAGGGCGGCGTCCAGGGTGGCGTCGAAGGCGCCATCGCGGACGGCGTGGAGGGTGGGGTGGAAGGCGTTCCGGTGGTCGCTCCCGTCGCTCCCAGGACTCCTCATCCCGCGGCGACTCCCCGGCCGGCGACGGCTCCCGCCGCGCCGGGGGTGCCGGCGCCGACTCCCCGGCCGGCATTAGCTCCTGTCGCGTCTGGGATGCCAGCACCGACCCCGCGGCCGGCGGTCGCACCCGTCGCGCCAGGGGTGCCGGCGCCGACCCCGCGGCCCGGTGTGGCGCCGCGGCCGATGGCCAAGCTGGCCTTCGCGCCGACCCCGACTCCGACTCCCCGGGCTCAAGGGACCCCGCCTCCTCCTCCGCCGACGCCTCCCGCGCCGCCCAGGCCTCCGAAGCCGCCCAAGCATTCCGGATACTCGTACCACTCCGGCGGCAATGGGGATTCCTATGTGCTGATGTACGGCGGCGACAACAATTCGGTGACGATGAGCGGCTCGACGGACGATCTCCAGAAGGTCAAGCGGCTGCGGGGCAATTCGAAGGACGGCATCCTCTGGTTCCAGCACGACGGCAAGGAGTACGTGGTGCGCGATCCCGCCCTCCTCAAGCAGGCGCAGGACCTGTACAAGCCCGTCGCCGAGCTGGGCGCCAGGCAGGGTGAGCTGGGTGGCCGCCAGGGAGCGCTCGGCGGCCAGCAGGGCGCGCTGGGTGCCAAGCAGGGCGCTCTCGGCGCCGAGCTCGGGACGATCGCGGCCGACCGCGCCCGCCGCGGCGGCGACGCTGACGACAAGGACCTCGAGCGGCGCGAGAAGGAGATCAACAAGAAGATGGACGAGCTGAGCCGTCAGATGGAGGATCTCGGGCATGAGCAGGAGGCCCTGGGCAAGCAGCAGGAAGAGCTCGGCCGCCAGCAGGAGGCCGCCAGCGCCAGGGCCGACAAGGAATTCCACGAGCTGATGGACCGCGCCGTCCGGAGCGGGGCGGCACAGGAGGTGAGGTAGGCCCTACAACAACCCCGCCTCCCGGGCCCGGGCGATCGCCTGGGTCCGGTTGCGGGTGCCCAGCTTGGCGTAGATGTTCTCCAGGTGCTTCTTGACGGTGCTCGGCGCGATGAACAGCTTGCGGCCGGCGTCGGCGTTGGAGAGGCCGGTCGCGATGAGCCGCAGCACCTCGACCTCGCGCTCCGAGAGCGGCTCCGGCAGGTCCTGCGAGGGTGCGCGGGGCGGCGCGGCCGGCTCGGGTGGCGTCTCCTCGCCGAAGGCCTCGGCCAGACGGCGGGCGTAGGCTGGGGAGACGGCCCCCGGCGCCACCTGGCGGATCAGACGGCCGAGCCCGGGCCCCTCGTCCACGAAGATCCGCACGAACCCTTCCGGCTCGGCGAGCGCCAGGGCGCGGCGCAGACCGGCCAGGGCGATATCCCGCTCCCCGCGGGAGTCGCGGATGAGCGCCTCCAGGGTCAGGATTTCGATCACCGAGCGGACGCGGCCCATCCGTTCCGCTCTTTCCAGGGCGCCGGCGAGCAGCTCGAGGGCGGTGCCGGCTTCCCCCTGCGCGACCAGGATGCGGGCGACGATCAGATAGGGAAACTCGCGGCGGTGAAGCCCGGGGAGCTTCTCCTCGAATCCGTCGCGCCAGCCGGAGAGGAGACCGAAGTCCCGCGCCCAGCGGGTGGCGGCTTCGAGCGCCGCGGGGTTCCCCTCGATGCGGCTCTGCGCGAGCTGGATGCCCGCGCGGAGGAGGTGGATGAGGGCGATCCAGACCGGCTGGCCGGTACGCTGCATGATCTCCTCGGCCCGGTCGAGAGCGGCGAGGGCGCCGGGGAAATCCTCCAGCGACTGGAGGACGCGCGCCATGTAGAGGCTCCCCACCAGCAGGCCGTTGGCGATCTCCCCCCGCTTGCCCAGCTCCCAGGCCCGGCCGGCGAGCTCCACGGCGGCCGGCAGGTCGTCGTGCTCCCGCTGGATCTCGGCGAGGATGCCGTGCGCCATGGCCGCGCCGGGGGAATTCCGTCCGCCGTGCTCCTCGGCCCAGCGCAGCGAGCGGCGGGCGAGGTCGGCCGCCTCGCGCAACCGGCTGCGGGCGATCTGGATCTCGGCCAGGTGCCACTCGGCGCCCAGCACGCCGAAGGTGTTGCCGGCCCGCTCGCTGGCCGCCCGCGCCTCCGCGAACGCCCGTTCGGCCTCCGCCGGGTCATCCGTGGTCAGATAGGCGGTGCCGAGCTCCAGCGAGAGGAGGCCGCGCAGGAGATGGCCGTCCTCCTCCAGGCGCGCGAAAGCCTGCTGATAGAGATCGATCGCCTCGCGGGTCTGCCCGGCGGAGCGGGTGAGCAGGCCGCGCAGGGTCAGCAGATGGGCTTCCAGCTCACGTCCCGGCGCCTCCCCGAGCGCCCGCTCGGCCGTCCGCACCTGGGATTCAGCCTCTTTCAGCTCGAGCTGTGCCACCAGCGCCCAGGCGTAGGTGAGGCGCAGCTCCGGCCGGCGGTCGAGCCACTCGAGCGGCAGGGCGCGGATCCAGCGGATCACCGTGCCGGCGTCGGCCGCCATCAGCCGCGGCATGGCGTGCGCGGAGATCAGCTCGGTGGCGCGGTCGAGCGCTCCGGCGGCGAGCGCGTGCTCCAGCGCGTCCTCGGGATGGCCGTGATCAGCGTACCAGTCGCTCGCCCGCAGGTGCAGGGCCGCGATCTCGGGCGTCGCCAGCTTGCGCTCGAGCTGATGCCGGAGCAGGGTGCCGAAGAGGTGATGATAGCGGTACCACGTCCGCGTGTCGTCGAGCGGGATGAGAAAGAGGTTGGCGCCGTCCAGGGTCTCCAGGATCGACTGGCTGTCGCGGCCCTCGCCATAGCCGTCCAGCACCGCGTCGCAGAGCGGGGCCGAGAGGCGGGCCAGGATCGACGTGCGCAGCAGGAACTCGCGCACCGGCTCCGGCTGGCGCGAGAGCACCTCGTCGGTCAGGTAGTCGAGGACGAAGCGGTGGCTGCCGGTGAACTGGGCGATGAAGGCTTCGGCGTCCCGCCGTCCCTGGAGGGAGAGCGCGGCCATCTGGAGCCCCACGGCCCACCCCTCGGTGCGCTCCTCCAGCGCCTCGACGTCGGCGGTCGAGAGCGACAGGCGCATCGCCTGGTTGAGGAAGTCGGCCGCCTCCTGCGAGGTGAAGCGAAGGTCGCGGGCGCGGATCTCGGTGAGCTGGCCGCGGGCGCGCAGCCGCGAGAGATGGAGCGGCGGATCGACCCGGGTGGCAAGCACCACGTGCATGCGCGGCGGCAGCCGGTCGAGCAGGAGCTGCAGGATGTGATGCACCTCCGGATCGTCGAGCACGTGGACGTCGTCGAGCACCAGCACCAGGTCCTCGTCCAGGGCATGGATCTCGTTCAGCAGGCGGTTGAGGATCGGCTCGAGCGTCCGCCGCGTGGGGCTCTGGGTATGGCGGATGGCGGTGAGCGCGTCCTCCCCGAGACCGGGACGGAGCTTCTGGAGCGCCGTCACCAGATAGCCGAGGAAGCGGATGGGATCGTTGTCCCCCTCGTCGAGCGACACCCAGGCCACCGGCCGGCCGCCACAGTGGATCCACTCGGAGAGCAGCGTCGACTTGCCGAAGCCGGCGGGGGCGGAGATCAGGGTCAGGGGGCCCACCGCGCCCGCCTCCAGCCGCGCCGTCAGCCGCGGCCGGGGCACCCGGTTGGGGCGCAGGGCCGGGATGTAGAGCTTGGTGGCAAGCAGGGAGTCGAGGGTCGCGGCGGTCTCAGACATCGGAGGGATTCGGAAGCTTCCCGGAGCATAACAGAGGCGGGAGCCGCGCGCTGATTAGGCGGTTGACAGATTCTTGAATTTCACGTCGGGTGGCCGCAATCGTCCCTGGTCTGTGATAACGTACGACGCACCGTAGTCCAGGTCTTTGCCCAGCTCACTGGTCCGTATCAGCTCGTCCACCTTGAGGTAGTTTTTTCGGGATGCCGTGAGCTCGTGACAAAGAGATTGATTCCAGGTTAGTGTTCGATGCCGCCCGCTATCGCCGACCTTGTGCTCTGTCCTGGTCCGTCTTCCCATGCACGGGAGGACGGGCGTCTGATGTCCTGCCGAGGAGCTTTCCGATGAGTCACTTGAAAACTGTTGCCGCCAGGATCGCCTTCGCCCTGCTGCTCATGACGGTGGCCTTCGCATCGGGCGCTTCGGCGCAGCCGATCTCGAAGTTCCAGATCCTGCTGGATCTCGACAACCATCAGAACACGGGCTGTGACGTCACGGCGCTGACCGGGACCATCCACGGGATCGAAGCGATCCTCACCACCATGGTGAACGCCTCGCTCGCGCCGCCGCAGGTGACCAAGATCGAGGTCAGCAGTTGTACGGGGACGACCTTCGGCGCCCCGGTGGACATCACCCCCGGGGGGATCCACCCGGTCGGAATGAGCAACGGCACGGGCGGCGCGAGCGTCATCGAGACCTTCATTCCCTCGAACCTGGCGCCCATCGGCAAGCCGCCGATCATCCAGTTGTACGTGCTGGCCTTCGACAACGGCGGGGTCCTGCGCGACGAGATGCTGACCACCAAGGAGGGGCCCGGCAACGGGCCGCCGATCCTGATGCAGGCGGCGCTGGCGATCCTCGACATCCCGACCCTTTCGGAGCTCGGGCTGCTCTTCCTCGGCCTGCTGCTCGCGCTGGTGGCCGTCGTCCTGCTGCGGCGCCGCTCGGCGTCGGCGGTGATGATCGCCATCCTGCTCTTCGGCCTCGCCGGCGCCGCCTGGGCGGCCGCGATCTTCGATCTGAACGGCACCACCACGGCCGAGTGGACCCCGGACACCCTCCTGGCCACCGAGCCGACTCCGGACGCGCCCGCGGGCACCGACATCCGCGCCCTGTTCGGCGCGCGGACCGTCGCGGGCCTGTATTTCCGGATCGACGCGGAGCTGCAGTTCAACACCGTACCGGTGGCGAACCCCGATTCCTATACGACCCTGCAGGGCACGACCCTCAACGTGCCGGCGCCTGGCGTGCTCGGCAATGACACCGGTGGCGGCCTGACGGCCACGCCGCAGACCGCGGCACCGACGACGCAGGGGGGCACGGTGACCCTCGCCACCAATGGCGGCTTCACCTACAACCCGCCATCGGCCGTGTTCGCCGGGACCGACACCTTCACCTATACAGCCAACAACCTGCTGGGTAGCGCCAACGGGACGGTGACCATCACCGTCACCGACGTCAACGACGCCCCGTCGTTCACCAAGGGGCCGGACCAGACGGTCCTGGAGGATGCCGGCCCGCAGACAGTGGCCAACTGGGCGACCGCGATCTCGCCCGGCCCGCCCAGCGAGTCCGGGCAGACGGTGACCTTCAACGTCACGAACAACTCCAATCCGTCGCTCTTCTCGGCCGGTCCGGCGATCTCGCCGACGGGCACGCTGACCTACACGCCGGCGGCGAACGCAAACGGCAGCGCGACGATCACCATCGACCTGATGGACAACGGCGGCACGGCCAACGGCGGTGTGGAC
>DASXJP010000654.1:0-19072 GCA_036497345.1 Thermoanaerobaculia bacterium
TAAGCCGCCGCCAGCTTGCCCTGGAGCATACGAGCCGTGGGGTTGGGAGCATCAGCCGGGACGACCTGATCCTCCGCTTCAACGTCCAGGATTCATACCTGCGGTGCTCGGACCGCGACTTCCTGCCCTACCGGAACGACTGGTCCAGATGGCCGGTCATCCGGCACTGAATTTCGGGTACCATCTCGGGGCTTGATCGACTCCAGCGCCCCACCCCAGAAGATCGCCATGCGCCGGGCCGTCTCCCGGTGGGAGATCGTCGGGTTCTCGGTGAACGACGTCATCGGTAGCGGCGTCTACCTGCTGCCGGCCGCGGCGGCGGCCATCCTGGGGTGGGCGAGCGTGGGGGCGGTGGTGGTGGCCGGCATCGCCGTGCTCCTGCTGGTGCTCTGCTTCGCCGAGGCCGGCAGCTACTTCGACCGCCCGGGGAGCGCCTACATCTACACCCGCGAGGCGTTCGGCGAGCTCGCCGGCTTCGAGGTGGGGTGGATGACGTGGCTCGCCCGGGTCGCCTCGGTCTCCTCGCTGTCGGTGGGGTTCGCGCGGGCGGTCGGCTATCTCTGGCCGGGGGCCAACGTGGGGTGGGGGAGAGGGCTCGCGATCGTCCTGCCGGTCCTCCTGCTGACCTGGATCAACGTCATCGGCGTCAAGTCGGGGGTGCGCACGGCGGTCTTCCTGGCGATCACCAAGACCCTGCCGCTCCTGGTCTTCATCTTCGTGGGGATCTTTTACGTCTCCCCCAGCCTCGCGACCTCGGTGACCCCGAAGCCGGGAGCGGGCGGCCTGGGAGATGCCGTCCTCCTCCTCCTCTACGCCTACGCGGGATTCGAGAACACGGCGGCGCCGGCCGGAGAGTTCAAGAACCCGCGCCGGGACGTGCCGTTCGCCCTCATCACCCAGATCGTCATCGTCACCCTGATCTACACCGCCGTGCAGTGGGTGGCCCTGGGGACCCTCCCCGGCGTCGCCAGCTCCGCGACCCCGCTGGCGGACGCCGCGGCGCGGTTCCTCCCCTGGGGCGGCCTGCTGATGACGGTCGGCGGGGTGATCTCGATCCTCGGCACCAACGGCAATACCGTGCTCTCCGGGCCGCGCTACCTCTACGCCCTGGCCCAGGACGGCTTCGGGCCGCGGTTCCTGGCCACCCTGCATCCGAAGCACAGGACGCCCGCGGCGGCGGTCGTGCTGCAGACCGCGATCGCCCTGCCGCTCGCCTTCACCGGCTCCTTCGAGGCGCTCGCCACGCTGTCGACCGTGGCCCGGCTGGCCACCTATTTCGGCACCGCCCTGGCCGTGCCGGTGCTGCGGCGCAAGCTCCCCCGGGAAGCGGCGGTCCGCCTTCCCGGCGGGGCGTTCATTCCCGCCGCCGCCGCCGTGCTCTGCGTGGTGTTCGCGGCGAGCGCGAAGAAGGAGAACCTGATCGCCGGCGCCGTCGCCCTGGTGGCGGGCGCGCTGATCTACTTCTTCTGGCGGCGCCCGGTCACCACTGATACGGAGCCCTGAGATAGTCCCGCGCCTTGTCGCGGACCTGGCTGGGCGGCCTCGCCGAGAGGGCCCGGTTGTACCAGTAGACGGCCTCGTCCCGGCGGCCCAGGGCGTCCAGCGCCATGCCCCGGTAGAGGCGGCCGTAGGCCTTGTAGTCCTGGTCGGCGCTGCTGCGCGTGGGGAGCCCCTCGAGCCGGGAGAGGACGGGGACCGCCTCGCCGAACTGCCGCCACCGCACGTCGTCCCTTCCCAGCACGTAGAGGGCCTGCTGGATCACGTCCCCGCGATAGCCGGTCTTCCCCTCGGACTGCCGCGCCAGCACGTCGAGGAGGTCCTGGTGCTCGTCCGGCCAGAGGTTGAGCTGGGCGAGGGCCCGCCCCTCGTAGACGTGGAAGATCGCGTTGTCCGGATAGCGGTCGCGCAGCCAGCGGGCGTAGTGGAGCGAGGTGGCGAAGTCGTGCTCGAAGATGTAGTTGATCTGCACCAGGCAGAACGCCGCCTCGGCCTGCACGAAGTGCCCCTTCTCGACCGCCTGGGCGATCTCGGCGAGCCCCCGCTCGCGGCTCCCCTGCGGGAAAAAGCGGGTGAACGGCTTGAGGATCGGGTACTCGCGCGGCGCCACGTCCGCCAGGTAGTCGAAGAGGCCGATCCCCAGCAGCAGGTCGGGGTTCTCCGGGTCCCGCTTGCGGACCTCCTCCAGGAGCTGGAGGGACTTGCGGCCGTCCAGCGCCGCGCGCAGCCAGCTCTTGCGGTCGGTGTACAGGCGGCCCCGGAACGCCAGGGCGCCGGCCTTGAAGAACATGCCGTCGAGATCCTGGGGATCTCGCCGCAGGCGCCGGTCGCAGCGCTTGATCACCTCCTTCATCGAGTCGAAGAAGGCGTCGTCGTGCGAGTCGTCGTCGGGATCGACCAGGATCTCCCACCAGGGGTGGAGCGAGCGCAGGAACGGGCCGACGGGGTGGTCCGGATACCGCTTCTCGATCTCGGCGAAGACGGCGTTGGCGCCGTCGTAGTCCATGTCGTAGAGGCGGTCGAGCCCCTGGCGGAGCTCGGCGCGGAACTGCTCGTCGTCGAGGATGGATTGGGGCCGGGCGGCGGCGGGCAGCGCCGCGAAACCGAGGAGCAAAGCGAGACCGAGGAGAGCTCGGGTCCAGAATCGCGCCAGGTGTGAATGCATGGGTGTCAAGCCTCCGGGCTCCTGATCGGAAAAACGGGCGGGGGCCGGGCCGCTATTCCGGCCTCCCTCCGTTCCTACGGCCGGACCAGCCGTCCCGTTTCAGGATCCCAGCGCCAGGCCGCCTCCACCCCCTGGAGGTGGACGCCGCCCAGCCAGCGGTCGATGCCGCGGATGCGCACCCAGTCGTCCCGCCCCTCCAGGACCTCGCGGCCGGTGGCGGTGAGGGCGATCCGCTGCGCGCGCCCCGGGCCACCCGCCGCCGGCTCGAAGCGGAGCAGGGGCCTGGGCGGCGCGGCGAGCTCGCGCAGGATGCGGTGGAAGGAGAGATCCCCCATGTAGACCCGCTCCTCCATACCTTGAGCAGTGCGGAAGATCTCCTCGAAGGTGCCGGCCCCCTGGCGCAACGCCAGCAGGATCTGCCGCTCGGAACGCGCCAGGCCGTCCGGGACCCAGGGGAGCTCCTCGAGATGCCGGCGCAGCGCTCCGGCGAGGAACGGCAGGGGGGAGGTGTCGCGGGCGAGGATCGCCTCCAGGCCCGTGGGGTCCGGCGAGCAGAAGGCCCGCCAAGCGTCGCGCGCCAGCAGCTTCTGCCCCTCGTAGACCCGCTGGCGCCTGGGCAGCAGGGTCGCCAGTTGCTGGGGCGTGAGCTGGCCCAGTCCATGGAAGGGGACGACGCCCGGAAACTCGCCGATGCAGATCAGCGACAGCTCCGTGCCTCCGAGGTTGCGCCCGGCGAAGCCGTCGAGCGCGCGGATCAGCAGGAGCTGGTCGAAGAGGTCATGCTCGAACCAGAGGACCACCTCGTCATAAGAGCGGTAATCCTCCAGGGTGTGGTCCCAGCGGGTGAGGCGGGCCAGGCAGGAGTCGTAATCATCGTAGCCGCTCTCGGCGAGATAGCGGGCGCGCACCTTCCGCCAGCGTTCCGGGGGTAGGCCGCCCGGGGCCGGCCCCTCGTGGAGCACGTCGGCGGTGACCGAGACTTCGCCGGAGATCCCGGAGAGGCGGAGCGATCCGGCCGCGCTGTCGCCGTTGGTGACGTGGAGCATCCGCCGCGTGGAGGCGGCGCGGGGTCCCAGGGCGAGCGGCACCTCGTAACGCGGCGCCGGGGCCCGCGAGGCGGACGTGGGCTCCAGGACGGCCCCCGTGGGGAACCTGAACCCCAGCTGACGCATCAGCTCGTGAGCGGTCAGTGGAGGGGATGGGTTGGACATGGCCGCGCTATCCGGACGGATCAATCGGACGGATCTATGCAGCACTGACAATATACTACGATCCGTCCTTCTCTTTGGCGATCTCCCCCACGGTGCCGCGCACGGCGCGCAGGTAGTCGGCCGGCGCGAGCAGGATCTGGGTCCCCCGGGCGCCGGCCGAGACCGAGATCACGTCGAACAGCTCGACCGTCTCGTCCACGAACACGGGGTAGTCCTTCTTGCCGGCGAGGGCGGTGACCCCGCCCCGCACGTAGCCGGTCAGCGGCTGCACCTCCTTGAGCGCGACCACTTCGGCCTTGCGGTCGCCGGAGAGGCGGGCGAGCGCCTTCAGATCCAGCTCCATGTCCCCCGGCACCACGGCGAGCAGCACGCCGGTGCGGTCCCCCCGCGCCACCAGCGTCTTGAACACCTGCTCGGGAGGGAGCCCGATCTTGCGGGCCACCGACTCCGCGGCGAGGTCGTCGGGGTCGACCTCGTAGTCGCGCAGCTCGTAGGGGATGCCCAGAGAGTCGAGGAGGCGGGCGGCGTTGGTCTTCATGGCCGCCTATATACAGGAAGAAGGGGCGCGGAGGACGCGAGGCTCGCGCGCGATCGCCCCCCGGAGGGCGGCCGTCGCCCAGCGAGATTCCGGTCCAGGATCTCGGAGGGCGACGGCTGCCCAGTGAGATTTCCTTTCGGGATCTCGGAGGGCAGCGGCGGCCCAGCGAGATTCCGGCTCGGGATCTCGGAGGGCGACGGCTGCCCAGTGAGATTTCCTGGCGGGATCTCGAAGGGCAGCGATCGCCCAACGAGATTTCCATCCGGGATCTCGGTGGGCAATGGCTGCCCTCCGAGATTTTCTTGCGGGATCTCACAGGGCGACGTCCGCCCCGCGAGATCGCGGACGGGGATCTCGGAGGGCGGCGTCCGCCCTCCGAAATTTCCAGACGTGAAAAGGAAGGGCCCGCGCGGCGGAAGAGAGGGGAATGACGCCCCCCGGGAGGGCTCCGTCAGGATCCCCGCGGGCGCGGTCCGCTCAGGGGTGGGCGATCGCTTACTTGCCCTTCGCGGCGGCGTCGTCCTTCTTCACGGCCTCCAGGTTGATGGAGATGCTGACGTCGTCCCCCAGCATCGCGCCGCCGGCGTCGAGCGCCTTGTTCCAGATGATCCCGTAGTCCTTGCGATCGAGCGTGGTCTCGGTCTGGAAGCCGGCGCGGGTGCTACCCCCGAGCTTGACCTGGCCGCCGTAGGTCACCGGCAGCGTGACCTTCTTGCTGACGCCGTGCATGGTCAGGGTGCCCGTGACGTTGTACTTGTCCTTGCCGGCGGGCTGGACCGACTCGCTCTTGAAGCTGATCTCGGGATACTTCTCGACGTCGAAGAAGTCGGCCGAGCGCAGGTGCTTGTCGCGGTCGGCCACGTGGGTGTCGATGCTGGCCGCCTTGATGTGGAATTCGACCGAGGAAGCGGGCAGGTTCTTGGGATCGAGCTGGACCGTTCCCGAGAATTCGTTGAAGCGGCCCCGCACCTGGCTGACCAGATGGCGGATCTGGAACGACACCTCGGAATGGTTGGGGTCGACGGCGAAAGTGTCAGCCCGCAGCGGCAGGGCGGCGAGCGTGGTGAGCACGGCGGCGGCGAACAGCTTGCGATTCATCGGCGTTTCCTCCTTGATTCAGGTCCTCTCGCGAGGGATGAGTGTCGGGTACAAGATTGTCAGTTCAATCTTCCGACGAAAAAATTTTTCTATCTGGGTCCGGAGCGGATGGCGTCCAACATCCGGAGAAGGCGCTCCTGCTCCTCGGGCGTGAGCATGGCGACCGCCTCGGCGTCGGCGGAGTCGACCGGCTCGTCCAGCCGCTCGACCAGCTCGAGCCCGGTGGAGGTGAGCCAGCAGAGCACCTGGCGCCGGTCCTGCGCGCAGCGCTGGCGGCGCACCAGACCCTTCACCTCCAAGCGATCGAGCAGCCGGGTCACCCCCGGCGCCTGCTCGATCATGCGGTCGGCGATCTCCAGGGTGGGCAGACCCTGCTCGCCCGCGCCGCGCAGGATGCGGAGCACGTTGTACTGTTGAGGGGTGATGTCGTGCGGCTCCAGAACCCGGCCGACGGTCCGCCGGATCAGATCCGCCGTGCGAAGCAATGCCACAGCCACCTCCTGGCCGCGCGAGCGGAAGGGCTTTCCTTGCCGGATCTCCCGCTGCAACTGGCTCATCTCCTTCTCCATGGGGATGATTGTAGGGGTCGATAGTTGACATGTCAAGTATGTCGGTTGATTGCATCCGCTTTTAGCGCCTATGCTGGTCTACGGCGACCCCAAACGGGTTGAGGATCCCCGGAATAAGATCGCGGCGATCCGCGCCGGCCTGGAACGGCTGGAGACGGCCCGCCTCCCGATCGAGCGGCACGCGACTCTGGTGGAGCTGCTGGTGGAGGCCGGGGAGTTGGAGCAGGGGCTGCTCGACCGGCGGCTCGCGGAGGACGGCGAGGAGCGGCCGAGCCCGGCTGGGAAGGCCGCCGCGCGGCTGACCCGGGCGGTGGCCGAGGAGCTGCTCTCCTCGTTCCGCACGTTCGGCTCTCTTTCCCTGGGAGAGCCGATTGAGCGCGCTCTCGACGCGATCCTGGCGCTCGACCTTCCCGCGACGATCGAGGTCTCCGTCCCCGAGGGGTACGCCTTCTACGGGCTCTACCCCGAGACCTACTTCTGTGCCGCTGAAGCCGCGCTGCGCGAAGGGCCCCTGAAGGTGATCGGCATCCGCAGCATCGGCACGGGGCTCGCCGCGGCGGTGGCGGCGGTGGCGGGAGAAGAGGCCTCCGTGGTGAGCGTGCGGCCTCAAGGGCACCCCTTCTCGCGCCAGGTCGCCATTGGCGGTCGGCTCCAGCGGGAGCTTCTGGGTGAAGACGGAGCCCGGCCCCGCTACGCCGTGGTGGACGAGGGGCCGGGCCTCTCGGGGAGCTCCTTCGGCTGCGTGGCCGACTGGCTGGAGGACCGGGGGGTGGCGCCGGAGGCGCTCTCCTTCTTCCCCAGCCATCGCGGCGGTCTCGGGCCCTACGCTGGCGAGCGCCACCGGACGCGCTGGGAGCGGGCGCGCCGGGAGGTCGTGGAATTCGAGAGCGTCTTCGCCTCCCGCTGGCCGCTGGAAAGCTGGGTCAAGGACCTCACCGGAGATCCGGAGGCGCCCCTGGAGGACCTGAGCGCCGGCCGCTGGCGGGAGAAGCTCTTCCCGGACCGCGCGCTCTGGCCGGCGGTGGACGTCCAGGGGGAGCGGCGCAAGTACCTGCTCGCCGCGGGCGGCCGGCGATGGCTCCTCAAGTTCGCGGGCCTCGGCCGCTACGGGAGGGAGAAGCTGACGCTGGCGCAAGCTCTTGGAGACGCCCGCCTGATCCCACCGGTCACCGGCCTGCGCCACGGTTTCCTGGTAGGACCCTGGCTGGAGGATGTCCGTCCGCTGCCGCTCGCCCCCGAGGTGGACCCCCGGGCCCTGCTCGACGTCGTGGCGTCGTATCTCGCCTTCCGGGCATCGCGCTTCCCGGCTGCGCCAAAGGAGCGGGGGGCCACGCCCCACAAGCTCTTCGAGATGCTGGTCCACAACACCGAGCGGGCGCTGGGGCCGGTCGCCGCCGAGGTGATCCAGAGCTGGCGCGGCCGGCTGCCCGACCTCGACCGCCTGGAGCGGCCCGTCCTCACCGACAACAAGATGCACGCCTGGGAGTGGCTGGTCACTCCCGAGGGGAAGATCCTCAAGGCCGACGCCCTCGATCACCACCGGGGAAACGATCTCGTGGGGCCGCAGGACGTCGCGTGGGACCTGGCGGGAGCGGCGGTGGAGCTCGACCTCGACGAGGACGGGCTGGACCGGCTCGCCGACGATGTGGCCTGCCGGAGCGGCACCCCGAAGCCTGAGCGGCTGCAACTCGACTTCTACACCGTGGCCTACCTCGCCTTCCAGACCGGCCGCCACGTCCTCGCCGCCGAGGCCCTGGAGCCCACGGTCCCCGCTGAGGCGGCCCGCCTGCGCTCCGAGATGGAGCGCTATGCCGGGCGGCTCCGGCGGGCAATCACCCGGGGGCTGGGGGTGGCGGCGTAGGGAAGTAGACGAACTGGAGCGGGCTTAGTATCGTAGAGACCGTGCCTTCAAACCTTTACCGTCAAGCACTGGGCTCCCTCTCGGATGACGAGAGGACCGCTTTCACGAGTTGGACGAGTTGGCTTGAAGCTCACACCAGCTCCTCTCCGGACGGGGTACGGAACGGGGCGAAGGTTCTGGAGAATTTGCAGACGGAAGCTCACTTGGTGGGAGATGGCGTTTTTGGAGACCCCTCGGAGTTGGCGGAGCTTCTGCGATGTTGCGCCAGCCGTCTGGCCCCCCTGCCCTTGCCCGAGCGGCCCGCCGGTTACGACGGGGTCTGCCAGGAGTTTGGCGGTCGCGGCCTGCGGGTTCCCCGCGAGCACCTGCCAGATGGGCTCCTACGCTACAGCAGAAGCCGGAGGTCGGCGGCGGACCTCATCGAGCGCATGCTGGGCAAGCGGGCACGCGACGCGTTCGACCGCGACGCTTTACCGCCTGAAACTCTGTTCTCCCGTTTGAGAAGCCGCTGGGCAGCGTCCCGTCTGGCCCCGACGGATCGCCTCGGTCGGGGTGAGGAGGTCTTCGCCACCTTCGATCACCTGGCTGGAGCGCCACGGGATGATGCGGAGGCACTGTCACGCGCTTTGTCTCTCCCTTTATGGCAAGGGCCTCGTAGCGGGATTGAGATTCTGGTAGAAATGTCCTATCCGACGGACGCGGTCGCGGATCATCGTTTCCCTACCGTGGCGGATGCCGGCTGGATTCATCTGTTCCGCCCGGCTCCGGAAGAGGAACCGGACAGCGGACGCCCCGAGACCTGTTGCGGGTGGACAGAGCCTCTGGGGCCCTATCCGCCGCAACCGGAGATCGTCCACGATAACGCTGAGCTCCGGATCTTGAGCGAACCGCCGAGATTCGTAGGATCGATCCCATGACAGAGCCCGTTTTCGAGCCCCGCCTCCGCTCCGATGGAACCCTCGATCCAGAGTGCCTGGAACGCATGGGGCCGGACTGGCTTGCCAACTGGATCCGGGATCGCCTCAGCGGTCGGGACCCCTGGTTCCCGATCGACCGGCGGTCCGACGAGGACCCGGAGTCGCTGATCGTCGGGCTCCTGCGCAATCTGGGCCTGGGCCATCCCCTGGTTCCGCTGGTCGGACAGGCCGTTCGTCACCTGCTCGTTCAAGCTGGTACGGCGGCGCCTTCAGTGCCAGGCTATCTCCGTCCGCTTCTCCGTCTGTGTCAGCAGGTGACTCTACCTCCGGCCGGGCCGTGGTTCCTTCAGGAGCTGAAGAGCTTGGCCGAGCAGCCGGAGGGTTTTGCCGCCCGTTGGCCGGAGGAGGGTTTGATCAATGAAATCCTCTTCGCGGCTCTCCGGCAGGCGTCCGGCCGGCCCGAATCTCCGGCGCGAGCCTACTGGGAATCGCTGCTGAATCGACCCCAGAGCACCACGCTGGCTCTTTCCGCTTTGGGGTCCTCCTTGCAAGAGCAGGTGTCACACCTGGCCGTCTGGTGGAGTGTCTGTCCTCGCGAGGAGAGGGAGCTTGAGCTCAGTCAGTTTATTTTCGAGGCCGTCACAGAAGGAGAAGAGGAAGCTCGCGCTATCCTGGGCAGGGTGTCTTCGCTTCCTCCGGATCTACGAGCTGCCATTGATCGAGAGCTGGAAGTGCAGGGTGCTCGCTCTGTATTCGCTTCGTCCAAGCCTGTCGCCAGGCGCAGCTCCGAGATTCTCAAGGATGCCGGGCTGCGACGTGAAATCTTGTTAAAGGTTGCCTGAAGGACTGGGGCTTGCTGGAGCCTGACAGCCGGACTCGCGTCGTCACGTTCTACTCCTACAAAGGGGGAGTAGGGCGCACCATGGCCTTGGTGAATGTGGCCCATGTCCTGGCTCTCCAGAGCTGGCGGGTCCTGCTGGTGGACTTCGATCTCGAAGCGCCTGGCATGACCCATTTCTTCGCGCGGGACGTCCGCCGTCGGCCGTCTCACGTCCGCAAGGATTCCCTTGACCTCCTCCTGGAAGCCCGGCGTACGTTGGAAGAAGCGGATCAACAACAGAAGAGCCCTGAATATCCCCGTTCCCTGGCTGAGTACACCGTCCCGCTGACTCTCCCCGATGCCTGGCAGGAGAAGCTCCCGGAAGGAATTCCTTACCGGAACGGCCGAATCGATTTGATACCGGCCACCCTGGAGCCCCACCGGACCGCCAAAGCCTCGGAAGAGCCGCCGTCCGACTACTTGGAGCGGTTGGGCGAGTTGGATCTCGCGAGCCTTTTCGAGCCCGGAGGGCCGGGGCACCGGTTTGGAGATCACGTACGGAGATACTTCACCAGCGCCCGATTCGAAGCTCCGGGAGACATTCTCTTTACGCTCCGCACCACGGTGCAGGCTACGTATGACATCGTGCTCATCGACTCACGCACGGGCCTGAACGAGATCGCCGGCTTTTCAATTGGAACGGTAGCGGATGCTCTGGTGCTTTGCTGTGGGCTGAACCAGCAGAATATCGAGGGCACCCGATATTTCATGAGAAAGGCGGGGCTGTTCAAAAAGAGGGCAAAACGGTTCCTCGTGGCTGTAGGCCCAGTGCCGCCTTGGTCTCAGCCCGAAGTCGAGCAGAGATTGCAGGTGCTCAGCAGAGCGCTTCGACTCAGCCAAGACAGCAGCCAGCCTCTTGAAGCAATTCTTGATAAACCAGAGATATCGGAAGAGGAAGACGGAGGGCTGGATGTTGCTTACGAAAGTCCAGAATTGGTGCAAATTCCATATCACCCTTTAGCTGCTCTTAGAGAGACAATATTTATTGTTGACCTCTCACAAGATCCTATTGCGCAGGCGTATGTAAGATTGGCCGGCAGGCTGAAGTCCAGGTTGCTTCCGGGGGCAGTTGAGGCGGCTCAACTGCACATGTACCTTCTGGACCTCATGAGAAAGCCAGGGTCTGAATATTTGCGACTGTTCAGTCGCTTTGCCGCCGAGAGGCTTCCAGAATTGCGCCTACTTCGTGAGCAGGGAGCGCCGGTTCCGACTTTTCCAACTGCGTATACTGTTATTTCTCTGCCTAAGCTGCGCCGCGAGCTGCGCTGGGAGGACATGGAGCGTATTCCGATTGCTGCCGCTGTCTCTGCGCTCCACCTGAAGTCTCCCGGCCCATACGAAAGGGCTTGGAGGTTTATTCGAGCTATCGACAATGAAAGCCATAAACGCTATTTGGCGCATTGTTTGGTGTATTTTCAGTGTTCTACTTCATACGGGTTACCTGAAGCAGGTTCTCTCTTGTTGGGCCTCGAAGGCTCAGGGATAGAAAATCTAGAGGATCTCTTGAGTGTCCTCGCTGGCTACGTGAGTAGCCGTAAGGCAATGGTTTTCGGTCCCGGTAAACGAGTGGAGATCAAGGATCGGGAGGAATTTGCCAAATTATTATTTGGCGTTTTGCCTAGCACAATGTTGAGGTGGGCTAGTGGCAGGCATTCCGCTTCAGAAACGATGCCTCACCTCATTCGGGCTGTTGAGCGCTTGGCAAGTGGAACCTTGAACGGAGATCCTGAGTCGCTAGAATTTCTCAAGGAGCTCTATCGATTACCTGCAGAGCCGGCAGACATTCTCCGTGGCAAGACGGAGCTTAGCAAGCTGGGAAGCTCTGTTTTTGAGGCGGCTCTCACCCGTGCAAAGTTCAGCTTTATTCCGCTCGGATTCTGGCCAGAGCCCCTGGCAGCGACCGCACTTGCTATAGCTGATGGAACGAAGGCGATCGAGGAGATCCTTGCATGGCTTCATTTGGCCCGTCTTCACTATGGCTACGCCTGGCGGGTCCTGACAGACTGGCGCTACTTCGACGAAGTCAAACAACATTCCAGGTTTCAAACCTTTCTCCGCGAGGAGGACGAGGTTGTCGCTGAGATCGAAGGGCAGATCGACAGCGGCTACTTCCCACTGTAGCGTTACGGTCCCTCTTTAGCCGTCATTCCCCTCCTCCCAATACGCCCGGAACCGGGCGATCTCCTCCAGCGTCTCCTCGTAGTCCCCCCGGAAGCAGACCGCCCGGTCATCCACGAAGACGTGGGCGGCGGGCTTCCTGTCCGTCACCTCGGAGACCCAGCGATCCAATCCGTGCTCGGCGAGCCAGGCGCGGGCGTCGTCCGCCCAGCGGGAGGTGAAGACGACCACCCGGTACCCCCGCTCGTTGAGGCGGCGCAGGAGCTCCTCCGCTCCCGGCCGCGGGGGGTCCCAGTGCTTCTCGTGCTTCCAGCCGGTGTAGAGGTCGAGCACGCCGTTGAGGTCGACGCAGACGATGGGGCGGTCATCCATACAGAGGATTTTCCAACATCTTCATGGCACATGGGTTGCACGGGAAAGTAGAAGCTACGGGTCTGCCCGAGAGGAGATCTCCATGAGCCAGAAGGGCGTTCACATCGAGCCGGCGGAGGGGAAGCTGGGCGTTTTGCTGGTGGGGCTGGGGGCGGTCTCGACCACCTTCATCGCGGGGGTCGAGGCGGTGAAGCGGGGGCTTGGGCTGCCGATCGGCTCGCTGACCCAGATGAGCACGGTCCGCCTCGGCAAGCGGACCGAGAACCGGGTGCCCCGCATCCAGGATTTCGTCCCCCTGGCCAAGCTGGACGACCTGGTCTTCGGCGCCTGGGACATCTTCCCCGACGACGCCTATGAGGCCGCCTGCGAGGCCAACGTCCTCGAACGGAGCCTCCTCGACCGGCTCCGACCCGAGCTGGAAGCGGTGCGGCCCATGAAGGGGGTGTTCGACTCCCGCTACGTCAAGCGGCTCCACGGGACCTATACCAAGGAGGGGAGCAAGTGGGAGCTGGCCCGCCAGCTCATCGGGGAGATCGAGGATTTCCAGCGCCAGCGCGGGGTGGACCGCTCGGTGATGGTCTGGTGCGGCTCGACCGAGAGGCACATGTGCGCCTCCGAGGTCCACGGGTCGCTCGCCGCCTTCGAGGCGGGGCTCCAGGCGGACGACGAGGCCATCCCGTCGAGCATGATCTACGCCTACGCGGCCCTGTCGCTGGGCATCCCCTTCGCGAACGGCGCGCCCAACCTCACGATCGACGTGCCGGCCCTGCGCGAGCTGGCCGCGAAGAAGAGGGTGCCCATCTGCGGCAAGGACTTCAAGACCGGCCAGACGCTGATGAAGACCATCCTCGCCCCCGGCCTCAAGGCCCGCATGCTGGGGCTCCAGGGGTGGTTCTCCACCAACATCCTGGGCAACCGCGACGGCGAGGTGCTGGACGACCCCGACTGCTTCAAGACCAAGGAGGTCAGCAAGCTCTCGGTGCTGGAGCACATCCTCCAGCCGCACCTCTACCCCGAGCTCTACGAGGGGTTCCACCATCAGGTGCGGATCAACTACTACCCCCCCCGCGGCGACAACAAGGAGGGGTGGGACGCCCTCGACATCTTCGGCTGGCTCGGCTATCCGATGCAGATCAAGATCGACTTCCTCTGCCGCGACAGCATCCTGGCCGCGCCGCTGGTGCTCGACCTCGCCCTCTTCCTCGACCTCGCCCGCCGCGCCGGCATGCACGGCATCCAGGAGTGGCTCTCCTTCTACTTCAAGAGCCCGATGACCCTTCCCGAGCTCTATCCGGAGCACGACCTGTTCATCCAGCAGATGAAGCTGAAGAACACGCTGCGCTATCTCAGAGGAGAGGAGCAGATCACCCACCTGGGGCTGAATTACTACGAGGCGGACTGAGCCGCCGGTCATGCGTAGCGCCGGGTCATCCGGGCACAGAAATCCGCGTATTCCTCCAGGCATTGCGGCGGGCTCGTGTGGTGCGGCTGGATGCCGCGGTGCTCGGGGGTGAAGCAGTAGGTGATCGTGACGTCGAATTCGTCGAGCGCCCGCATCTGGCGGTCGAACCAGGCGTCGGCGCCGGGTCGGAAGCTGTCGGCCCAGGAGAGGCCCGTGCGCAGCTTTTTCACCCCGAGCCGGCGCAGCCAGCGCACGGCGTCGTCCAGACGGTGGTCCTCGAAGTGGAACCACTGGCAGATGCCCATCTCGGGCGTGTAGTCGGAGAAATGTTTCAAGGCGAGCTTGGGGGTGCCGTCCTCGCGCAGGAGCCCCAAGTAGAAATGGCGGTAGTAGGAGGACCCCTCGGCCTCGCGGTGGCGGGTGGTGGCCGGCCAGGCGCGCGGCAGGTCGTAGAGGCTGTACCAGTGGATGCGGGGCGACTTGCCGAGGAGGAGCTCGGCGGTACGGCGCAAGCCGAATTCCTGCACCTCCTCGGCGCCGAAGGTAGACACCCCCACCTCGGTCACCCAGACCGGCAGGTCGGTCAGCGCCTGGATCTCGGCCAGCCGCTGCGGCCATTCGTGGATCTGCCAGTGGTTCCAGTCGAGCGGGAAGCCGTGCACGGCGATGGCGTCGACGCGATCGAGCACCCCCTGCTCCTTCATGTTGAGGACGAACTTGGCGTCGATCGGCGAGATCCCGCCCAGGACGCGGGTCAGCGCGCCGTTCTCCCCCCGCACGGCCTCCCCCGCGAGACTGGCCATGCGGGCGAACATCCTCCACTCGGAGTCGATCTCGAAGTCCCAGTGGGACTTGTTGTTCGGCTCGTTCCACAGCTTCACGGCTTCGATCACGCCATCACCTCGCGTCGCTCCAGGAGCTGAATCGCCTCGCGGTAGCCGTGGAGCGTCCCCACGTCCACGTAGGACTCGCCGGCGCGGACCCCGCGGGCCTCGCCCCCCCGCGCCAGCCATGCGTTCACCAGCGAGCCAACGTACGCGTCGCGCCCGCCGCGCTCGCTCCAGAGGGCATGGAGATCGTGAAAGATCCGGCCGGGCATGCGGAAGGCCCCCCAGACCCAGGAGCTGGCGGCGCCGGGCTGCTTGACCTGGATCTCCAGCACCCGGCCCCCCTCGCCCGTCACCACGGCGTCGAAGAATTCCGGGTGATCGACGGGGAAGAGGAGGAAGGAGAGCGCGTCCTCGGGGAGCCGGCGCAGGCCGTCCTCGGGGAACCAGACGGTGTCCGGCAGGCCGATCAGCACCTGGTCGTCCGGGCCGATCAGCGGCGCGGCCCGGAAGAGGGCGTCGCACAGTCCCCTGGGCTCCGGCTGCACCACGTAGCAGACGTGCGCCGGGCCGAAGCCGCCGCCGTAGTACGCGACGATGTCGGATTTGCCCGCCGAGATCACCATGCAGATGCGGGTGGCGCCGGCGAGAATCATCCGCTCGACCAAGTACTCCGAGACCGCCTTCGGCCGCTCCGTCCCGCTGGCGATGCGGGTGCCGACCGGGAGCAGCTCCTTGGAGAAGGCCAGCGGCTGGATGCGGCTCCCCATGCCGGCGGCGGGCACGATCCCCCAGGTGCTCATGGGGCATCCTCCTGTAGGGGCGGCCCTGTGTGGCCGCCCTGTTTTCCTGCGCCTTCCAAAGCAGGGCGGCCACACAGGGCCGCCCCTACAAGGGTTTGACCCGCCAGAATTTCCACGAGCTCCTCAGCCCGCCGCTCCGCCGTATGCTCGGCCAGCGTCCGCTCGCGGGCGGCGCGGGCCACCTTGCGGATCTCCTCTGAAGGAAGGGAGAGGACGTCGAAGACCTCCTCCGTGCTCCCCGCCGTGAAGATCTCCCGTCCCGGCTCGAAGAAGCGGTCGAGCCCCTCCCAGGTGTCGGAGAGCACGGCCGTGCCGCAGGCCGCGGCCTCGAACAGCCGGCCCGAGGGGCAGTAGCCCATGGCGGCCATGGCCGCGCGCGTCACGTTCAGCGTCAGGGGCGAGGAGGCGTAGAAGGCCGGATGGTCCGCCGGCGGCAGGTGGCGTACGAAGAAGACGTTGTCCCCCCAGGGGAAATCGACCGGATACTGGGCGCCGCCGATCACGAAGCGCTTCTCCGGCAGCCGCCGCGCCGGCTCCAGGAAGAGCCGCTCCAGCGCCTCCTGGCGGTCGGCGGCGTAGGTGCCGAGATAGGAGACGTCCCCCTGGAAGCTGGGATTGAGCTCGGCGGGGCGGTGGATCTCCGGATCGACGCTGCCGTAGAGGGGCGCCACCCGGCGGGCGCCGAGGCGCTCGCGGAGCTCGTCCAGAGCCCGGCCGCCGGTGTAGGAGAGCACCAGGTCGAAGCCGCCCAGCCCCCCGGCGGGCAGATAGGGGACCGGCTCGCCCTGCTTGAGCCGGTCCAGCGTCACCGGGGTGTCGAGATCGTAGAAGACCGCGAGCGGCCCGCCGGTCGCGAGGACGAGCTCGGAGGCCGGCACGCCGTCCGGACAGTACGAGGTGACCATGGCCACGTCGGCGTCCGCCACCTCGCGGCGGGCCGCGGGCAGGACCTGCTCCCAGCTCGGGTAGAGGCGCAGGTCGGCGCCGGGGAGCTCCCGGAGATCGCGGTGGATGGCGTAGTAGGGGACGTCCCGCTCGAAGAAGACCACCCGGTGACCGTTGCGGGCCAGGGCCCGGCAGAGCCCCCGCCAGAGAGTCGCGTGGCCGTTGCCCCAGGAGGAGCTGATCGTCAGCCCGAAGATGACCAGCTTCATGCGGCGAGGGCCTCCAGCTCCGCGGCGACCGCCGCCGCCACCGCCGGGCGCAGGCGCAGGCCGTCCAGATGCCGGCGGGCCTCCGGCCGCAGCCGCCGCAGGGTGTAGGCCACCTTGCGCCGCGTCGCCTCCGGCCCGAAGTAGTCGAGATAGCCGGCGCTGTTGAGGGAGAAAAAGGAGAGCGCGTCCGCGTCGTTGAGCAGCGAGAGCGCCGCCCCGTCCGGGTCTCCCGGCGCGGGGAGATGCTCGTGCGCGGCGATCAGCCGGGCCGTCCGCTCCTCCGTCCCCGCGTCGACTCCGACCCAGGCCAGGAGGGCCGCGGCCAATTCGGCTCCGCGCGCCGCGTGATCGTCCTTGAAGGCCTGGTAGTCGGCGGCGTGGTGCTCGACCCGCGCGTCGGCCTCGGACGCCAGGCGCTCGACGTCGTGGAAGAGGGCCGCGAGCTGCACGGCGAGGTCCACGTCCGGCGCCAGCCGGAGCGTCCATTGCCAGGTGTCCAGGGCGTGGTCATAGTCGGCCCGCACCAGCGGCCTGGCGAGATCGTGCGCGTCCCGGTGTCGGGTGAGGATCCGGTCGAACAGGGGACCGCGGGAGGCCTCGTTGCGGCGGTCCATCCATCGCTGGCAGCGGGTGAGGATCTCGCCCGCCGAGCGCGCCAGCTCCCTGGGCTCACCAAAGACGTCGACGGCGAACGGCCCGAAATCCCGCTCGGCCAGTGCGTCGAGCCGCCAGTCCATCTCGTGGAAGTTGAAATTTTGGGATTCCCACTCCTCGACCGGCACTGAAAGGGAGGGAAGGGATTCTTGGGGAGCAACCGGCATCTCCCGGAGCCTGACCGTCGGAAACTCCCTCCCGAGCGTCTCCCATGCCGCGGGCAAGCCGGGCATCTGCCCCCTGCTCACACCCCGAAAGATCGCTCTCAGCCCGCTCATCTTTTGTTCCGTAAATGCAAGCCGTGAGCCATCCGCCCGGGCACTGCTGCCCGGGCATGGCATAATCCGCCCCTCTCATGACGACTCCCCAGCCCGCTCCCAACCCCCTCGCGGTCTACGCGACGGGCATCCTCCTCTTCCTGTTCATCCCGGTGGTGCTGTTCCTCTTCGTCCGCCATCCGGCGCCGGTGGGGGTGAGCCTCGCCGCGGGCGTGGCACTGATGATCGGCCATAGATTCATCGCCCGCCCGTACATGGAGCGGGTGCGGGAGGTCAAATGCCTCTGGTGCAACCGGGTGCCGCCGCGCGAGCCCGTGGACCTGGAGCTGCGCGCGGGCGGCGGCCGGCCGGTCTCCGCCCGCTGCTGCGCCCGACACCACGAGCCGGCCGCCCGGTTTTTCTCTTTCCTCCACCTCTGGCGCTGGCCGTTGCGGCTGGGGATCTTCCTCCCCCTGCTCTTCCTGCTCGTGGCGCTCGCCGTCTCCGCCGCGGGGCAGCCGGCTCCCGTGACCTTCGCCACCAACTGGTTCAAGCTGGTGGTGGGCATCACCGTGAACGTGGCGGCGTTCGGCTACCTGGCCGTCCGCGAGCACGCCCCCGTCGAGGTCCCGTTCCCGGTCCACAACTTCTTCCTGCTGGGGGTGCGCAATCTCCTCTGGATCTTCCGCATTGTCGGGATCTGGTGGATCTGGCAGGGGATTTCCTCGTTTTTTTGAGTTATCCTTGCAACGTTCACCGCGCCTGTTTGAGGCGGTTCCCTACCAAAAGGAGGCTCGATCATGGTTCAGAAGGCGATCGTCAAGCTGTGTCTGTGCCTCGTGCTGATTCTGCTGGTGGGCGTCGCGACCTCCGCATGGTCGCAATCCGCGTCCGGTGACAACAAGGGGAAGGGCTACAGCAGCTCGAGCAAGGCGGGTACGCAATGCGGCGGTATCGCCGGCACCCAGTGCCCGGCGGGAGAGGCCTGCAAGTTCCCCGTCAACAAGTGCAACGTGGCCGATCTGGCCGGCAAGTGCGTGAAGGTCCCCGAGACCTGCCCGAAGGGTGGCTCGAAGGTCTGCGGCTGCGACAACAAGACCTACGACAATGAGTGCGAGCTCCTGAAGGCCGGCGTCCACGAGGCGCACAAGGGTGCCTGCAAGGCCGCGGCGTAACCCTCAGGCCAGCCCCAGATCCTCGTAGACCGCGTCGAGCACCGAGCGGATCCGCGCCTCGTGCCGCTCGTTGCTCGGCGTGCCGTTGAAGGCGAGGGCCACGGCGAGCCCACGCTCCGGATCGGCGAAGCCGGTCGAGGAGCGGTAGCCGCTGTGGCCGAAAGTGCGGGCGGAGGCGTGATGCCCATAGCCGTAGGGCACCGTCTCCGCCCCGTACTGGATCGAATTCACGATGAATCCCAGCCCCCAGTCCAGCACGTGCTTGAAGGTGGCGTCCACCATCCCCACCCGGTGCGGCGTGGTGAAGGCCTCCACCGTCTGCGGCAGGAGGATGCGCTGGGCCCGCCAGCATCCCCGGCCGAGCAGCATCTCGTAGAAGCGCCCGAGCTCGCGCATCGGGCCGTAGCCGTTGCCGCCCGGGCTGGGCTTCACCACCCGCTCCTCCGTCTCCCAGCCGTGGGGCTTCGGCTCCTCCCCCTCGGTATTCCATAGGATGCCGATCCGGTTCTCCGCCGCGTAGGCCTGGTAGCGCTCGGGGGGCATGCCGATCCAGGAGTCCGCCATCCCCAGCGGC
>DASXJP010000655.1:0-15150 GCA_036497345.1 Thermoanaerobaculia bacterium
TGCCCGGTCGTAGAGAAGCTTGCCGCGCCATAGAGTAGATTGCCGCACCGCAGAGAAGCTTGCCGCGCCGTAGAGCAGCTTGCCCGGTCGCAGAGAAGCTTGCCGCGCCCCGCGGAATGCTTGCCGAACGGCAGCCCTACGACTCCGGAAACAGCTCCGCGACCGGAACGCTGAAGCCCGGCAGCAGCTCCTCTTCGGTCAGGATCTGCCGGTCGTCGAGGAGCCTCATCCCCAGCTCGGACTCCACGTCCGCAGGCTCGTCGCCTGTCGGCATCGTCGGCACGACCCTCCCCCGTTCACCAGCTCGCAGGGGTTGAGATCGGGGCGATGGAGAAGCTCCTCGCCGGTGATCAACCTCTCGCTCTCCTTCAGCAGGGCCATAAAGCTCACCTCTTTGAGAGTATACCAGAGACTTGTATCCTGAAAACACGACGAGCCACAACCACCAACGGGCAGATTTGGCGAATCTGAAGCCTTGGAGTAGACTGGAATATGGAGGTGCTCATGCCTGTATCAAGACAAAAAGACTCACATGTCCGTAAGATCGAGCCGCCAATGGCCGAGTTCTGGCAGAGAGCTTCCTTCGAAGACTTCGCTCGCCAGCAAGGGGTCCGCCCAGTGGAGCACCTCGAGGAGTTGCTCGGCGGCTGGCCCGAAGATGACGTCAACGACGGTTTCGAGGCTGCTCTGGAGCTCTGGCGTCAGGAGTCTCTACCTGGGACTGACGCGTGAGCCGACTCCTCGTTGACACCTCAGTCATCTCCTACTTTCTTAAGAAGCACTCTCTGGCTCCTCTTTACTGGGAGATCCTCAAAGGAAATCTCCTGGGTATCTCCTTCATGACGGTCGCGGAGCTCTATCGGTGGCCCATGGAGCGCAACTGGAGCGAACGACGGATCGCTGACCTTCGGCTGCACCTTCGGGGCTACAACGTCCTGCCCTATGATGACGCGATGAGTTGGGAGTGGGCTAAAATCAAGAGCCGGCGAGGCCGCCCAATTTCAGATCCCGACGCATGGATTGCCGCGACTGCAATTCGCTATGAGGTTCCTCTCGTTACTCACAATCCGCGGCATTTCCTCCCTGTCGAAGAGCTGGAGGTCATTACGGTGCCGGGTATCACCCCTACCTGACTGCCGCGAGAAATCCGTAATCGCAAAAACACGACGAGCCCGGATTCCTCCGGGCTCGTCGCGGACTTCCAGGTTGTACGTTGCGCCTACACGTACGCTTCGAGCTCAGTCCAGGTGTCCTCTTCGATCACCTTCTTGACGTCGATCATGAAACGGTCGGCGTCGGCGCCGTCCACCAGGCGGTGGTCGTAGGTGATGGCGAGGTAGGACATGGTCTTGATGACGATCGAGTCGTTGCCGTCCTCGTCCTCGACGACGATCGGCCGCTTCTCGATGGTACCGATGCCCAGGATGGCCACCTGTGGCTGGTTGATGATCGGAGTGCCGAAAAGGCTGCCGAAGACGCCGGGGTTGGTGATGGTGAAGGTGCCACCCTGCGTCTCCTCGGGCTTGAGCTTCTTGCTCCGCGCCCGGTCGGCGAGGTCGTTGGCGGTCTTCGCGAGGCCCACCAGGCTGAGCTGGTCGGCGTTCTTGATCACCGGCACGATCAGCCCGCGAGAGCCCATGTCGACGGCCATGCCGAGGTTGATGTCCTTCTTGTAGACGATGTTGGTACCGTCGATGGAGGCATTGACCGTCCTATGCCCCTTGAGCGCCGTGGCCACCGCCTTGAAGATGAAGGGCATGAAGCTGAGCTTGGTGCCCTCCTTCCGGAAGAAGCCGTCCTTGGCCCGGGCGCGGGCGCGGGCCACCTTCGAGAAGTCGATGTGGAAGACGGTCGTCACATGGGCCGAGGTGGCCTTCGAATAGGCCATGTGGGCCGCCGTGATCTGGCGGATCTTCGACATCGGCTCGATCTCGATGTTCTCCCCCGCCGTGTAGGCCGGCACGTGGAAGCCCGCCGGCAGCGGACGCTGCCCCGCGGGAGGCGCTGCTGGAGCGGCGGCGGGAGCAGGCGCCGGAGCGGGAGCCGGGGCCGGAGCGGCCGGAGCGGGAGCCGGCGCCGCGGCGGCGGCAGGAGCTGGGGCCGGAGCCGCCTTGCGCTGCTCCAGGTAGCCCAGGATGTCGTCCTTGGTGACGCGGCCGTGCGTGCCGGTGCCCTGGACAGCCTCCAGGTTGACCCCCTCCTTGGCGGCGATGCTGCGCACCAGGGGGCTGGAGAATTTGCGGAGCCTCTCCTCCTCGCCGGCCTCGATCTCCTTGGCTTGCGCGGACTCGCCGGAATCGCGCTGCACCTCCTCCTTCTCCTCGGCCACCGTGGCCTGCTCCGCCGAGACGGCCGGCTGGGGCTGAGGCTCCGGCGAGGCGGGCTGGGGGGCCGGCGCGCCCTCGCGGGCCGTCTCCTCGCGCTGCACCTCGGTGGGCGTGGGCTGCGGTGCCGCCTCGGGCGACGCGGCCGGGACCGCGGGCGCTGGAGCGGCGGCGGCCGCGGGGGCGGCGGCGGGCTGCTCGCCCGCGTCGCCGATCATGGCGACCACCTGGTTGACGGGGACGGTCTCCCCCTCCTTGTTGCGGATCTCCAGCAGGGTGCCCGAAGCCGGGCTCGGGATCTCGGCGTCGACCTTGTCGGTCGAGATCTCGAACAGCGGCTGATCCCGTTCCACCTTGTCGCCGACCTTCACCAGCCAGCGGGTGATGGTGCCCTCGGCGATCGACTCTCCCATCTGGGGCATCACGACTTCAGTAGCCATAAAGCTCTCCGTATCTCAGTAGCTGGCCAGCTCACGCACCCTGGCGACGAGCTTGTCCACGTTGGGCAGGTAGGCTTCTTCGAGCGTCGGGCTGTAGGGGACCGGCGTGTCGGGACAGCAGAGCCGGTGCACCGGCCCGTCCAGCCACTCGAAGGCATGTTGCGAGATCCGCGCCGCCACCTCTGCGGCGACCGAACCGGTGAGCTGCTCCTCGGTGAGAACGATCACCCGGCTGGTCTTGCGAACGGTGGCGAGAATGGCCTCCTGGTCGAGGGGTTTGATCGTCCTCAGATCGAGGACCTCCAGGTCGATCCCTTCCGCTTCCAGGCGCCCGGCGGCCTCCAGCGCCACCTGGAGCATAGCACCATAGGTGATCACCGAGAGGTCGCGCCCCTCGCGCGCCAGCCGCGCCTGGCCGATCGTCACCAGGCCGTCACCAGAGGGTAATTCGTCCTTCAGGCGGCGGTAGAGGTACTTGTGCTCGAAGTAGAGCACCGGGTTGGGATCATGGATGGCGGCGCGGAGCAGCCCGTAGGCGTCGGCCACGGTGCCGGGGGCCACGATCTTCAGCCCCGGCGTGTGCTGGAAGTACGACTCCGGGTTCTGGCTGTGGTAGGCCGAGCCGTGGACGTTCCCACCGGAGGGGCCCCGGACCACCATCGGCACCTCCTGCCCCCAACGGTAGTGGTTGGGCGCGGCGAAGTTGACGATCTGATTGAAGCCGCAGGAGATGAAGTCGATGAACTGCATCTCGACCACCGGCCGCATCCCCATCATGGCGGCGCCGACGGCGGCGCCGATCATGGCCGATTCGCTGATCGGGGTATCGATGATCCGCCCCGGGCCGAAATGGTCCAGGAAGCCGGCGGTGACGCGGAAGGCGCCGCCGTAGGTGCCGATGTCCTGGCCGAGCATGAAGACCCGCTCGTCCTGCTCCATCTCGTCCCACAGCGCCTGGCGGATGGCTTCGAGGTAGGTGACGGTAGCCATCAGGCGTACACCCCCTCGAAGGCCCGCTCCGGCGGCGGCATGGGGGAGGCGAGCGCGAGGTCGACCTCCTGGTTGAGTTGGGCGTCGATCTTCGCGACGATGGCCTTGAGGTCCTCCCCGGTGGCCAGGCCGTTGCCGAGGAGGTGGCGCTCGAAGCGGTCGATCGGGTCCTTCTGCTTCCACTCCTCGAATTGCTCCTTGGGCACGTAGCCGGCGTCGTCGTGCTCGGCGTGCCCCTTCATGCGGAAGGTCTTGGACTCGATCAGGGTCGGCCCGCCGCCGGACCGCGCCCGCTCGACCGCCTTCCGGGTGACCTCGTAGACGGCGAGCACGTCGTTGCCGTCCACGGTCTCCCCCGGGATGCCGTAGGCGGCGGCGCGGGTGGCGATGCTGCGGATCCGCATCTGCCGCGCGGTGGGCGTCGAGTAGGCCCAGCCGTTGTTCTCGGCGATCAGCACGAAGGGGACGCTGAGCACGGCGGCGAGGTTCAATCCCTCATGGAAGTCCCCCGTCGAGGTGCCGCCGTCGCCGATGTAGGTGAGGGCCACCAGGTCCCTGCCCTGCATCTTGCCGGCCAGCGCCACGCCGGCCATCACCGGGATCAGGGCGCCCAGCATGGAGATGGGCGCGATGAGCCCTCGCTTGAGGTCGCCGAAGTGGGTGTTGCCGTCCTTGCCGCCGGTGGGGCTGTCGCTCTTGGCCATGTACTGCATCATGACCTCGCGCGGCTGTACGCCGCGGACGAGCATGGAGCCGAGATTGCGGATCAGCGGTCCCATCACGTCCTGGGGCTCCAGGGCGTAGGCGCTGCCCACCGCGGTGGCCTCCTGGCCGAGGCTGGAGTAGAGGCCGCCCACCACCTTCCCCTGCCGGTAGAGGTTGCCCAGCCGCCCCTCCACCATACGGGTGAGCCGCAGGAAGTGATAGAGGTCGAGCTGGCGCTCGCGGGGAAGGCCGGTCTTCGCCAGCCGCTCGACGGTTTCGGTTTCGGGGTGCAGAGGACCCCAGCTTTTTCCGGTCTTCATAAGCAACCTTTAGATGTGGATCGCCGCGCCATGGGCGGCGTGGGCCGCCTCCATGACCGCTTCGGACATGGTCGGGTGGGCGTGCATGGTGCGCATCAGCTCCTCGTCCGTCCCCTCCATCTGCAGGGCCACGCAGGCCTCGGCGATCAGGTCGGTGGCGTGGGCGCCGATGATGTGCACGCCGAGCACCTCGTCGTACCTGGTCTCGCGCACCACCTTGACGAAGCCGGTGGTCTTGCCGATCACCTTGGCCTTGCCCAGGGCGGTGAAGGGGAATTTGCCGACTTTGACGTCATACCCCCGCTCCTTCGCCTTGGCCTCGGTCAGGCCCACGCTCGCCACCTCCGGATCGCAGTAGGTGCAGGAGGGGACGCGATCGTAATTGATCGGCCGGACCGGCAGCCCGGCCATGTGCTCGACGGCGAGGATCCCCTCGGCCGAGGCCACGTGCGCCAGCCAGGGGGTGTTGATCACGTCGCCGATGGCGTAGATGTGGGGCTGGGCGGTCCGCATCAAAGGATCGACCTTGACGTAGCCGCGCTCCAGCTCGAGCCCCAAGGCCTCCAGGTTGAGGTTCTCGGTCACCGGCCGGCGGCCGATGGCGACCAGCAGCAGCTCGGCCTCGACGGAATCGACCTTCCCCCCTTCGAGCTTCAGGCGGACGCCGTTCTCGGTGCGCTCGACGCTCTGCATCTTGGTGCCCGCCAGGACGTCGATCCCCCGCTTGCGCAGGGCCTTCTGGAGCTCGGCCGAGACCTCCTCGTCCTCGATGGGGAGGATGCGGGGGAGCATTTCGATCAAAGTGACCTTGGAGCCGAACGAGGCGTAGATCGAGGCGAACTCCGTGCCCACGGCGCCGGCGCCCAACACGGCCAGCGACTGCGGCACCTTCTTGAGCTCCAGGATGTGATCGGAATTGAGGATGCGCTCGCCGTCGACCGGCGCGATGGGGACGTCGCGCGGCACCGAGCCGGTGGCGATCATGATGTGCTTGGCGCCGTAGGTCGTCCTGCCGTCCGGCCCCTCGACCTCGACCTCGTGGGGGCCGGTGATGCGGCCCAGCCCGTGGATGCCGGTCACCTTGTTCTTCTTGAACAGGAACTCGACCCCCTTGGAGTTGCTGTCCACCACCTTCTGTTTGCGCTCCTGCGCCTTGACGATGTCGAGCGTGGGCGCGGCCACCTGGATCCCCAGGGAGTCGGCCTCGCGGATCTCGTCGAGGATGGACGCGGTGTGCAGCAGCGCCTTGGTGGGGATGCAGCCGCGCAGCAGGCAGGTGCCGCCGAACTTGGGGTCCCGCTCCACCACCGCCGCCTTCATCCCCAGCTGGCCGGCCCGCACGCCCGCGACGTAGCCGCCGGGGCCGCTGCCGATGATGATCAGGTCGAATTCTTCTCGCGCCATCGGAATCTCCGAATTTGGATTTTCGATTTTGGATTTTGGATTCTTGGAGGGTCAGGGCCGTACGGGCTGGTCCTCTGGGATCTGGACCGGGACAGCCCGGAAACGGCCGGGCTTCTCCTCCACCAGCCGCCCGAACGGGGTCACGGGGTCGTGCTCGAAGATGCAGAGCCAATTCCCCGCCGTCGCCCGCGGCAGCCAGAGCTTCTTGTTTTCGAGAGTCGTCAATGGATACAGGTCGTACCCCATGATCCAGGGGTAGGGGACGTGGGCCGCGGTCGGCACCAGGTCGGCCCAGTAGACCGCCTGCAGTTTGTCCCCATTTGGGGCCGCCCCTCCATCCAGCAGAACGATACACATGTCGGCGTTATGCCCGGGGGCGCGCACCGCCTTCACGCCGGGGATGGGCTCGGCCTCGTCGCCGAAGGGCTCGGCCACGCCGGCCTCGAACAGCGGCTCCCAGTTGGCCGGGAAGTAGCTGGCGCGGTCCCGCTCGTTGGGGTGGCGCGCGTGCTCCACCTCCCCCCGCTGCAGCCAGTAGCGCGCTTTGGGGAAGGTGGGGACGATCTTCCCGCCCTGCTCACGCCCCCCTTCATAGCGAGTATTCCAGCCGCAGTGGTCGAAGTGGAGGTGGGAGAGGAGGACGTGGGTGACGTCCCCCAGCTCGTAGCCCGCCCGGCGGATGGCCTCCGGCAGCCGCACGGCGTGGGGGTCCATGCCGTAGAGCTCCTGGAAGCGGGGCTCGTGCTTGTCGCCGATGCCGGAGTCGATCAGCAGGAGGTCGCCGCCGCGCTCGACCAGCAGGCAGTTGGTGCCCATGCGGATGCGGTTGATCTCGTCCGGCGGCTTCTCCTTCTCCCACATCGTCCGCGGCACGACGCCGAACATGGCGCCGCCGTCCAGGCGAAACTCGCCGTCGGCGACCAGGGTCAGCTTGAGGTCTCCCAGCTCCATACGGCGGGGAAGTCTATCCGAAGACCTTCCCCCCTGTCCCCCATCCGCTATACCCTTCCGCTGCCCTTCTCAAGGAGCCCGGAATGATGCCGAAAATCCACTGCCGCCTCGCCGCCGGAGGGCTCTGCCTCTTCCTGGCGCTGTCCCTCACGCCCGCGCGCGCCGCCGAGCCCGCGGCCGCCGAGCTCACCCTGGAGCAGATCATGGCCGATCCGGACTGGATCGGGAACCCGCCCGAGGACCCCTACTGGTCGGACGACGGCCGCTCGGTCTACTACGAGCGGGAGCGCGAGGGGATCGGCCCCCAGCGGCAGGACCTCTACCGGGTCGACGTCTCTCCGGGGGCCACGGGCAAGGCCACGCTGATCGAGCCCGCCCAGCGCGCCAAGGCGGACGCGCCGGGGGAGCGCAACCGGGAGCGGACGCGCAAGGTCTACCTGGTCGACGGCGACGTCTTCGTCAAGGACCTCAAGACGGGCGCCGTGCGCCAGATCACCCGCACGGAGGAGGCCGAGAGCGATCCGCGCTTCCTGGCGGACGGCCGGCGGATCTGGTTCCACCGCGGCAGAGAGGTCTTCATCCACGACCTCGATTCCGGCGTCACCTGGCTGGCCGCCGACCTGAAGCTCGCCAAGGACCCGGCCGAGAAGGATACGAAGTATCTCTCCGAGCAGCAGACGCGGCTGTTCGACGTGATCCGCCAGAAGCAGGAGCGCGAGAAGCGGGAGCGCGAGGAGGACCGCGCGCGCGGCAAGACCGACCCCACGCGGGCTCCCCTCCCCTGGTACCTGGGCAAGGAGGTCCAGATCGAGAGAACCTCGCTCTCGCCGTCCGGCGACTGGCTGGCGGTGGTCACCGCGCCGAAGCGGGACGAGGCCACGGCCGAGACCAAGATGCCGGACTGGGTCACCGAGAGCGGCAACGTCGAGATCCGCGACGTGCGCTCCAAGGTGGGCCCGGCGGGGCTGATCCCCCATTCCGTGATCCTGCTCGACCTCAAGGCCCACGAGCGGCACGACCTCGACTGGTCGGTCCTGCCCGGCATCAAGGACGATCCCCTGAAGGGGCTGCGCGAGGCCGCCGAGGCCCGCAAGAAGGCGGCCCGGAAGGACGACGAGAAGCAGGACGAGAAAAAGGACGAGAAGAAGCCCGAGGCGCGCCCCCTGGAGGTGCAGGAGCTCACCTGGACGGACGACGGCGGCCGGCTGGCCCTGATGCTGCGCGCCCGCGACAACAAGGACCGCTGGATCGCCACCTGGGACGCCGCCGGCGGCGCCCTCACCCCCCGCCACCGGCTGACCGACGCCGCCTGGATCAACTGGGATTTCAACGACCTCGGCTGGCTGCGCGACAACGAGACCCTCTGGTACCTCTCCGAGGAGAGCGGCTGGTCGCAGCTCTACCGCGTCTCCACCCGCACGGGCGAGACGAAGCGCCTGACTCCCGAGGGGGCCCCCGAGGGGAAGTACGAGGTCTCGCAGATCATGCGGAGCTGGGACGGCCGCTCCATCTACTACACGGCCAACCAGGAGCACCCGGGCAAGTACGACCTCTGGCGGGTGGAGACCGCGACCGGCAAGGCCGAGCAGCTCACGCGCCTGGGCGGCGGCTACACCCACGCCGTGCTCTCCCCCGACGAGAGCCAGATCCTCTTCATCCACTCGACGATCGCCCAGCCGGACGAGGTCTACGTGCAGGCGGCCAAGCCCGGCGCCGAGGCCCGCCAGGTCACGCGGACGCGGACGCCGCTCTTCCTGGCTCAAGCATGGACGATGCCGGAGATCCTCCCCATCCCCTCGACGCACGGGGCCGGCGCCATCTACGCGCGGGTCTTCACGCCGGTGGGCTTCGACCCGGCGAAGAAGTATCCGGCGGCGGTGTTCGTCCACGGCGCCGGCTATCTCCAGGAGGTCACCTACGGCTGGTCGAGCTACTTCCACGAATTCATGTTCCACACCTTCCTGACCCGCCACGGCTACGTGGTGCTGGACATGGACTACCGCGCCTCGGCCGGCTACGGCCGCGACTGGCGCACGGCGATCTACCGCCAGATGGGCCATCCGGAGCTGGAGGACCTCCAGGACGGCGTGGCCTGGCTGGCCCAGCACAAGAACGTCGATCCCGCGCGGGTGGGGGTCTACGGCGGCTCCTACGGCGGCTTCCTCACCTATATGGCCCTCTTCCGCCAGCCCGACCTCTTCGCGGCCGGCGCGGCCCTGCGGCCGGTCTCCGACTGGGCGCACTACAACGACGGCTACACCTCGGACATCCTCAACCGTCCGGAGGTCGACCCCGAGGCTTACGAGAAGAGCTCGCCCATCGAGTACGTGGAGGGGCTGCGCAAGCCGCTGCTGATCTGCGACGGCATGGAGGATAAAAATGTGTTTTTTCAGGATAACGTGCGGCTGGTGCAGCGGCTGATCGAGCTGAAGAAGGAGAATTTCGAGATGGCCGTCTACCCCGTCGAGGACCACGGCTTCGTGCAGCCCACGAGCTGGCTCGACGAGTACCGGCGGATCTTCAAGCTGTTCGAGACGAACCTGAAATAGGCCCTGGCATTCGCCTTGCTCTATACCTCCCCTCAAGGAGGAGCGAGCATGGCACGCTCAATCACCGGCAGCACCTTCGCGCAGATCGGGTTCGGCACCGCACGGCCCTGGATCGAGCGGCTGGCCCGCATCGGCTACGCCGCTCGCGGAGCGGTCTATGTCCTCGTGGGCTTCCTGGCCGTGGAGACGGCGTTCGGCGCCCGCTCCCGCCCCACCGACACCCGCGGCGCCCTCCAGGAGATGGCCGGGCGGAGCACGGCGCTCCTCTGGGCCGTGGCGGTCGGGCTCGCCGGCTACGCCCTCTGGCGGATCGTCCAGGGGCTCCTCAATCCCGAGCGCAAGCGGAACGACCTCAAGGGGCTCGCCCACCGGGTGGGCCGGATCGGCAGCGGTCTGATCTACGGCGGCCTCGCCTGGGCCGCCGTGCGGATCGCCCTGGGCGCGCGCAATGCGGGAGACGGGCACGCCTATCGGGTCTGGACGGCGAAGCTGATGAGCGAGCCGTTCGGCCGCTGGCTGGTGGCCGCGGTGGGGATCGGGGTGATCGCCGGCGGCCTGTACCAGATCCGGCGCGGCTGGACCGAGCGGTTCCGCAAGGAGATCCGGCTCCAGGAGATGGACGCCACCGAGCGCGAGGTGGCCCTCAACAGTGGCAAGCTGGGCCTGGTCGCCCGCGGTATCGTCTTCCTGATCTCCGGCTGGTTCCTCGTCCAGGCCGCGTTGCGGTTCGATCCGCGCCAGGCGCGCGGCCTGGGGGGAGCGCTGGCGGCCCTGGCCGGCCAGCCCCACGGCGCGATCCTCCTCGGCCTGGTCGCCATGGGGCTGATCGCCTTCGGCGCCTATTCCATCCTGCTCGCCCGCTACGGCCGGATCGTGGTCTGACGGACCTCCGCGCGGTGTAAGATCTCTGCGTTCCAGCGCAGAGGTTTTCTGTGACCGCAGACGACGCCAGGGTCAGCGACGAGACGTTGATCGGCCGCACCGCGGCCGGGGACCCCTCCGCCTTCGACCGCCTCGTGCGGCGGCATCAGGCGGCGGTCTACCGCTTCGCGCGCGCCGCCGCGCCGGCGGACGATGATGCCCTTGAGATCCTGCGCGAGACCTTCCTCGCCGCCCGCCGCGCCGCGTCCCGGCACCGCGACGAGACCTCGGCCCGCCCCTGGCTCCTGGCCCTCGCCCGCCAGGCGATCGACCGCCGCCATCCGCGCTCCCGCGAGGCCGATCTCACCCCTCTGCGCGAGCTGGCGCGGGCGGCGGGATGGCAGTCCGGCGGGGACGGCGCGATCGACGAGAGCGCTCCGGCCGTCGAGGCCGCCTTCGCGGCGCTGCCACCGGAGGATCGCGAGATCCTCACCCTCTGCGACCGCGAGTACTTCACCGTGGACGAGGCCGCGCGGGTCACCGGCCTCTCCGACGCCGCCGTCCGCACCCGCCTGCACCGGGCCCGGCTGCGGCTGCTGGCCCGCCTCAAGGAGGGCGACCATGGAGAGTGAGCGGATCGTCGCCGGCCTCCACTGCGGCGAGGTGCTGGCGGACCTCAGCGAGCACCTCGACGGCCGGCTGAGCTTCGACCGGGCCGGCCGGATCGACGAGCACCTCGACGGCTGCGCGGGGTGCCGGCGTTTCAGCGGCGAGATCACGGCCGCGGTGCGCTCCCTGCGGCAGCTCCCGGACGAGCCGCTGCCGCCGGACGTCGAGGAGCGCCTGGCGGAGGCCCTGCTGGGCTGAAGGAGAGCTGGCGAGCCGCCTAGAGCGCCACGATCCGTCCCTCGCGGATCTCCAGCGTCCCGTCCTGGGCCGCCCACCGGAAGACGCGGTCCATGCGCTCGCGGATCGCCGGCGTCACCTGCCCATAGCCGAGCCAGGCCGCGACGGCGCGGACGATCTCGTCCTTGTCGAATTCGGCGCCCCGGCCCGCGAGCTGGCGGACGGTCTCCATCAGGAAGACGTAGTCATAGCGGCCGAACGTGGGCGTGGCGCCGGTCAGCAGGTCCCCCTGGCGGGCGACGATCCGCCGCGCCACCGCCACCTCGACGTGCATCTCCAGCCGGGCGCGGACGCTCTTGCCGAAGCGCGGGCTCCCCAGGCGGACGGCCACCTTGCGGATCAGCTCCTCACGGGTCATCTCCCCCGCTCCCCAGCAGGCTTGGCGGATGGCGGCCAGGATGCGCTCGTGGACCTCCGGGCTCATCGCCATCCCGGCCACCCCGCCCGCGGCCGTGAGCCGCTCGGCGCCGACGCGGCCGAGCAGCTCCGAGGCCGGCTCGAAGCCGCCTCCCTCACCGCCGTCGCCGTTCTTTCGGGCGAGCTCCGCCTCGGTCGGCACCAGCTCGCCGCGCAGGGCTTTTGCCAGCGCGATCCGCCGTACCTGCTCCGTCCGCTCCTCGGCCATCGCCACCCGCTTCTCGATGGCGGCGGCGAAGGCGAGAAGCTCGTCGATCCGCCGTACGATCTCCCGCTGCTCGACCAGCGGCGGCACCGGCACCGGCATGCGCTGCAGCCGGGAGACGTTGATGTTCGACTGGTTGCTGCAGTCGGTGCGCACCGTCCGCGCCCACCGCCGCCCCCAGGGGGAGCTCATCCAGCCGCATAAGTAGTGGCTGTCGACCAGGTGCTCGTCGCACCGGACGCGCACCAGATAGGAGGCGAAGACCGACTCTCTCTTGAGATCGAACACCGCGGCCTTGCCCACCAGCTCGGCGCTGTTGGTGCGATTGAACAGGATGTCCCCCGGCTGCACCGTGAACGAGCGGACGTCGATCCCCACGCGGTCGACGTACTTGAGGTCCGAGTCGTCCATCCGGCCGTCCTTGATGTTGGCCATGCGCAGCATGACCACGCCGGTCCGCGGATTGCCATCAGCCTTGACCGAAAGACCGTACTGGGCACGGTGGATGAGGTCCTGGAGCGCCACCAGGCCCCACCCCTCGGGCACCTCGGGGACCTCCAGCGGCTCCGGCGCCTCCCACTCGGTGGGCGCGAGGTTCTTCGGCTTCCGGGGCGCCCGGCGGTCGAACGCCTCCGCCTCGGCGCGCTCCGACTCGTAGGCCTCGCGCCGGGCGGCGAAGGCGCGCGCGAGGCGCGGCGCGAGCGGCTCGTAGACCCCTCGCCGATCGCGCCAATCCTCGGTCAGCCGCCCCATGTAGGCGTCGGCGAGCACCGACTGCCGGAAGCGGCGCAGCGTCTCCGGCACCCGCGCGAGCCCCTCGCGGACGCGCCGCAGCGGCGCCATCAGCTCCGCCACCTTGTCGACGATCCGCCGCTGCTCGGCGCGCGGCGGCAGGGGCAGGACAGTGGAAAGAAAACCTTTGAAATCGAGGTTGCGCAGGTTCGTCGTCTGCGTCTGGTGCTCGTCGAAGCCGCCGCACAGGTAAGTGTAGGAGAGCGCGAGGTGGACGAACGAGGGATCGATCTCGCGATGCACCCGCACCTGGCGGCAGAAATTGCTGCAGATCAGCGGCACGCCGCCGGCGCGCCGGATCGCCTCCTCGTCGATCAACAGCGTGCGGCCCACCGGCTGGCTGGCGCCGCCCCCGGAGACCTCGACCACCAGATCGCCCACCGCGAGCTGCCGGCGCGCGAGGCTCGCCGGCTTGATCAGGCGCTCCTCCGCCGTCGTCCCCCGGTCGCGCTCCCAGTGGCGGAAATCCGTGCCGCGGATCACCCGCACCCGCACCAGGTCCGGTCGCTCCGCGGCTTTGCGCGGGTCCTCTCCCCACTCGCCGCCGAGCTTGTGGACGACGATCTCCTCCAGCGTCGTCTCCGCCCACCCTTCCGGCAGCTCCCCCGCACGGCGGCCGATCTCCCAATCGGAGACGGCGCTCGTCACGAGACCCCCTGCACGGCGTGCGGCCGCGGCGGCTCCGCGTCGCTCGACGTCAGCAGATCGTTCACCGTATTCAGATCGGTCAACGCGTTCTCCAGCTCCGCGATCGCCTCCGCCACCAGATCCTCGGGCGCCGGCAGCTCGTCCTCCAGCGACTCCTCCTTGAGCCATTTCAGACCGTCGATCTTGAAATCGCGGGCGCGCACCTCGGCGATCGAGAACGACCGCCAGCGGTCCTCGCGCGAATCGCCGGCCGCGCGCCGGGAGCGGCCGTTGGGATCGAGCCCGTAGCAGGCCTCGAACGCGGCGAGGTGGGCATGAGTGAGCGGGCGGTCCTTTTTGGTGATGCGCGGCACGTTGGTGCGCGCGTCGTAGACCCAGACGGTCTCCGTGGCCGGCCCCTTGGTGAAGAAGACGACGTTGGTCTTGGTGCCGGCGCTGTACGGGGTGAAGGTGCCGTTGGGCAGGCGCAGCACCGTGTGGAGATCGCACTCCTGGGTGAGCACCTTGAACACCTCGCCGGCCTGATCGGCGAACAGACAGTTGTCCGGCACGATCACCGCCGCCCGGCCGCCCGGCTTCAACAGCGTGATCACGTGCTGGAGAAAATTGAGCTGTTTGTTCGAGGTCTTCACCGTCAGGTCGTCCCGCCGGGGCACCTGGTTCGCCCCCTTGTTGCCGAACGGGGGATTGGTCAGCACGACGTCGAAACGGCGCTCGCCGGGGTCGGCGTAGATCGAATCGGCGAGCGTGATCTCCGGCTCCAGCCCGTGCAGAAAAAGGTTCATCAGCGCGAGGCGCCGCGGGCGCTGCACCAACTCCTGGCCGAAATAGGTGCCGCGGCGCACCTGCCCCCGCAGCTCGCGGGGAGCGCCGTCGCCGCGCAGCAGCCATTCATAGGCCACCACCAGGAAACCGCCGGTACCGCACGCCGGATCGCAGATCGCGAAGTCGGGGCATGCGCGCGGATCGGGCTGCACGCAGTGCACGATCGATTGGATCAGGCGGCGCGGCGTGAAGTATTGCCCGGCCCCCTTCTTCCCTTCGCTCGCGGCCTTCTCCAGCAGCCCTTCGAAGACGGCCGCCTTGAGATCGATCTCCAGCGTGGTCCATCTCGTCTCGTCGATCAGGTCGATCAGACGCTTCAGGTTCGCCGGATTGTTGAAGCGCGAGGCGGCGCGCGTGAAGATGTCGCCGAGCAGGCCCTGCTGCTGGCTCAGGCGCCGCAGCACGCCGTTGTAGTGCTGGGTCAGCGCCTCCCCCTGGCGGTCCGCCAGCGCCGGCCAGGAGCAATCGAGCGCCACGCCGTCCGCCGGCGCCGCCATCCGGCTGAGATCGATTCCACGCTCGTCCGCCATCTTGAGAAACAGCAGATACGTGATCTGTTCGATGTAATCGCCATAATCGATGCCATCGTGCCGCAGCGTATGGCAGAACCCCCAGAACTTCTGGACGACATCGCTCATGCGTCCTGTACCTCGGCTCGGTTGGAAAGAGGGAAGAAATGCAACGGGGACGTATCGTAGCCGATTCGGCAGCGATCTAGAAGCACGTGCTCAGAGGCGTGAAAACAGCAGCCGGTGACAAACTGCATGTTCTTCGATGTTCTGTCGTGTCGCGCATGGACACGACGACCAGGAG
>DASXJP010000656.1:0-9260 GCA_036497345.1 Thermoanaerobaculia bacterium
CGGCCGGCGTCCTTGGTGGCCTGGCGCTGCGAGTCGTTGAAGTAGGCGGGCACGGTGATGACCGCGCGCTCCACCTTCTCGCCGAGGTAGTCCTCGGCGGCCTGCTTCAGCTTGCCGAGGCTCATGGCCGAGATCTCGGGCGGGGAGTACTTCTTCCCCTCGACGGCGACGCGCACGTCGCCGTTCTCCGCCCGCTCGACCTCGTAGGGCACCATCTTCATCTCCTCGTTCACCTCGGCGTACTTGCGCCCCATGAAGCGCTTGATCGAGAAGACGGTGTTCTTGGGGTTGGTGACCGCCTGCCGCTTGGCCACCTGGCCCACGAGGCGCTCACCGCTCTTGGTGAAGGCGACGACCGACGGGGTGGTGCGGTTCCCCTCGGCGTTGGGGATCACCTTCGGCTCGCCGCCCTCCATGACGGCGACGACGCTGTTGGTCGTCCCCAGGTCGATTCCGATGATCTTGCTCACTGGCTCCTCCTCCTTCCGGGATCTTTCTCAGACGGAAGCGCTCTGCTGGCTTTGAGCCTCGTCTGAATCTCTCACAGTCTAGAATCTCAGTGGCGGCATGTCAATCTTCCGCCACACCATGATTGACAAAACTGGACGCAGATTTATTCCAGGAGGGGAGGACCTTCTTAAGGGGAGGGATTTCGTAGGGGCGGCCCTGCGTGGCCGTCCTGGGAGGGGGGCTTCTTAATCCAGCAGCACCAGCGGCGCCACCGTGGATTCGGGGGTCGTGTTGAGGACCTCGGGGTCGAGCAGGAAGTTGCCGGTGATCGCCTCGGTGGCCTCGGCGCCCGGCACGGGCATGCCGTTCTCCAGGGGCTTGAGCGTATAGCTCTCCTCCGTGGCCGTGTACTGGAGCGGCCGCCCCTCGGGGTCCTTCAGGTCGGAGCTGGCGAGCAGGCCGGCGCTCACCAGGTCCTGGAGGTGATCGGGGAAGCTCCCCTTGAGCAGATACCAGGTCTTGGCGGCGCGGTCGATCTTGAGGTAGAGCGCCGCGCGCTGATCCCGCACCAGGGTCTCCCGCTCGTGCTGCTGCCAGGGGAACGGCAGCAGCAGGGAGCTCGGCACGCGCAGCAGCGTGGCGATGACCAGCGCCGCCAGCAGCACGGCCAGGGTCCGGCCCACCCACCCCAGCGACGGCGGAGGGACGGGCCGCGGCTCCACCTTCATCTTGCGGAAGGGGCCCGACTCCAGGTCGTCGGGGGGGACCATGGGCGCGATGGTGGAGGCCGGGACCGGCGCCGCCACCGGCCGGGGGACGGCGGGAGGCGGGATGGGGACGGGCGAGGCGGGGCGCGCCGGAGCCACGGGCTGGGGGCGGACCGGAGCGGCGGCCGGCGGGGCCACCGGGGGAGGAGGCGCGGGCGCCGGCACCGGCCGGGGAGGAGGAGTAGGAGCCGCCGAGGTCTTCTCCGCCGCCGCCTTCTCCGCCGCGGCGGCGGCGAAGCCCGGACCGGCGTTGATCAGCAGCTCCTCGACCGAGATCGGCACGAAGCCCTCCTCGTAGGAGACCTCGTCGCCGCTGTAGAACTTGAAATCCCCCTGGCTCCAGCGCAGGAGCTGCTCGAGCAGCCGGTAGGTCTGGAGCCGCAGGGCCTCCAGGATCTGCGCGCGCTCCACGTACCGGCGCTCGGCCAGCAGATCGATCAGCCGCCCGCCGGACGCCTGGTGCTCGGAGGCGGCCCGAGCGAGGTCCGGGGCGCTGATCATCCCCTCCTTGAGCAGGATCTGGGCGAGCCCCTCCTCCAGCGTCTGGTTGAGGGCGTCGGCGGCCACGATGCGGCCGTTGAGGAAGGAGATGGCGACGATGTCCTGCTGGCCCTGCACCGTCAGGATGCCGGTCTTCTTCTGCTGGGAGACCAGTTGCAGGATCTCCGGGAGCTTGAAGAGGTCTAGGGTGCCTTCAACCGCCATGGCTCGGATTCCTCAAGCGCCCTCAGACCTCGTGGCGCAGCTCCCGCCAGAGGCGGACGCCGAGGTAGATCGCCAAACCCAGGATCGCCACGATCCAGGACGGGAGGTTGCCAGGATCATGCCGCCACGGGATCGTCGTGCCGAGCCTGCCGAGGAGCGGCAACATCAGCAGGGCGGTCGGCACCAGGAGGGCGAGGAACGACCTCACCCCCTCGCCCACCTCGGCCGAGGCGACGCCGGGGAGCAGGATGCGTCCCCAGCGGTCGAACGCCCCTTCCGGGAACACCTCCGACGACCGTTCCGTGTAGCCGAAGGGGCGGCGCGCCAGGTGCAGGGTGAGGGCGATCAGCGCGAGGCCCAGGGAGACGAGCACCGAGAGCCCCCGGCGGAGCACCTCCGGCGGCCCCGACCGCACCTCGCGCCCGGCCCAGCTCGCCGCCAGCTCCCGCCGGATCTCGGGGATGCGGTCGATGCCGCCCGGGAGGGCCACCACGCGCTGCTGCTGATTGGCCATCCAGTGGTTCACCCGCGCGAGGTCGAGGTCCTGGGCCCGCTTCAAGGCGTTCCTCTGCTCGTCGAAATTGTAGGAATCGGAATAGGCCTGGCTCAGATTGTACGGCGCGGCGGGGTTGCGGGGATCGGCGGCGGCGGCCTGCTGGTAGCTCTGGATGGCGCTGCTGAAGTCCCCTTTGAGGAAGGAGTAGTCGCCGAGGTCGATCATCGCCGCGGCGTTGCTCGGCTCCGCCTCCAGGACCTGCTTGTAGAGCGCCCGGGCGAGGTCCCACTGGTTGAGCATGCGGTGGACGTCCGCGAGGAGCTGCTTGACGGCGACGCTCTGCGGCAGCACGCCGCGCAGCACCCCGAGATCCGCGAACAGGCTGCCGTAGAGACGGTGGTCCTGCACGCTCTGCATGGCGAGGCCGGGCGGCGAGAGCGCCACCGCCACCTGCCGGCGCTGCAGCTCGACGAGCAGGGGCGCGGCCCCCACGAGGAGCCAGAGCGCGATCATCACCGCGCGCTCGCTCGCCGAGGCGTATCCCCAGAGCAGGACCGACGCGTAGAGGACCAGCCAGATGGGGCCGTAGGGGAGCGCCAGCGGCCAGAGCAGGGCCACCCCGGCGAGGAGGTAGGCCACGGGGCGCGGCAGCTTGCGGCCGAAGAGGTCCGCCAGGTCCTCGAACAGGGAAGTCCCCTTGGTCAGCATCTGCACGGCGAGGAACAGGCCGCCGGTCACCAGCAGGAGGATCAGCACCCAGAAGAGCAGATCCAGGAGCCAGAGATAGCGCTCCAGGGGGTGCAGGAAAATCCGGGGATAGGCGCGCAGGCGGGCCGCGACGGCGCCCAGGTAATTCCCCTGCAGCCAGTCCACCTTGGCTTCGGCGAACGCCGTCTCGGGACGCCCGGGATCGAACCGCTCCGCGGCCGCGATCTCCCAGCGGGCCCGCGCGAAGTTCTTCTGCTCAGCCGATTGCACGGCGCGCGCGACGGCGCCGGCCGCGAGGTCGGGCAGGCGCTGCATCCCGAGCTGGCGCGCGATGTCGAGCAGCTCGCTCACCGAGCGCTCCGCCTGCTGGGGGTTGGTCTGGACGATCCAGTCGAGCCACTGCTCCTCGATCTGCTTGAGCGTCTGCCGCACCGGCGCGGTCATCTCGACCCCGGTCACCTGCGGCGACGACGCCTCCCCGGCCGCTCCGGCGGGGAGCAGGAAGATCAGCGCGAGGGCCGCAAACCCCACGCGCCAGGAGCGTCTAACGACTCTTTTGAACATATCGGACCCGCAAACGATACAGCAGGTCCTCCAAAAAAGCGCGCTCCTGGGCGTCCAGATTGCCCGCCGTCTTCTGACGCAGGACCTCTAAAAGGTCGATATGGAGACGGGCCATCTCCAGATTGGTCGCCGTCTGGCCGTCGGGGAGCCGGGCGTCGCCCAGGTAGATGGGCACCGGCTCGGCCATCATCGCCACCAGATCGTAGAAGCTCGGCCCCCCCAGCTCCGCCGGCTCCTCGGGGTAACCCAGGCCGGCCGCCGGCTGTGGCGGCGGCTCGGGGGCCTGCCGCGGCGCCTCGCGGGGGGTCTCCCGGGGCGCCGGGCCGCGCTCCGCCGGCGGCGGCTCCGGGCGCGGAGCGGGCTCCGCCTGGGTCGTCGAGGTCGATTTTTCGTTGAGGAACCGATACTCTTCCTTCAGATCGCCCTCGGGCGTGAACATCCGCTTGTCGGTGACCTTGAGCTCTTTCTTCTCGTTCGGCACGTCAGACCCCCATGACAGAAAATCCCGACCTTCAGAAGCTCGTCGACCTCGTCGCCCGCCTGCGCGCCCCGGACGGCTGCCCCTGGGACCGCGAGCAGACCCTGCCGGACGTGCGCGCCTATCTCCTGGAGGAGGCGCACGAGCTGGCCGGAGCCATCGACGGCGGCGACTGGGACGAGCTCGGGGAAGAGCTGGGAGACGTGCTCTTCCAGGTCGCCTTCATCGGGCGCCTCGCCGAGGAGGCCGGCGCCTTCAGACTCTCACAGGTGATCGACCGCGTCCACCGCAAGATGGTGGAGCGCCACCCCCACGTCTTCGCAGGTGAGACGCTGGCCGACGCCGAGGCGGTGCGCCAGGCCTGGGAGCGGCGCAAGCTGCAGAAGGAGCCGAAGCGGGAGTCGCTCTTCTCGGGGGTCCCCACCTCCCTCCCCTCCCTGCTCGGCGCCTACCGCCTGACCCAGAAGGCGGCCGGCGTCGGCTTCGACTGGCCGGACGCCGCGCCCGTGCTCGCCAAGGCCGAGGAGGAGATCGAGGAGCTCCGGGAGGCCCTCGCCAAGGGTGAGAAGGACGCCGTGCGCGAGGAGGTGGGGGACCTCCTCTTCACCGTGGCCAACCTCGCCCGCAAGCTGGAGGTCGACCCCGAGGCCGCCCTCGCCGGCACCAACCGCAAGTTCCGCCAGCGCTTCGCGAAGATCGAGGAGGGCCTCGCGGCTCAAGGGAAGACCGCGGCGGAGGCGACGCTGGAGGAGATGGATGCGTTGTGGGAGGCGGCGAAGGGGGAGGAGACTGGCACGGACTGAAACACGGACCCTCAAGGACGGTAAAGCCGGCTCAGCGATGGTCCTGAGTATCTCTGGAGTCCTTGTTAGTCCGTGAAAGTCCGTGTTCCCCGCGGCCCGCGAAATCAGCGCGCGGCCTTCGCCTTCGGCTCCGCCACCATCTTCTCCAGATACGGCAGCACGTTCTTCGCCACGATCTCCTGCCCCTCGGCCGTGGGGTGGAGGCCGTCCGCCTGGTTCAAGGAACGGACGCCGCCCACCTGATCGAGCAGGAAGGGGACGAGGGGGACGTTCAGCTCTTTCGCCAGCTTCGGGTAGATCGCCGCGAGCTGGTCGGCGTAGGGGCCGTAGTTGGGGGGGATCCGCATGCCGAGCAGCAGGACCCGCGAGCCGGCCGCCTGGGAGCGGCGGACGATCTCGCGCAGGTTGAGCTCGATCTCGGTCAGCGGCAGGCCGCGCAGGCCGTCGTTCGCCCCCAGGCCCACCACCAGCACGTCCGGATGCTGGCCGAGCAACCAGTTGAGCCGGGAGAGGCCGCCGGCCGTGGTGTCGCCGCTGACGCCGGCGTTGACCACCCGCACCGCCTTCCCCTCCTGATTGAGCTGCTGCCCGAGGAGGGCGGGATAGGCCTGATCCTCGTCCAGACCGAGGCCGGCGGTCAGGCTGTCACCCAGGAAAACGACCAGCGGCGCGGCCGGCACCGGAGCCGGGGCGGGACGGGCCGCCGGAGCGGGGTTGGAAACAGGAACCGCCCGGCGCGCCTCCCTCGAAGCCCCGTCGGAGGCCTGCGCTCCGCAGGCGCCCAATGGGAGGACAATGCTGGGAATAACCAGCGCCAGAGCGAGAGTTGCGAGCTTTCGCCACATAGAACCTTCCTCAAAAGCAATGACCCATGAGCCGACGCCCTCTCCGCCCTGATGTAAGGTGGAATGGGAACGATCGGCGGCGTTTCTCACCTTGAGAACAACCCCAAACCCGCGTACAGACTTCCCATGACCCAACCCCGCATTGAGCTGCGCCAGCTCACCCGCCGCCTCCCCTCGGGGGAGCGGGAGCTGACGATTCTCGACAATATCGACCTCACGATCGAGCCGGGCGAATTCGTCGCCGTCCTCGGTCCCTCGGGGAGCGGCAAATCGACCCTGCTCGCCCTGATGGCCGGCCTCGACCGTCCCACCTCCGGGGAGATCCGGATCGACGGCGCCCCCATCCAGGCGATGTCGGAGGACGAGCTCGCCCTGCTGCGCCGCCGCAAGATCGGCTTCGTCTTCCAGAGCTTCCAGCTCCTCTCGAACCTCACCGCCCGCGAGAACGTGCTGCTGCCCATCGAGCTGCTCGGGCTCTCCAATCCGTTCGCCCGCGCCGACGAGCTGCTGGCGGCCGTGGGGCTCGCCGACCGCGGCCATCACTATCCCAGCCAGCTCTCCGGCGGCGAGCAGCAGCGGGTGGCCCTCGCCCGCGCCTTCGCCGTCCGGCCGCCGATCCTGCTCGCCGACGAGCCCACCGGCAACCTCGACGGCGCCACGGGACGGCGCATCCTGGAGCTGCTGACCGAGCTGCGGGCCCGCGAGGGGACCACCCTCGTGCTGGTCACCCACGACCCGGCGGTGGCGGCCCTCGCCGGCCGGCAGATCCATCTGCTCGACGGCCGGGTGGAGCGCGACGAGCGGGCGGCGGTCGTCCCGGCTCCAGCCGAGGTCCCGGTATGAGCCTCGGCTTCTACGTCCGCGCCCTGGCCCGCGAATCGCGCGGCTCGCGGGGGCGGCTCGCCTTCTTCATCGCCTGCCTCGCGGTGGGCGTGGCCGCGGTGGTGGCGGTCGCCGGGCTCTCGGCCAGCCTGCGCGACGGCATCCGCCGCGAGGCCCGGCAGCTCCTGGCGGCCGACCTCGCCGTGCGGGGCAACCAGCCCCTGCCGCCCGAGGTGCTGGCGGCGATCACCGATCTGCCGGGCGCCCGCCGCACCGACGTCAAGGAGACGGTCACCGTGGCCGCCGCCCCGCCCCGCGACGGCCAGCCGGGGCCCAGCCAGCTCGTCGAGCTCAAGGTGATCGACGGCTTCTATCCCTTCTACGGCAAGCTCGACCTGCGCCCGCAACGCCCCTTGAACGAGCTGCTGACCCCCAATACCGCGGTCGTCGCCTCCGACCTCCTCGCGCATCTGGGGCTCAAGGTGGGGGACATGCTCCAGATCGGCGGGCAGGGCTACCGGATCGCCGGCATCGTCCTCTCGGAGCCCGACCGGGTCAGCATCTCCTTCACGCTCGGCCCCCGGGTCTTCCTCTCCGGCGCGGGTTTCGCCCGCACCACCCTGGAGGACCAGGGGAGCCGCATCAGCTACAAGGCGCTGGTCAAGCTGCCGGAGGGAGCCCCCGCCGCCGCGCTCGACGCCACCGCCGACCGGCTGAAGCAGGCCCTCCCCCCCGGCGACGTCTATCGGGTGGAGACCTACCGCCAGTCGCAGCCCGCCCTGCAGCGGAACATCTCCCGGGTGGAGCGCTTCCTGGGGCTGGTCGCCCTCCTCTCGCTCTTCGTGGGGGGGATCGGGGTGGCGCAGAGCGTGCGGGCCTGGCTGGCCGGCCGCCTGGACGCCATCGCCATCCTCAAGTGCTTAGGGATGCGCCCGCGCGAGATCTTCCCCCTCTATCTCGGCCAGACGGTCCTGCTGGGCCTCGCCGGCAGCCTGGTGGGGATCCTCGTGGGGGTCGCCGTCCAACTCGTGCTCCCGCGCCTCTTCCCGGACCTGATCCCGGTCGCGCTGATCCGCCCCTGGCAGCCCGCCGCCCTGCTGCGAGGGTTGGGGCTCGGCGTGGGGGTCGCGCTGCTGTTCAGCCTGCCGCCGCTCTCGGCCGTGCTGCGCGTCCCGCCGGCGCGGGTGCTCCGCCGGGAGGCCGAGCCGCTCCCCCGCCACCGTTGGGTGAGCGTGGCCACCGTCGTCGCCCTGGCGGTGGGGATCTGGGGGATGGCCGCCTTCCAGTCCGGCTCGGCCCGGCTCGGCCTGCAGTTCACGGGCGGCGTGGCCCTGGTGACGGCGGCGCTCGCCGCCGCGGCCTTCCTGGTCTCCTGGGCGGTCCGCCGGCTGCCGCGCGACCTCTTCTCCCTGCGCCCCTGGCTGCGGCACGGCATCGCCGCCCTGGCCCGCCCCGGCGCGGCCGCGAGCGGCGCCATCGTGGCGCTGGGGCTCGGGGTGCTCGTCGTGCTCGGCATGTCGCTCGTCGAGCGGCGGATCACCGGCCAGCTCGAAAAGGAGCTCCCCATCAACGCGCCCAGCGCCTTCCTGGTCGACATCCAGCCGGCCGAGTGGCCGGGGGTGGAATCGCTCCTCCGGCAGCAGGGGGCGCAGGGGATCGAATCGGTGCCGGTGGTGATGGCCCGCCTCACGGCGATCGACGGCGTCCCCGTCGAGAAGCTCCAGACGCAGGAGGGAAGGCCGGACGGCGAGCGGCGGCAGGACGGCAACGAGGAGGGGGGAGGGCGGCGCCGGGAGCGCTGGGCGCTCACCCGCGAGCAGCGGCTCACCTACATGAAGGAGCTGCCCAAGGACAACAAGATCGTCGCCGGCTCGCTCTGGAACGATCCGGCCCACGCCGAGGTCAGCCTGGAGGCTGAGTTCGCCAACGACCTCGGCGCCCACCTGGGATCGACGCTCAGCTTCAACATCCAGGGAGTGCCGATCGACCTCGAGGTCACCAGCCTGCGCACGGTCAATTGGCAGACGTTCGGGATCAACTTCTTCCTGGTGGTCGAGCCCGGCGTGCTCGAAGGGGCGCCGCAGCAGCGGCTGGCGGTGGCGCGGCTGCCGAAGGGGAGCGAGCAGCGGGTGCAGGACCTGCTGGCGGCCCGCTTCCCCAACGTCACTTTCCTGCGCATCCGCGAGATCCTGGACAAGGTGCTCAAGGTGCTGCGCCGGATCAGCCTGGGCATCCGCTTCCTGGGCGGCTTCACGGTGGTGGCCGGCATCGCCATCCTGGCCGGAGCGGTGAGCGCCGGCTCGGCCCGCCGGGGGCGCGAGGTGGCGCTGCTCAAGACCCTGGGAATGACCCGGCGCGGGGTGGCCGCGACCTTCGCCGTCGAATACGCCCTGGTGGGATTGGTGGCCGGCCTCATCGGCGCCATCGGCGGCACCGTCCTCGCCTGGGGGGTGGTGACCCGGGGGTTCGAGATCCCCTGGACCTTCGCCCCGCTCAATCTCACCGTGGCGCTCGCCGGCACCATCCTCCTGGCGGTGGTGGCTGGCTTAGCCGCCAGCCTGCGGGCTTTGGAGCGCCGGCCGATCGAGGTCTTAAGAACAGAATGATCCTGTCGGGGGGGCT
>DASXJP010000657.1:0-2117 GCA_036497345.1 Thermoanaerobaculia bacterium
GCTTCCGCATTCGCAACTTCTTGAATCCCTCTACCTTCACCGCGCCGCCCGCGATCGGCAATGGCACAGGCTTCGGTAACGTAGCCATCGGCGCCGCCCGTGGCCCAGGCCAGAACAACTACGACATGGCCCTGGTCAAAACCACCCGCGTCGGAGGCCTCAATGAAAACGGCTCGCTCATCTTCCGTACCGAGTTCTTCAACGCCTTCAACCATCCCCAGTACGCCAACCCAGGAACCGCCGTTGGCACCGCCAGCTTCGGCGTCATCGGCTCGGCCTCGGTCGCGCCCCGCCTCATCCAGTTCGCGATGAAGTACGAGTTCTAGCGCTCTTCCCACTCCCCGCGCCGCAACGCGGCCCCCACTCCCGCCAGCTGCACGGTCCTCTCTCCCCTCGGGGAGCGACGGCCGCGCCGCTGGCGATTACCTTTGGAATCAAGTGGATCACCGCCGCCGTAGAGCCCTCCGTGCAAGCGCCCGCCGCCCTCCAAGCTCAGTACTCACATTGGCGATATCACATATCAGCTATACTGGCCTTACGCCGATTCATCCAGAATTTTCACGATTGCTCACACTCTTGTAAACCGGAGAGGCAGCATGAAAGAGAATGGACTCCCCGACGTTGACCCCTACCCAGCTCGACTGTGGAGCAGCCCACCTGGGTCCGACCCTCACCTCCACGCTCTCGTCGAACACAGCCCCATCGCCATCCTGATCCTCGATGCCCACCATCGATACAGAATGTGCAACCCCGCCTTCGAAAAGCTCTTTCAATTCACCCACAGCGAGCTCCTCGTCGCCGACCCCGACGACCTCATCGCCGGCCCCGAACTGGCTCACGAAGCCGCCTATCTCAGCGACAGAGTGCTCCAGGGCTCTAAGGTCCACATCGTCACCCAGCGGCGCAGAAAAGACGGAACCACCCTCGATGTCGAGCTGCATGGCGTCCCCCTGATGGTCGACGGCGAGCTCACCGGCGTCTACGCCCTCTACCAGGACGTCACCGAGCGCAACCGTGCCCGCACCGCGCTCCTGCAGATGTCCGGCAAGCTCCAGAACCTCCAGCAGGAGGAGCGTCGCCGCCTCGCCCGCGACCTCCACGACTCCACCTCCCAGGAACTGGCGGTTCTCAACTGGAACCTCACCCGCCTCCAGCGCCTTGTCCAGCACGACGAGGATCCCACCCTGCACGAACTTGTCGAGCAGACCAAGGAACTCGCCTACCAGTGCTCCGCAAAGATTCGCAGCGCCTCCTATCTGCTCCACCCTCCGCTGCTCGAAAAGGCCGGTCTCTGCTCCGCCGTCGCCTGGCTCGCCGAGGGCTTCGAGCAGCGGAGCGGCATCCGTGTCCTTATTGACTCCCTCCCGCAGCTCGGCCGCATGTCGAGCGAGGCCGAGGTCGCCGTCTTCCAGACCCTGCAGGAGAGCCTCGCCAACGTCCTCCGTCACTCCGGCAGCCCGGTCGTGCGCATCTCCTTGCGCAAGAACTCGCAGTGGCTTCGCCTCGCCGTCTCCGATGACGGCAAGGGAGCAAAGACGAGCCTCGCCACCGAAGACCTCCCCGAGAGCTTCCACGGAACCCCCCAGCAAAGCGATCAGGAGAGCCTTGAGGCTCGTGGCCTCGGCATCCGCGGCATGCGAGAACGCCTCGAGCAGCTCGGCGGGTCGCTCACCATCAGCCGCTCGAGCCGCGGCACCACCCTGGTCGCCGCCGTTCCCACCGAGGTGTGTTGATGGACGATCTGCGCATCGTCGTTGCCGACGACCACGAACTGATCCGCCGCGGCATCCGCCAGCTCCTCGCTTCTCGCCCCGGGTGGAAGGTCGTCGCCGAGGCCAGTAACGGCCGCGACGCCGTCCGTTATGCTCAGCAGCTCGCACCCGACCTCGTCATCCTCGACCTCTCCATGCCCGAGATCACCGGGCTCCAGGCCGCGCAGGAGATCGCCCGCCTTGAAAGCACGACCGAGGTCATCCTGCTCACCATGCACGACTCCGACGAAATCATCCGCGAGGCCCTCAAATCCGGCGTCCGCGGCTTCGTCCTCAAGTCCGACGCCGACCGTGACCTCATCGACGCCGTCGAGACCGTCGCCAAACACCGCCAATTCTTCACCC
>DASXJP010000658.1:0-14278 GCA_036497345.1 Thermoanaerobaculia bacterium
GTCCGCGCTCGCCACCTCGAGCTTGGCCTGAGGCCGGCTCTCTCCCCTCTGTTGGATGGTGTGGGTCAGCTCATGGGCAAGAAGCCGACGGCCCTCCCGGGTCGCGGGCTCATAACGGCCTCTACCAAAGACGATATCCGCGCCTACGGTATAAGCCAGCGCCCCCACAGACTTCGCCGATTCCGCGGCGCGGGAGTCGGCATGAATCCTGACCTGACTGAAGTCGTGCCCGAAGCGGCTCTCCATGGCTTCGCGCGTCGTGTCTTCCAGCGGCTGGCCCGGCGAGCGCAGCACCTCATGGACGACCGGCGGCACGGCGGGAACCTGTCTGCCCGACGCGGCTTTCCTCTGCAATCTTTGCTTGCGGCACTCGGAGCACTCCCCACCCGCGCCGGGAGCGCCGCCGCAGGAGCACTTGCGCTGCAACAGCCTGCTCGCAATAGGAGCGGCGGTCGGCGGGGCGACCTTCCGGGCCTGCGCCCCGGCCTTCATTTCTTCATCCCCCCATACACCGCCCCCGCCACCTGCCGCCCTATCACTTCCGGCCGCGCTCCCGGCCTGGCCTCGAAGCTGCCGCCGTCGAGGCGCGGCAGGTCCGCGCCTTGCGCCAGCCCCGGCGGCAGGCCCCGCTCGGCCAGCAGGCGCGCCAGCTCGCGCTCCACGGCGGCGCCGATGCGGTGGCGGTCGGCCGGGCGGAAGCCTTCGAGGATCAGCTCCTCGATGTGGAGGTCGATCTTCATTCCACCCACCCCCGTACCTCGGCCTCGGAGAGCGGACGCTCCAGCTTGGCGAGCTCGCCGCGGGCGGCGCGCAGCAGATGGGCCATGCGCACGGGCGCCCCCTCGTCCGCCGCCAGGAAGGCCGCGGCGAGGGCGATGTTGCGGATGTTCCCGCCGGTCACCGAGAGGCGGGCGAGCTTGCCCTCGTCCAGCCCCTCGGTGGGGGTCCGCGACGGGAAGATGCGGCGCCAGATCTCGGCCCGCTGGTCGGCGTCCGGGAAGGGGAGCTGGACGATGAAGCGCAGCCGGCGCAGGAAGGCCGTGTCGAGCGCGTCCTTGAAGTTCGAGGTCAGGATCGCCAGCCCCCGGTAGACCTCCATCCGCTGGAGCAGATAGCTCACCTCGATGTTGGCGTAGCGGTCGTGGCTGTCCTTGACCTCGCTGCGCTTGCCGAACAGGGCGTCGGCCTCGTCGAAGAGCAGGATGGCTCCCCCCTCCTCGGCGGCGTCGAAAACCTTGCGGAGATTTTTCTCGGTCTCGCCGATGTATTTGCTCACCACCGACGAGAGGTCGATGCGGTAGAGGTCGAGCCGCAGCTCGCCGGCGAGCACCTCGGCGGCCATGGTCTTGCCGGTGCCGCTGGGGCCCGTGAACAGGGAGCTGATCCCCAACCCCCGGTTGCCGCGGCCGGCGAACCCCCAGTCCTCGTGGACCACGCGCCGCCGGCGGACGTGGACGGCCATCTCGCGCAGGGTCTGGATCTGGGCCGCGGGGAGGACCAGGTCGTCCCAGCCCGCGGCGGGCTCGATGCGCTGGGCCAGGCTCTCCAGGCGCGGCCGGCTCTGCGCGCGGCAGGCGTCCCAGAGGGCGGGGCCGGCGTCCGCCCCCCGGCCGGCCGCCTGGGCGGCGGCGGAGCGGATGGCGGCGGCGCCCAGGCTGAACTGGGAGACGACGGCGTCGAGGTGGCCGTTGACGTCCGCGGCGGCGGGCCCCAGGGCGGCCAGCCAGAGGGCGCGCTGCTCGGCGGTGGAGGGCACCTGGAGGTCGAAGGCCAGGACCGGCCGCTGGCGCGCCGGCCGCCGTTCGCGGAGCGCCACCAGGAGCGGCCCCCGCGGCTCGTCCATCAGCCGGGCCACGGCGCTCTCCCGCGCCGCGTCGCCAGGGTCGAGCTCGGCGGCGTCGAGGAGGAGGGCGCTTCCCGAGAGGGCCGCCTCCCGCTCCCAGAGCCGGATCAGCCCTTCGAGCTCCGCCGGCGTCGTGGGCACGGCGGCCGCGGAGAGGACGTGGAGGTCGAGCCCCAGATGGGCGCACACGGCGAGCGCGACGGCCCGCGACCCCGCCCAGTCGCCGCCGCAGAGCTGGACGGCGGGGAGCGCGTTGCGGCCGGCGGCCTCGGACCACGCCGCCGCGATCCGGTGGCCGAGGTCGCGCTGGGACGGCACGAGCTCGGCCCCGCCGGTCACCGGCTTGATCAGGCCGGACAGCCGGTCGTCAACCGTCTCGACGCCGGTCAGGAAGTGGAGCACCCGCTCGTCGACGCGCAGGGGCGCGGTGGTGAGCCCCTCGCCGCTCCCCACCTCGATCAGGCGCCAGAAGCGGAGCGGCGCCGAGGGGGTCAGCGCGCTCCAGTGGGGCTCGGGGAGAGCGGCCAGGGCGAGGCTGAAGGTCGGCTGGCGCCGGCCCGCTTCGCCCTGGGCCGCGGCGCAGCGGACGGCGAAGCCCGAGTCGAGCTCGACGCCCGCGCAGAGCAGGAGGAGGTCGCGCTCGAAGGCCGAGAGGCCGAAGCGCTCGCGGATCACCTCCAGGGCCGGCGGCGCCGGCATGGCCGCGGCGGCCTCCGCCAGCGCCCGCGCCGGGTCGGGGCCGTCCGCGGGGACGCCGGCGTGCCGGTCGAGCGCGGCGCGCACCACGGCCAGCGCCGCCAGGAGATGGCGCTGGTTGGCCTCCCGCCAGCTCGTTTCTTCGCTCATGGCACCGTCACCTGCGGGCCGGCGTAGGCTCCGGCCACGACGTCCAGCGGGCTCTCGGCGCCGTCCACCTGCACGCGCACCAGGAGGGCCGTGCCGGTGGTGAGGCCGCGCACCTGGAAGACGACCGGGTCGGTGTCGTTCGCCCGCTTGTCGGCCAGCGCCGAGAAGGCTTTTGGGTTGGCCGGCACGGGCTCGTTGAGGAGGAGGACGACCCGCTGCTCCTTGCCCACCCGCGGCTCGATGCCCACGGTCACGGCGCGCACGCCGTCCACGGGCGCCGAGATCGTCACGTCGGGGTCTGGTCCCACCTTCCTGATCCGCGGCCGCAGGAGGAACGGCGCGGCGTTGGATGCGGTGCCGGCGTGGAGGGTGGCCGGCGTCCCCATCATCCGCGGATGGACGACCTGCGCCCCCACCACCCCGGCCCGCAGCGCGTCGGCCGGGAAGGGGGGGACGGTGAGAGCGACGCGGACCTCCTGGCTGGACACGTCGTCCGGCGCGGGCTCCACCTCCAGGTCGCCGATCCGCACCCGCGTCACCTCCCCTTGCAGGTTGCGGCCCCGCAGGACGACCGTGTCTCCCGGCAGGACGGCCAGGCCGGGCCCGGCGGCGGACACCACCTCGTCGATCTCCGGCTGCTGGAACGGGAAGACGTAGAGGTTGCGCTCCCGCACCGGCAGCGCCGGCTGGGTCGTGATCTCGGGCTCGATCAGCGCGACCGACGCCTGGTAGGCCACGGAGAGCTTGTAGGGGACCTGGAAGAAGACCGACCAGAGCTTGGACAGCTCCTCCAGGTTGAAGCCGGTCGGGGTGAGCCGCACCGGCTCCACCTGGCGGGCGAGGTCCGAGGCGGCCAGAGTGTCCTTGGCCGCGCCCTGGAGGATCTCCGGGGAGAGCACCGGCTGGGTGTGGAGCACGCTCACCACGCTGCCGAGGATGCGCTGCGGCTCGTGCTGCTTGTCGCTGCCGTAGAAGCTCAGGACGTAGTGCAGGTCGAACGCCGCCTGCGGGCGCCGCGCCACCGTGCCGTCCGGGCGGCGGGTGGGGAGATCGTCGTTGCGCCAGGCGGCGTTGGGCGTCACCTGGTAGAGGAAGACGTTGACCCGCGGGCTGTCGTCCTTGAGGGTGTCCGGCCGCTCGGCGGTCGCCTCGGCCCCGGAGACCGCCTTCTTGGCGGCGGCGTCCAGCAGGTCCCGCAGGGCCGCCGTGACGTTGGCGAAGGCGAGATGGTTGCTCACATCCGCTCCTCGCCGCGGCGGCGGAGGTACTCCTCCAGGGTGAGGCGCGGCGCCGCCGGCCGCGGAGCCGGCGCCTGCGGAGGCGCGGGCGCCGCGGCCCGTACCTCGATGCGCCCGATGGTCACGCGGATAGTGGGCTCCGGGGCGGAAGCCGCGGCAGGGCCCGCCTCCGCGCGCGAAGCCAAAGGCGCGGGGGCGGCCGGGGGCGGCTGGCGCAGGGCGGCGCGGGGGATCAGGGGACGGTGGGCCGGGAGGGCGGCCTCGCTGTGACCCTGGTCGGCGGGCTCCGGGGGAAGGGTGGTCCCGCCCCGGAGGGGCGGTTGTTGAATAGCCTGGGGTTTCAACCCCAGGTGGGTGGGCGCCGGCGGAGCCGGGATCGCGAAAAAGGCGGCGTCCGCGCTCCCGGCCGGTTGGCCCTCATCACCCCTGCCCTCTTCTCCCAGCCTCCCCCCCGCCTGACGGGAGAAGAGGGAGACCTCCGCTGGAGGCTGTTGTAGGGGCGGGGCTTGTCCCCGTCCGGCAGGGTCGAGGGTGGGGACGAGCCCCGCCCCTACGACAACTGATTCCGAAGCCGTCTTGAGCCCCTCTCTCCCGTCAGGCGGGGGGGAGGCCGGGAGAGAGGGGTTGGGGAGTGAGGGCTCGCCCCGCAGGGGCGCCACGCCCGGGCTCGCGAGATCCGGAGCCCTCCGCGCCTCGGACGCGGGCACGGCAGGCTCACCGATCCTGGCATCCAGAGCCTCCCGCTCCTCCCTCCGCTCCTCGCCGGGACGAGGCGAGGGCCGGGAGAGCCGGGGCGGAGAGGCGGGCGGCGGCGCGGCCTCCCCCGCCACCGTCTCCGCCGCCAGCCCCGCGACCGGCTCGAACCGCGAGGGCATCCGCGGCCGGACGGGCGGCACCTGGCCCAGGGCACGGGCGGCGAGGCGGCCGAGGAAGTCGCTCATGCGCCCACCATCTCCAGGTAGAGCCGCCGGCGGCGGGGGCTCAAGGCGAGCACGTCCGCCTCCCGCCAGCCATAGGCCCGGGCCAGGGCGTGGACCTCCCGCAACAGTTGCCGGACCTGGACCTCCATCTCGACCCAGACGAACGAGGCCACGTCGAGGATCTCCCACCAGTCGCTGCCGCAGGCCGGGCAGCGCAGCTCCAGGAGCAGCTCGGCCCCGGGGTCCGCCGCGGCCAGCGCCTCCGCGAGCGCCGCCACGTCCTCCTCCGCGAGATCGGCGGCGGCGACCGGCGCGCCCTCGCGCCGCGCCGCGAGCAGACAGCGCTCGGCGAGCCGGCGGCGCGCCTCCTCGATACCGCCGCAGCGCTCGGCGGCCAGCAGGTCGAGGCTGTTGAGGAGCCGGAAGCGGAGCTCCAGCCCCTCCTGGGAGAGCTCCCCCTCCACCGCGCCGGTCCCGGCGCCGGCCCGCAGCTCCCGGGTGTCGAGCTCGACGTCCAGGGGCTCGCCGCAGCCGGAGCAGCGGGCGACGGCCTCCAGGCGGGAGCCGAGCATCCCCTCGCGCAGCTCCAGCAGACGCCGGTCCCGCTCGCCCAGGGGGAGCGCGCTCAGCTCCTCCCAGGCCGCCGGCGGGCCGGCGGCCGCCAGGAGCGCCAGGGCGCGGACCGTGGGGCCGTGCCCCTGGGCCTGCTCCCAGGCGTCCAGCAGCGCCGAGGGGGTCAGGGCGCGCATGGTTTATTGCGGCACCGTGAAGCTGGGCTCGGTGGGCTCGCCGACCTCGACGTCCCGCTCCCAGCCCTCGTTCTCCAGCTTGATCGTCTGGATGGCCACCGCGTTGGCGCTGGCGTCGAGATCCGGCAGGGCCTGGAACTCCGACACCCAGCAGCGGTAGACCTTGTAGGCCAGGGCGAGCTGGCCGGCCTCGTTGTAGACCTCGATGATGAGGTCCTTGCGGAAGTCCTTGAGGGAGACCTCAGCCCCCAGGCCGGCGCCGAAATTCCACACCTTGTTGGCCCACTGCTCGAAGTCCTTGTCGTGGGTCACCCCGCGCTCCAGGGTGATCGCCTCGTACTTGGCCTGCCCCGGCGACTTGCGGACGGTGCTGGGGTCCCCCCCCTCGCGGTGCTCCACCGGCGTGATGGTGCGCTTGAGGGCGCCGACCTTGCTGATGCCCGCGACGTACCGGCCGTCCCACTTCACGCGGAACTTGAAGTTCTTGTAGGGATCGAAACGCTGCGCGTTGACGCTGAATTTGGCCATATCTCCTCCCTAGGCCTGGACCTGGCCGGCGAGCTGTTGGATCTGGATGATCACGAACTCGGCGGGCTTGAGCGGCGCGAAGCCCACCAGGATGTTGACGACGCCGCGGTTGATGTCGTCCTGGGTGGTGGTCTCCCGGTCGCACTTGACCAGGTAGGCGTCGCGCGGCGTGCTCCCCTGGAAGGCGCCCTGGCGGAAGAGGGTGTGCATGAAGGCGCCGACGTTGAGGCGGATCTGCGACCACAGCGGCTCGTCGTTGGGCTCGAAGACCACCCACTGGGTGCCGCGGTAGAGGCTCTCCTCGATGTACAGGGCGAGCCGGCGGACGGGGATGTACTTCCACTCCGAGGCCAGGCGGTCGTCCCCCTGGAGGGTGCGGGCCCCCCAGACCACCGGGCCGGCCGCCGGACGGACCCGCAGGCAGTTGACGCCGAGCGGGTTGAGCTCGCCGTTCTCCGCGTCGGTCAGCGGCACGCTCAGCGCCTGCACCCCCACCAGCGTGGCGTCCAGGCCGGCCGGGGCCTTCCAGACCCCGCGCTGGGAGTCGGTGCGGGCGAACACCCCCGCCACCGCGCCGCACGGCGCGAAGTCCTCCAGCTGGTTGTCCCGCTGCGGATCGAATTCCCGCAGCCGGGGGAAGAACAGGGCCGCGTTCTTGCTGGTGGTGCCCACGCCCGCCCCAATGCCGGCCTTGGCCGTGTCCTTGGTCGTCCAGCCGCTCGGCGGATCGACCAGCAGCATGGCCCGGCGCTGCTCGCAGTAGACCGCCGCCTGGGTGACCACGGAGGTGTCGACGTCGCCAGTGGCCAGGTACGGAGGGATACAGAGGAGGTTGAAGAGGTCGGCCTTGTCCAGCGCGAAGAGCCCCTGCTTCGGCGTCGAGCTCAGGATGTCGCCGCTGACCAGCGGGCCGCCGTCCGTGGCCTGGTGGGCGGCCGTGACCGTGGTCCAGGAGGTCACCGCCGGGATGGCGCCCGGCAGGGGGAGGACGGCCCGCACCAGGCTCGAGCCGGCCGCCAGCACCTTGTCCACCCGGCGCGGGCTGGCGGCGTCCACCGAGACGTTGCGGAACACCTCGGGAGTCCCCGTGTTGCCGACGCGGACGCTGAGATTGAACAGGTTGGGATCGGCGTTGGCCACGTCGTGGTCCACCATGGCCTGGAGCTGGTTCCCCCAGCTCCCCGGGCTCGCCGCCTCCAACTGCAGCGTGTCCACCGTGAGGCTGGCATTGGTCACCGGCGGCGGCGGACCGGCGGGGGCGTGATACAGCCGCACGATGATCGCCTGGCTGCCGCCGTTGAGGTAGAAGTCGCGGACCGCGTAGCCGAGCGAGCTGTCCGCCCACAACCCGCCGAAGGTCCGCTGGAAGTCGCCGAAGCTGTTGATGGTCACCGGATCGTTGACGGGCCCCTGCTTGGCACGCCCCACGAAAGCCGTGATCGAGGTCGCGACGCCGGTGATCGTTCGTATGCCGCTGGGAATCTCCTCGATGTAGACACCCGGATAGGTCGGCTGGACTGGCATGAGCTCCTCCCTTTCCTTGGTTCCGCGCCGCGGAGGTCACGACTCACTCACGCGAGCGGTCCTGATTTCCTGTATTTAGCTAATCTTTCATTGTTGCGCGCGCCGGCTCCCCCGTCAAGGGCCATCCAGCCCTGGAGTGAGATCTACCGGCATTAGGCGAACGAGCCGCCGGTTTCGTTACAGCCGGCTGCCATACTCTTTACGGACCAGCCATGAACATCGTCGGCCTCTCCGCCTTTTTCCACGAATCCGCCTGCTGCCTGCTCCAGGACGGCCGGCTGGTGGCGGCGGTGGAGGAGGAGCGGCTCTCGCGGGTGAAGCACGACCCCCGGCTGCCGGTCTCCGCCTTCCGCTTCTGCCTGCGGGCGGGCGGCCTCGGCGTCACCGACCTCGACGCCGTCGCCTACTACGAGTCGCCGGTCAAGAAGCTCTCCCGCCAGCTCTGGGCGGGCATCCCGGAGGGCGCGTCTCCGGACCTCCCCTGGCTCGATGCGGGGGCTCCCGAGCGGGCGATCCGCGAGGGGCTCGGCTGGGAGGGGCCGATCCTCTTCTTCGATCACCACCGCTCGCACGCGGCCAGCGCCTTCCTGCTCGCGGATTTTCCGGAGGCCGCCCTGCTCACCGTGGACGGCGTGGGCGAGTGGGCCACCACCAGCTACGGCCGGGGGCGGGACGCGGAGGTCGAGCTGTTCGAGGAGGTGGGCTTCCCCCACTCCCTGGGCCTGCTCTACGCCACGCTCACCTCCTATCTCGGCTTCGAGGTCAACGACGGCGAATACAAGGTGATGGGTCTCGCCCCCTACGGCGAGCCGCGCTATATCGATCAGATGCGCCGGCTCGTCTCCCCGGGACCGGAGGGGCAGTACCGGCTGGACCTCGACTATTTCGATTTCGTCCGCGGCCGGCGGATGTACTCGGACGCCCTGCCGCGGCTCCTCGGCGAGCCGCCGCGGCGGCCCGAGGCGGAGATCACCCGTTTCCATCAGGACGTGGCGCGGAGCCTCCAGACCGTGCTGGAGGAGATCCTGCTCGCCAAGGTCCGCTGGCTGCACGGACGGACCGGGCTCTCCGACCTCTGCATGGCCGGCGGCGTGGCCCTCAACGTGGTGGCCAACGGCCGCATCCTGCGCGAAGGCCCGTTCGAGCGCCTGTTCGTGCAGCCCGCCGCCGGGGATTCCGGAGGGTGCCTCGGCGCCGCCGCCCTGGCGTACGCCGAGCTCACGGGGAAGCGCCCCGCGCCGCTGCGCCACGTCTATCTCGGGCCCCGCTGGAGCGCGGACGAGATCGCCGGCCTCCTCGCCGCCACGGGGATCGCCGCCCACGACTTCCGCGGCCGGGAGGCGGACCTGCTGGCGGCGGTCGTGGACCGCCTGGAGCGCGGCCAGGTGGTGGGCTGGTTTCACGGCCCGCTGGAGCTCGGCCCCCGGGCGCTCGGCGGCCGGAGCCTGCTGGCCGATCCGCGCGACCCAGGGATGCGCGACCGGCTGAACCGGCTGGTCAAGAAGCGCGAGGCGTTCCGCCCCTTCGCCCCCAGCGTCCTCTCCGCTCACGCCGCCGCGCATTTCGATCTCGATCACCCGTCCCCCTACATGCTGGAGACCTGCCGGGTGATCTCGCCGCTCGACCTGCCCGCCGTCACCCACGTCGACGGCTCGGCCCGCCCGCAGACGGTCGATCCCCAAACCTCTCCCCGCTACGCCGCCCTGCTGGAGGCCTTCCGCCGGCGCACCGGCTGCCCGCTGCTGGTGAACACCTCCTTCAACGTGCGCGGCGAGCCCATCGTCGCCTCCCCCGCCGACGCCCTCTCCTGCATGGGGGTCTCCGGAATCGACGCCGTGGTGCTGGAGGATTTCCTGCTCGATCGCGCCATGCTGCCCGAAAATTGGCCCGACCTCCTCCCCGCCTGGCGCGAGCGCGCGCGCAGCGGCTTCGCGCGGGGAAAAAGCGCCATCAGCGAGGACCTGTACACCTTCGTATGAGATCCCTCTTCGACGACCTGGCCCGGCTCCTGGCCACCCCCGAGGGGCTGCGCACCGCCCGCCTCCTCCAGGCCGCCGGCCTGCTCGGCAGCGCGCCCGCTCCGGGGCCGCGCCCCCTGCCGCGCCCGCCCGAGCCGATCAGCATCTGGCAGCCGCGCGAGGTTGATTTCGAGACCGGCGGCGAGACGGTCTGGGTCCGCCCCGACCCCCAGCCGCTGGGGGACCACTTCGCGGCCACCAAGGTCCTCCGGCGCAAGAAGTCGGAGCTTCCGTTGCGGGTCGTCCTCTTCGGCGAGTCGGTCGCGGCGGGCTACCTCTATGCCCCGCACGTCACGCCGGCCCAGGTGCTGGAACGGCATCTCCGGGAAATCGGCGGCGAAAGCAATTTCGAGGTGATCGATCTGGCCCGCACCAACGAGACCCTCGGCGGTCTCGCCGAAACGGTGCGGACCTCGCTGCAGATCAATCCGGACGTCCTGGTCCTCTTCGCCGGCAACAACTGGAACCTGCTGGAGACGCCGGAGGTCTCCCCCTACGCGCCGTCCGTGCTGGCGCGCCAGCGCTACGGTCAGGCGCTGCGAGAGCAAGGAATCGAGGGACCGATACGGCAGGCGGAGGAACGGCTGCGGGAGATCGCGGACGCGGCGCTCGGCGCCATCTCCGAGATCGCCTGGGCGGTGCGCATTCCGGTCGTCGTGGTCATCCCCGAGATCAATCTGATCGATTGGGAGACGCGCCAGCCGCCGGTCTGGCTGCCGGGGGATCGCACGGCCCGCTGGCATACCCTCTACGCCGAATCGATCGAAAAGCTCAATCGGGGAGATTTTCGCGCCGCGCTCGAAATCGCTCAGGAGCTCGTGGATCTCGGCGCCAGCTCCTCGGCCTGGCGCCTGCTCGCCCGCGCCCATCTGGGGTTGGGAGATCGCGAAGCGGCCCGCCGAGCCTGCCTCGCCGAGATCGACGCCGCCCCCTACGCCACCCTCGCCTTTCTGAGCGCGCCGCAGATCACCACGCAGGCCCGGGAGCTCCTACAGAACGCATCCCGCCGTCACGGATTCATTTCCGTAGATTTACGAGAGATCTTCGCCGTCCATACCGGCTCGAATCTGCCCGACCGCCGCCTCTTTCTCGACTACTGCCATCTCACCCTGGAGGGCATCCACGTCGCCATGGCCGCGGTGGCCGCCGAGGTGCTCAACCTCTCGGGAATGATCGAAGAAAATCAGGGCTGGCAACGCCTCCTTCCTCGCCTCTCCCCGCCAGCGATCTCGCCCGAGGCTGAGGCGACCGCCCGCTTCGGCGCCGCCATCCACACCGCCCACCGCCTGCTGCCCACCGGCTCCAAGCGCCCGATCCTGGAGCACTGGTGCGAGGCGGCGCTCGACGCCTCGCCGGGGATCGCGGAAACGATGCTCGATCTGATCGCCGCCCGCTGCGCCCCCATCCCCGCCGTGCTCACCGCGGCCCAGCAGTGTAACCTCGCCTCCCCCTATCGCCTCACTCTCCAGCACGGCTGGCGCTGGGACCACCTCGACGCCGACCTCATCGAGGCCATCCGTGCCGTCCTGGAGCGCCGCGGCCGGCCCGTTGGAGAGCAGATCGACCGCCTCCTCCTGGAGCACCTCGCGATCCGCGAGGAGGGCACGGAGCTGCTCGCTCCGATCTATCTCTGGGAGCCTCTGGAAAGGTTTTATCCCGAGGTGATGGACTTCGCCGATCTCACCCGCCGCGCCACCCTCCGCAGCCCTTGGCCGGAGACGTCGTTCTGCCTGATCTGCGAGGGGGACAGAGACGCGGAGATCGAAGCCACGCTACGGCTGCCGGTCGCCGGATCGATCGGGATTGCGGTCGACGATCGCGATCTGGGGGCCTTGGAGGCCACGGAGCGTTGGACGAAGACAGCGTTCCGGATCGATCGTAAAAATCTGCGCCGGGGATTGAATCGGCTGATTTTGCGGTGGCCGTTGCCGGCGGTGGACGGTGAAGGCGCTCTCGCGGCAGCCGCGGACCGCCTGGAGCTCGGGGTCGCGGCGGATATGCACCCGGTGTTTGGGGAGGTGTTCTCGGTGGTAAGCCGGCTCACCTAGGCTATAGGGCGCCCCTTCCGCCCACGCGACAAGATACAAATCTCAACATTCCCCCCAGGACCGTGTCTTTCTTGAGAGAGGCCGGACCTGCACGACCTCTCGTAGACGCCTACTCCACGGAGGCCGCTATGAACGTGCTTCATCGCCGGTTGATCTGGGCTCTCGCGGGTCTCATTGGCGCGTTGACCCCGTCGCTTGCCGCGGCGAGCGATCCATTTGCGATCGTCGACGAGGCGTTGCGGCTTCGCAAGGACATGAACGACTCGGAGCTCAACGCATTCATCTACAAGCAGGCTCTAGCTGAAGGAACCGCGGACGCGAACGGTTTTCTCCTCATCGCCGAGCTGCTGGAGCAGGTAGGCGACTATAAGGCAGAGCACTATTTTGAGCTGGCGATTTCCCATGCGAACGAGGACGCCGCCTACGAGCTCTTCTACGCAGACTACCTACGCAACTTCCGAGGGCCGAAAAGACCACTGTTCAAGGAAGCCCAGGAACACTACTTTGCGGCTCTGGAGAAGCTCGGCCGGCAGCGCTCTCCTCTCCCCTGGTCGGCAGCAGTGCGGGAACACGTCCTCCGAGGCCTGGTGGTCCTTTATCAGGAGGATGGAATTCCCCTCGCCTGGCGAAACGACACCGGACCGCAAGCGCCCTTTCTCTTCTTTTCCTCGACCGCCCGCACGGCCAAGTCCACGGCTGATCTCGACGAAATCCATGATGTCCGCGACCTGACAGCCGAGGCTCTGTTCTCCGAGAGCGCGCTCCGCTTGAATCGCCCCCTGACCCGAGAGGAGCTGCGCGGTCTGATCCGCCGTAAAGAATCGAACGTGCTTCGTGAGCGATTGCGCTATCGTGTCGAGAGCGCAGCGATCGACCTCTTCTATGAAGGAAGGTCCATCCAGAACGCACAAGTCACCGATTTCCGGCAACCCGACGTATTCAATCGCGTACGAGTGGACAAGCTGGGGACCAATTTCGCTTTTGTCTTTAATGAGGCTCCTGACTTTGATGGCTATTTCAGGCAGGCCTTCCGGCTGGCCAACCGTCAAGGTCTGATCGAAGCGCAGCCCCAAGCCGAGGAGAGGATCTTTGAAGGGGAGACCACGTTTGGTTTTTCTCACTTCTCCGGCTCAAACAAGAACGATTTCGAGCTCACCTACGTCGGCCAGGACATCAAGCCCCAGATCGCAAACCCGCCCCGCCGTTGGCGCAACATCTTCTCTGCTCGCCTCGACCATCAAATCCTTCGCCCGCTCCTCTGGTTTCGCAACCCTTTCGGTAATCGATTCGCTACTCGCGGTTTGGACCTCTTCGGCGGGCTCGCCGACGACCAGGAGCGCTTCGGGGATGTCATCGTACGAAGGGACGACGCCTTCGTCGGCATCTCGCTCAACGGCCTCGGCCCCATCGACGTCACCCTGCAGCCGACAATCTTCAAGCAACAAGTGAGTGGCGACAGATCTCAGAAGAGCGCACAGCTCAGATTGGATGGCACTCTTGTTCTTCGTCTCCTCGACGAGGAAGCGCATCCGGGTATCCCAAGGAGCTTTCTCGGCTTGCATCCAGCGTTCGTTCACCTCGTAATCCCAGTAAAACGCGACCAAGCGCTCGAAGGCCTGTCGGCTTTTGAGAACGATCGTGTCGGCATTGGCATCGATACGAAGCTCTTCGTGATGTCGTTCGATGACTCGACCCCGACCAACGCACGCTTCGGCGCGACGACATTGCTCGTCAGTTGCCGTTACTATCGCGAGCGATTCCTGCGCCTGGACAAGAAAATGAATCTCATAGAGTTGAATCTGAGTCTGGGCTTCTAGCTGAGCTGGCTGACATCGGGCCCTCCAAGCCGCCCTACCTCTCCCCCGCGCCTACTCAACTTTTCATCCGCGAGCGTGTCTCCTATCCATATGGGGACTCCCCACAGGCTCCAGGACTTCTACATCAAGCTGGCGTCAGTCGGCGCGGGCTATATGAGCTTTGTCCAGAAGTCGCCGGCAGGCCAGGGTCAAGCGCCCTTCATACCTCCCGTCCCACGTGCAGGGTTGGAGCCGCTTCGCCGAGAGCTCAGAGCAATCGTGCCAGAGAGTGGCCGGCAGCGGGACGTGAAAGCAGCGAGAGGATCAGGCGCCAGGTATCTGCCCGAGGATATTGGTGAGGGTCTCGGCAAAGGTCTCTTCATCGGCGAGGTGAAAAACCTGCACCTCATGAGCCTCGGAGCCATCCAGTCCAACGGCCAGGAAGGCCTTCGGCTCAGTCTCCACCTCAATCTCGACGACCCGGACGTCTCCTGGCTCGGGCAGCTTCCCTGGGAGCTCATCCGCGACAAGCATCAATATCTGCTCCTCGATCCCAGGACCTCGCTCGCCCGCTGCCTCGATCTTCCTGGCCCGCCCTCACCGGCCCGGATCAAGTATCCGTTCAAGATTCTCGTCGCCGTTGCAAGCCCGAAGGATCTACCGCCGGTCGACGGGGAGTCTGAATTTCGAGAGTTGGCCAGTTCTTTCAGCAACAGCCCTTCGGTCCAGGTGAGCCTTCTCGAGAGAGCCACTTGGGAGGCTTTGGGA
>DASXJP010000659.1:0-7887 GCA_036497345.1 Thermoanaerobaculia bacterium
CGAGCTTTGTTCTCATGATCGACTCCTTTCTGGCAATACGTCTTAGCACGCGGTATTTCTGGAGCGCTATCGAAGTCTTGCTCTCTTGGTCGCTCGGCCGCGACGCCGGACCATGTACAATGTCGCCCCTTCAGGGCTCGGACTGGAGCCCCTAGACTGGAGATCCCAATGCGCTGGAGCCGCTATTACCTGTATACCACCCGCGAGGTGCCCAACGACGCCGAGGTGATCAGCCATCAGCTCATGGTGCGCACCGGCATGGTCAAGAAGCTCGCCGCCGGCATCTACACCTACATGCCGTTCGGCTGGCGGAGCCTGCAGAAATTCATGGCGATCGTCCGCCGGGAGATGAACGCGGCCGGCGCTATCGAGCTGTCCATGCCGGACATCCAGCCGGCTGAGCTGTGGGTGGAGTCCGGCCGCTGGGAGCGGTACGGCAAGGAGCTGCTGCGCATCAAGGACCGCCACGAGCGGGACTTCGTCTTCGGCCCCACCCACGAGGAGGTCGTCACCGACGCGGTGCGGCGGGACGTCAAGAGCTACCGCCAGCTGCCGTTCAACCTCTACCAGATCCAGACCAAGTTCCGGGACGAGATCCGCCCCCGCTTCGGCCTCATGCGCGGCCGCGAGTTCATCATGAAGGACGCCTACTCCTTCGACGCCACCGCCGAGGGCCTCGACGCGTCGTACGAGGCTATGCGCGCCGCCTACTGCCGGATCTTCGAGGCCTGCGGGCTCGACTACATCATGGTCGAGGCGGACAGCGGCGCCATCGGCGGCTCGGCCTCCCAGGAGTTCATGGTGGTGGCCGAGACGGGCGAGAGCGCGGTCGTCCGCTGCCCCAAATGCGGCTACGCCGCCAACGTCGAGCGGGCCGAGATGCGGCGCGCCGAGGAGACCGGCGAGGCCCATCCGCCCCAGGAGATGCGGGAGGTCGCCACCCCCGGCAAGCAGGCGGTCGAGGACGTGGCCCGCTTCCTCAAGGTCGCGCCCAAGCGGCTGGTCAAGACCCTGATCTACGACACCGAGAAGGGGCCCATCGTGGCCCTCGTCCGCGGCGACCGCGAGGTCAACGAGATCAAGCTCGCCAACCACTTCGACGTCCAGCACCTGACGCTGGCCAGCGAGGAGCGGGTGCGCGCGGTGACCGGCGCGCCGGTCGGCTTCGCGGGTCCGGTGGGCCTCAAGGACGTCCCCATCGTGGGGGACGTCGGCGTCCGCACCATGACCAACTTCGTGACCGGCGCCAACAAGGGGGACGCCCACCTCACCAACGTCAACTGGGGGCGGGACGTCGACCTCTCCGACTGGGCCGACCTGCTGCTGGTGGCTGGCGGGGACCCCTGCCCGCGCTGCGAGGGGACGCTGGAGCAGTTCCGGGGCATCGAGGTGGGGCACATCTTCAAGCTCGGCACCAAGTACTCGGAGAAGCTCGGCTGTGTCTTCACCGACGAGGGGGGCGAGGACAAGCCGATGATCATGGGCTGCTACGGCGTCGGCATCGGCCGCACCGTGGCCGCCGCCATCGAGCAGAACCACGATAAAGACGGCATCATCTGGCCCCGCCCCCTGGCGCCGTTCGAGGTGCTGCTGATCGCCGTCAACCCCGAGGACGAGGCGGTCAAGCGCACCGCCGAGGAGATCTACGACCAGCTCCAGGAGAAGGGGATCGACGTCCTCTTCGACGACCGCGACGAGCGCCCCGGCGTCAAGTTCAAGGACGCCGACCTGATCGGGATCCCCGTCCGGGTGACCGTGGGAGCCAAGTCGTTGGCGGACGGCAAGGTCGAGGTGTCGCTGCGGCGGGACCGCGAGAAGCAGATGGTGGCCCCGGGGGAGGCGGTGGGGCGGGTGGGGGAGCTGTTGGGAGGGTAGGGGCTAGAAGAGCATGAAGCTTGGTTAGTTTTCGAAGTAGCAAGGGAAGAGAGGGGCAAGGGATTGGCAGTCGATGAAAATTTATGGATTGGGTCTTACAGTCCGGAGCGGTTTCCTCCGTGGCCGTGCTCCCATTGCGGCCGAAACTCGCTCGGGATCGTACCCGGTAGCTTGCAGATAGCGGAGACTCGGGAATCTCAAGAGCTCGTAGATCACACTGACTGGGAGCCCTCCTTTAAAACAGAGCAGTTCGTGTGCCTACTCCGTTGTCAAAACTGTGGTGAGATTTATTCGGTGGCTGGAGTCACCAGTCACCATGAAGGAGGCTGGGACCCCTCTGAGCTTGAGATCTTCCAGAGCTTGGAGCCACATTATATTGAGCCTGCCCCTCAGATTTTCGCAATACCCCGGCGCTATCCCAAAGAGGCGAAGAAGGAACTGCAGGCAGCATTTTCTCTCTTCTGGCCTGATCCTGGCGCGGCGCTCAATCGCCTTCGGACAAGCATGGAGCTGTATTTAGATGCGGAGGGGGTACAACGCAAGGCTCGTAAGAAAGATGGGAGTTACCGACAGCTCCCTCTCCATGAACGGATCCAGCGATTTGCGGCTAAGTATCCTGAAATCGATGAAACGATGCTGGCAGTGAAGTGGTTGGGCAACCTTGGTAGCCATGAGTCTTCTGTTAGTCGGCAGGAGGCTCTTGAGGCCTTTGAGCTGCTGGATTACATCCTTGAGGAAGTTGTGGTGGGTCGTCGCTCAAGGCTAAAGCGTATGGCCAAAGCGATAAATAAGGCTAAGGGTAGGGTGAAGGTGAAGCCGCCCTTCTAAACCTGATACTATAACGAACGAGATCTCTATTCATACGCAGACGACCTGTACGTCGAAGCCTTCCTCGGGGATCGGCTGCCCGTGAGCTTCCGCCGTCTCCCACCAGCCCTCGATGGCCTCTTTGATGTTGCTCAGAGCCTCGGGCTTGGTGCTGCCTTGGCTGACGCAGCCGGGAAGTGAGGGGCATTCCGCAACCCAGTAACCGTCTTCGCCTGGATAGAGCACGACTGCGCGCATTCTTCTTCCTCCTGTAAGGGAAGATTAGCAGAGTCGACGGTGAGGTCGGCTGGAGAATTGAAGACGGCCAAAAGCCCGCAGGGCGTCAGGAATTAGCCCGGCGGCGTAAGCCCCGGGAACGAGAGCACCCCCAGTCCTCCGGAGTCCCGTTAGGGACGGCAGGATTTCTCGCCGAGAGGACAGAGATCCATTGCACAATTTATTTGCTTCGCCAGTGAGGTCCTGCCGCCCTGGCGGGACTTTGGACGGTGGAGGATGCGCTGTTTCCCGGGGCTTACGCCGCCGGGCTAATTCCTGACGCCCTACGGGCTGGAGTCCGAGCCCTCACTCGTCGTCACGGAGAGCGTTAACCGTCGCCATAGTCACCGGCCGTTCCCCTGACCCGTGGCGGAAGGAAGAGGAACGCCATTGCGGCGGCGGGTGACGGCGCCCTCTGGGGTAGCTCGAGAGCCTTCCTCGCCAGCTCCGAGAGGATCTTGCCGGTCCGGTGGGGGCGAAGGTGCGTGCACGCGCCCACAAGGTTCCCGTTCCCGCGGACGAGGTGCGCGCCTGCGCCCCCAAAGTGCGCGCGTGCGCGAACGACTCCGTGGAAAGGGCCCTCGCGGTGCATGGTCGCGCCCTCGCGGTGCGCGCTCGTGCCCACGCGGGGCTGCCATGCGCCCTCGAATTTTTGGCTCGTGCCCTCTTTGGGGCGCGTTGCATCCCCGCGAGGGCGTGTCGTATCCCCTGGAGGGCCGGTAGCGTCCCCGCGGAGATGGAGCCATCCTTGACGGGGACAGGATCTCCCCATGCGGGGACGCTCAGCCCCCTTTTGTGGGCGCGTCGCATCCCCGTGGGAATGCAACCGCCCCTCTCGGGGATCGTGTTGGCCCAAGCGAGGGCGCGTTGCATCCCCGCCAGTTTGTGTTGCAACCCCGCGGGGACGGAAGCGCCTTTGTGGGTCTCCGATCGCCCCCTGCGCAGGTACCAGGCAAAAAAATCGCGGGCCATACCACCTCTCCCGAGGGCGCTGACGCAGAACGAAAGGGCGCAAGCGCGGAACGAGAGGGGAGAGGGCACAAACGGCTGGGGGGTACCTGCTCAGCAGCATTGGCGCTCAGGCTTACCAGGGTCGGCGCGAATCCAACCATTCCCGGTTGGATGCACTTGACAGCCCTCGATCGAGCTTGCAAGCAACCTGCTTCCCGCATGCAACGAGAGCTGTCAGCCCGCGGAGGGGAACGACGGCTTGCCGTTAGAGCCAGGCGCCAGAACCTGAAGCCCGTGACCTTTCGCAGCCGCAGACATGTTGGAGTCATAGATCACGATCGCCCCCAGATCGGCTCCCAGCGAGAGGGCCGAGGCCAGGTGAATGGCGTCCAGAGACCGCAGGCTCCGTGGCTCCAGCCGGGCGGCCGCGCTGAAGATGTCGTCGTCCACCTTGAGCAGATGGAGGCCCGCCAAGACCTCCTCTGCACGCTGCTCGGCCCCAGGTTGTGCCGTGGCGCGGCGGGCGGCGCGCACCACCTCGACGCGGGCGAGCTCGCTGGTGACGCGGACCGGCCAGGCCGAGAGGCTCTCGAGCAAGGCTTCGCTTTCCGCCTCGGGCAGCACCAGCTTGACCAGAGCCGAGGAGTCCAAATAGAGGAGCTCGCCGCCCATCGGGTCAGCGTTCCTCGCGCTGCGCCGCGAGCGCTTCCGAGATCGTCATTTCGCGGGGCTGCTCCGGCGGCGGACCCAACTCGGTAAGATCGAGACGAGCCGGCACGATGCGGCCTTCGGCGATCAACCGAGCCAGCGGCGAGCTGTGGCCGGGCAGCGGCCCCAAGACGGCGACGGGGAGGTTGTGCTCCGTCACCTCGAAACGCTCCCCCTCCGCGACGAGCCGCAGGTAACGGCTGAGGTTCTGGCGGAGCTCGCGAACGCCGACTCGCTGAACCTTCGTCTCCGTGTCCATGTAGCACATGGTAGCACAATTGAAGGAGGCCACAGTCGCGACGGCGAGACGCTCGGCTGTCCCCGGGCTACGCTGGAAACGAAAAGCCGGCTGAAGCCGGCTCCGAAGTCAGAGCCGTTTCTCCAGGAGCCGGGTTCACCCGGCTTTTCGGTTGAATCGTAGCCCGGGCATTCATGCCCGGGCGGGCGGGGCCCAGAATAGAATCTGTGCCAGGTACTTATGGACTCGCCGCCGGCGATGCACGCCGGCGCCGCATCAACAGCCATCCACCAGCGCCCAGCAGGCTGGCGAGCAGGGCCTTCCCCAGAGCGCCGAGAGTTGGAACGGAGGCTGAAGGGAGCTCGCCGTCCTGGAGCTCGACGGCGCCGATGTCGATGCGGCCGGCGGCTACGCGGAGAAAAAAGCCGCGCTGGTCGCTCGCGGGCGGCGGCGTGAACGCCGGATCGCCGGCGTTGATCACCGGGCTGGTGCCCGCCGGACGCTGGGTCTCCGTGAGGCCGCCATTGTTCTGCAGGGGGCCGAGCTGCGGATCCTGGTGGAAGAGGTTGCCGCCGTTGTCGTTGATCGTGGCGGATCCCGGGTTCTCGATCAGGCTGTAGCGGGCATTGAACAGTCCCACTCCGCCCAGGTCGTTGCCGACCGGGGGGCCGGCCGGGGGAACGACCACGAGGGAGTTGTCGGCCACCAGGGTGTCGACGAGGGTCAGCTCATTGTTTTCCAACTCGATGCCGCCGCCGCCTTCGACCGCCGTATTGTTGGCGATCGTCGAGCTCCGGATCACGGAGCCGTTGAACAGGTTGTCGAGAAAGAGGCCGCCGCCGCTTCTCTGGATGGCGTGGTTCCCCGAGATCGTGCTGTCCTCGATGATCAACGGGACGCCGAGCTGGTTGAAGTAGGCGCCGCCACCGGTCGGGGAGCTGTTGCCGGAGATCGTGGTGCGGCTGAGGGTGAAAGCGCCGCCTTCGGCGTCGTCGAGATAGATCCCGCCCCCGACGCCGCCGGAAGTGTTGTTCGAGATCGTCGAGTCCTCGAACGTGATCTCGTGATCCGGGTGGAGGAAGTAAACGCCGCCGGCCTGGCCGGCCAGGTTGCCGGTGATCGTCGTGCGCTGGAACAGCAGCGGTCCTCCGGTGTCCCCGACGTAAACGCCGCCGGCGATCAAAGAGGATGTGTTGCCCGAGATCGTCGAGCCCCGGAGAGTGGCGGAAAAGCTGGAGCCGCTCATCCAGAGCCCGCCGCCGGTAGCGCCGGTGGCGTGATTGCCGGTGAGGACCACGACGTTGAGGGTGAGGTTCTCGTCGAAGTCGATGATTCCGCCGCCGTCGTCCGCGAAGCCGCCGGTGATCGTGAGCCCCGAGATGGTGACGTCGATCAGCTCCGTCTCGGCATAGAGGTAGAAAACCCGCGAGGCGTTGTTGCCGCTCACGGAGAGCGCGGCCGCGCCCGGCCCCTGGATGTCCACCGAGTCGGTGACGTCGATCTGGCCGGAGGTCAGCGTGATGGTACCGGTGAGCCCCGCCTGGAAGGTGATGGTGTCCGCTCCCGCCGCGGCGTTGGCGTCGAGCACCGCCTGTCGCAGGCTCCCGGCGCCGGAATCGTTGAGATTGGTGACGTTGAACGTGGCCGCCTCGGCCGGCGCCGCGAGCGCGAGCCCGGCGAGTGTCAAGGCCGCTCCCAAAATCAGGGATTTCTCGGCCCTGCCGGCGGCTGAGCCGGACCTCCTCGCTTTGCCCTGAGCACGCTCCACAGCCCGCCGCTGCTGCCGGATGAGCTTCACCAGCCCTTTGCCATCTCTGCGCACAGACTGATCCATGGTGCCGGGTCTCCCCCCTGTGACAAGCCGCGTTACCCAACCAGAGAAAAAGCGGAGCTCTGAGAGCTTATCACCGCGCCCCCCGACGAGCGGGATATAATTCCACTGCCCGCTCGTTGTCGCCAGTCCACTACCGGCCGGCGATCCGGCCCGTCAGGAGGCCCCAGATGACACGACTTCGCGCTCCCTACTGGAACCTGGTTGCCGCAGCGCTTCTCCTCGTCCTGGGCAGCGGAGCCACGGCGGCTCTGGCGCAGGGGGTGACGCAGGCCAGCCCGCCCGAACGGGTCGGCGACGACGTCTCCCGGCCGGAAATCATCTCCTCGACGCGTCCGGTCTATACCGAGCTCGCCCGCAGGGCCCGGGTGTCGGGCACCGTGATCCTGGAGGCGATCATCAATGAGCAGGGCGACGTCGAGAACGTGAGGGTCCTCAAGGGCCAGCCCATGGGGCTCGACAAGGCGGCCGTGGACGCCGTCCAGACCTGGAAGCTCAAGCCGGCCATGAAGGCGGGAAAGCCGGTCAAGGTCTACTACGTGCTGACCGTGAATTTCCAGGTGGATGATTCCCCTCATCCCGGCCCGCAGCTCCAGAAGTTCCTCCGCCAGAATCCTGAGCTCGCGGAGGACCTGCAAGCCAAACGCTACACGGAAGCCGCCGCGTTTCTGGATCGTCTGGCCAAGGAGCGGCCGGCGGAGCCCGAGATCACGACCGCGCGCTGCTATCTCCTGCTGGAGCAGGGCCGGTTTGAAGACGCCTGGGGGGTGGCCCGCGGCTACCGGGGTCCCGATCCCTACGAGATGCTCGCCCTCGTCGGCGGCTTCGCCTATCAGCGGGCGTCGTATGACACGGTGCTGAGCCCGGAAGGGCGGGCCGCGGTCCTCGAGATCGGCCTCCAGGCCGCGACCATGGCGCTCGAGGTCCGCAGGGAAGGCTTGGACGCGACGATCTCCAAGGCCTTGTTGCTGCAAGAAAAGGCGAAGCTGACGCGCGATCCCGCGGAACGCCAGGCGCTGGTGGACGAGGCGGCTCAGCTCCAGCGGCAGGCCCTGGAGCTCCAGGCCAGGGCACGGGAAGCGGCCGCGCCCAACCGGTAGGCGGAGATTTGCCTTGAAAATCCACCAACTGTTGGGGGATTTTCAAGGTAAACTGGCCGGGTGATTGCTCGTACCCGTCACCTCGAACGACTGGCCTGGCT
>DASXJP010000660.1:0-7544 GCA_036497345.1 Thermoanaerobaculia bacterium
GACGTCCCCGCCATCTTCGTGGCCGATCCGTTCCTCTTGCGCCAGGACGGCGCCTGGTGCCTGTTTTTCGAGGTCATGAACGAGCGCACCTACAAGGGGGAGATCGCGCTCGCGGTGAGCACGGACGGCCGGGCCTGGGACTACCGGGGGATCGTGCTCGCCGAGCCCTTCAGCCTCTCCTATCCGCACGTCCTCCGCTGGCGGGGGGAGGTCTACATGGTGCCCGACGGGTTCGAGCACGACCACGTCCAGCTCTACCGCGCCGATCCCTTCCCCACCCGGTGGCGGCCGGTGGCGACGCTGCTCGAGGGGCGCTTCGCCGACGCCACCCTCTTCCGCTCCGGCGGCCGCTGGTGGATGCTCGCCTGCGATCCATTCACCAACGCCGTGCTGCGGCTCTTCCGGGCGGACCGCCTCACCGGCCCCTGGCAAGAGCACCCGCAAAGCCCGATCGTGCGGGACGATCCCGGCAGCGCGCGGCCGGCGGGGCCGGTGGTCGAATGGCGCGGCGGGCTGGTGCGCTTCGCCCAGGTCTGCTCGCCCCGCTACGGCAGTGGGGTGCGGGCCTTCGAGATCACCCGCCTGACGCCGGACGAGTACGCCGAGCGGCCGGCCGCCGGCCCACCGCTCCAGCCGGCGGAGCCCGGCGCCTGGAACAGCTCGGCGATGCACCACCTCTGCGCCCACCGCCTGGACGGCGGGGGGTGGATCGCGGCCATGGACGGCCACGACCACCCCTCCTACCGCGGCTGAGCCGCGGCGTGCAGGCGCAGCAGGAACTGGTGGACCCGCTCCATCGACTCCTCCCAGGTGGGATGGCCCTCGTAGAAACGCCGCGCCGCGAGCCCCATTCCGGCCAAGCGATCGCGGTCGTCCCGCAGCCGCCGCAGGTGGCCGGCGAGGGCGTCCACGTCCCCGGGCGCGACGAGGAAACCGTTGCCGCCGGGCTCGATCATCGCCGCCGAGTCGCTGGCGGTGCTGGCGATCACCGGCAGGCCGTGGCTCATCGCCTCCAGATAGACGATCGAATAGCTCTCGGGGGCCGACGGCATGGCCAGCACGTGGCCCTGCTCCAGGCGGGCCGCCACCTCGTCGCGCGGCCGCTCGCCCAGGAGCGTCACCTGCCCCGCGAGGCCGGCGCGGTCGATCTGGCGCCGCAGCCGGCGGGTGTAGGCGGGATCGGCCTCCAGATTGCCGATCGCGTCGAGCCGCCAGCCGCCGTCCTTCAGGAGGGCGAGCGCGCCGATCACCTGATGGAGGTTCTTCAACGGCGTCAGATTGCCCACGAAAACGATGCGGAGGGGGCCCGGCTCGCGGGCGCGGGCGAGGATCTGTTCCGGCCGGATCTCGCCGCCCACGTGATCGCCGGCGGGGCGGGCCACCACCGCCGGGCGCTCCTCGCCCGCCAGCCTCGCCACCCGCTCGCGGAGCCGCGGATTGACCAGGACCCAGCCGTCGCACGACGCCAGATAGGCGCGCTCGACGCGGCGGTAGAGCGGCCGCCGCCAGGCGGGCCACCGCTGGCTGACGCGCAGCAGGTGGACGATGGCGACGATGGGCGTCCCCCGCAGCCGGCGGTTCAGCCGGAGACAGGAAGGGTGCGCCAGCTCGTCCTGGAGGAGCAGGTCGAAGGTCTCCACCCCGAGGCGGCCGAAAAAACCTTGCGAAAGGTTGTCCAGCAGGCCGCGGCGGTACGAGCGCATGGGCAGCGCGACGACGCTCACCTCGTGGCCCTGGCGGCGCAGGTGCTCGACCAGCTGGTGATCGAACAGAAAGCCGCCGGTGAGCCGGTCCAAGCTGCCCCAGATCAGGAGACCGATGCGCACGCTCTCATCTCGCCGGTTTGACCGCCAGCGCCCGCAGGCCGCCGCGCAGGAAGCCCGCGCGCAGCCACGCTCCGACGCGGTCCAGCCCCGCCATCAAGGCGGCCAGGGCCGGCGGCATGTCGCCGCGCTGGATGAAGGTCCAGTATCCGAGGTCGAGCTCGCCGAAGCCGGCGCCGCGCAGCAGCCCGGCGAGCTCGCGCCGCGAGAGATAGTGATCGGTCGCGAGCTGGCGGGTGTCGATCCCCAGGGCCGGCGCGAGACGGCGATACCAGAGGCCGCCGCCGTTGAGCGTCAGGCAAACGAACCGGCCGCCGGGCTTGAGCACGCGAAAGACGCCGCGGCAGACCGCCTCCTGGTCGAGCATGTGCTCCAGGGCGCCGATCGCCAGCGCCACGTCCACGGACCCGTCCGCGAGGGTGGCGAGCCGCTCGGCCGCGTCCACCGCGAAGGCGACGTGGCCTTGGCCGGGGCCGAGCCGGCCGCGGGCGACGTCGATCATGGCCGGCGACAGGTCGACGCCCAGCCCGCGGCCGTACTCCGCCGCCAGCGCCAGCAGGTGGAAGCCGGTGCCGCAGCCGATCTCCAGCACCACGTCCTCGGGTCGCAGCCGCGCCGCGGCCCGCACCAGGGACAGGCGGTAGCGCAGGAGGCGGTCCGCGTCGCCGTGCTGATCGGCGTAGGCGGGCGCGCAGGAGTCGAAAAAGGCGGCGACGTCGGCGTGGCCGCGCGCCGGCCGGGTCTTGAGGCGGCTTTCCACGGATGGCCCTCCGGAACGAGATCCATTATAGTTCGCAGCCAACGATGTGATCCTTGGGAGACCACGATGTTCTCATTGACCTTCCGCGACTATTGGAAGTGCGCCCACTCCCTCAAAGGGGACATCTTCGGGCCGGCGCAGCTCGTGCACGTGATCACCTTCGAGGTCGACGTCACCTACCTGACCGAGGCGCTCGACGAATACAACCTGATCGTGGACTTCGGCGCCGCGCAACAGTCGCTGCAGAACGTCCTCGCTCCGATGGAGTTCAAGAACCTCGACGACCTGCCCGAATTCGCCGGCGTCAACACGACCACCGAGTACCTCTGCCAGTATCTCCACCGGAAGATCAGCGAGGGGCTCGCCGGCCGGTTCTCGGGGGTGCTGCGGGTGACCCTCCGGGAAAGCCCGGTGGCCTGGGCCACCTACGAGGCGGCCGTCGGCGCGTAGACGGGCCGGCGATGCCCACGCAAGCCGCGGTCCAGCGCTGGTTCAACCGTACGTACTCGGAGCGGGGGCTGAGCTATCTCCGCCCGTCCGAGTTCTATGCGATCTTCCTGGAGTATCTGCAGGCCCGTCCGGGCCAGCGGCTGCTCGACGTCGGCTGCGGCCCGGGGCTCCTCCTCGGCGAGGCCGTGCGCAGCGGCGCGCGAAGCTGGGGGGTCGACCTCTCGCAGACCGCTCTGGCGATGGCGCGCCGGGGCGCGCCGGGCGCCCGGGTCGCCTGCAGCAACGCCGAGACGCTGCCGTTCCGCGACGGCTGGTTCGACGGCGTCACCTGCATCGGCACGCTGGAGCACTTCTTTTCGCCCGAGCGCGCGCTCGCCGAGATGCGGCGCGTCCTCAAGCCGGAGGGCCGCGCCTGCATCATGGTGCCGAGCTCGCGGGCGCTCAAGTGGTGGCTCGAGGCGAAGCTGCTGCGCATTCACGAGGAGGACAGCCACGAGCGGGCGGCGACGCTCGAAGAGTGGCGCGAGCTCCTGTCGCGCGGCGGCTTCACGATCGAGCGCATCGAGCGCGACGAATGGCCCCGGCGCCGCCCCTCCGCGTGGCACCTGGTGCCGCTGCGCTGGGCCACGCAATACGTCTTCCTCCTACGTCCGTGACGGCGGCCCGGCGTCATAGACCGCCAGCAGCGCGGGGATGGGCGCGGCGGTCCAGAGCCGTTCGCACGCGCCGCGCCGGGGCCAGCGGCCGGCGTGGGCCGCCACCGCCCGCACCATGTCCGGGCCCATCTGGCTGGCATAGATGGAAAGGTTTTGCAGCTTGTCCGCCAGGCGGCCGCCGAGCGGGATCCAGAGGGGCTCGAGCCGCGCGTCGATGGCGCGCAGGAGCCGGCGCAGCCGCGGCTCGCTCACCGTGGCCGCGTAGGGCAGGTCCTCGTAGAACGCGACGGCGAGGCCGCGCCGCGCCGCGAGAGCGCACGCCGCCTCCCGCAGGGCGAGATGATCGGCGTGCCCCCCGATGCCCGCCGGCGCCAGCAGCAGGCCGGGCCGGCAGCGGCGGACGGCGGCCTCCAGCACGGCGGGCAGGCGCCGGGGCCCGGTGATCCTGCGGTCCCGCGGTGGGAAGATCCTTTCCATCAGGCTGCGGAACCGGACCGACGCATCGGTCAGCCCGGGATAGAGGAGGCGGGCCCCCACGGCGCGCGCATAGGCGGCCTCCTCCGCCCGCCGCAGCTCGGTGACCCGCTTCCAGCCGCGCTCGAACCCACCATGGAGCGTGTAGTTGGAGCGGCCGAAGACGGTGAGCAGGGTGAGCGGAGGGCCCAGGCACGGCAGGAGCCCGCCGACCGAGAGCGCCGCGTCGTCCGGGTGCGCCGCGACCACCAGCACGCCGCCGCTCACGCGGCCTCCCGCAGCTCCGGGGCGCCGGCGAGACGGCGCCGCTGGACGGCCGCGGCGACGGCTTCCAGGGTCAGCGCCGCCGACCGTTCCGGCCGGAACAGCTCCCACATCCGTCGCCTGCCGGCCAGCCCCAGAGCGAAGGCCGCCGCCGGATCGGCGACCGCGGCCTCGAGCGTCTCCGCCAGGAGGTCGACGCGGCCCGGAGGGAGGAGCCAACCGGTCTGGCCGGCGGCCACGACCTCGGGCACCGCCGCGGCGTGATAGGCGATCACCGGCAGCCCGGCGGCCTGCGATTCCGCGTTGGCCAGGCCGAAGGACTCCATCCGTGAGGGCAGGATGGCCAGTTGGGCCCAGGCGAGCTCGCGCCGCAGCGCCTCGCGGCCGAGCGTGCCGAGCAGCTCGACCTGCCCCGCGATCCCCAGGCGCTCCGCCGTGCGCCGCACGGCCGCGGCCTCTCCCCAACCGGCGACCTTGAGCGTCCAGTCCCGCCGGCCCCGCGCCGCCAGGCGGCCGAGCGCCTCCAGGGCGTCGAAGATCCCCTTCTCGGCGCACAGTTGGCCGAAGAAGATGAAGCGCCGAAGATCGGGCGAGGGCTCGCGCGGCACCGCGAAGAACGACGGGTCCACGCCGCAGTGGACGACCTGGATGCGTTCGGGCTCGACCGGGACCAGCGCCATCAGCTCACGGCGGGTGAGCTCCGAGCGCGCGATGACGAGATCGGCGCGCCGCAGCGGATCCCGGAAGAGGACGTTGCGCCGGAGCCGGTCGAGCGGCCGCAGGAATCGCGAGCCGGGCTCCAACAGCGGCCCGTAGCTGGCCGCCGCCACCATGCCGTTGACCACCTGGTGGCGGCGCAGCAGGGAGGGCAGGAACAGGGTCTCGTGGACCCAGCCCAGCACCACGTCGATCCGCCGCGCGGCGAGCAGGCACGCGAGGGCCCGCCGCACGCGCAGGGCGTCGAGCGCGAAGTGCAGCGGGTGAGGCGGGAGGCCGATCACCTCGACGCCGGCCTCGCGCAGCCAGGCCGCCGGCTCGCGGCCGAGCTCCTCTTCGCTCCAGCGGGACCGGGGAAAACGGTCCCAATCCTGGGTCTGCACGGTCAGGAGGAGAACCTCCGCCCCGGCCAGGCTCAGGTAGCGCGCGAGGTGCAGACAGTCGATCGTCATGCCTCCCGGCGTGGAGAGGCAGAACGGCAATGTGATCAGGATGCGCGGTTTCAACGCGCGCGAATCTTACCATGGCCCTGTCAGATCGGATCTGTCGTACTCTGATCGCCGGCGAAAACCATGCGGATCGTGCTGGTAGCGTTCGGAAGCCTGGGTGACGTGCAGCCCTTCGCGGCCCTGGGGGACGGGCTCCGCCACGCCGGCCACCAGGTGCGGCTCTGCGTGCGTCCGGAGGCCGCGCGCTGGGCGGACCTCCGCGGTCTGGAGGTCTTTCCGGTCCACGTGCCGCCTCCTCCCGTGGAGCGGCGGCCCGCGCCCTGGTTCGTGCGCCTGCACCGCTTCGCGCGCCACGAGGCCGGGCCGCAGCTCGAGGCCCTGCGGACGGCCGCCCGCGGGGCCGACCTCCTGCTCAGCACCGGCTCGCAGCTCGTCGTCTCCACGGTGGCGCAGGCGCTGGGCGTCCGCCACCGCAGCGTGCTGCTCTGCCCGCAGATGATGCCTTCGCGGCGCCACCCGCCGATGGCGGTGCCGTGGGCCGGCGCGCCGCCGTGGCTCCACCGCGCCGGCCGCCGGTTTCACATCGAGGTCTATAACCGCGCCGTGCGGGGGCCGGTCGCCGCCTGCCGCCGCGAGGCCGGGCTGGGGCCCCTCGCGGACGAATTCGCGGCCAACTTCTTCACCCATCCGATCGTCGCCTGCGATCCGGAGCTGGCGCCGATCCCCGAGGGCTGCGAGCTGCCGGCCGATCAGGTGGGCTATCTCCACACCCCCGCTCTCGACGGCGAGCTACCCGCGGATCTCCAGCGCTTCCTCGCCGCCGGGCCGCCGCCGGTGTACCTCGGGTTCGGCTCCACGACCCCCATGCCGCCCACCGCCCTCACCCGCCTGGTCGTGGAGGCGGTGGCCGCCGCGGGGTGCCGGGCCGTGGTCGCGCGCGGCTGGGCCGGGCTCGGAGAGGGAACGCACGGGCCAGCCATCCACGTCACCGGCCCCGTGCCCCATGGCGCGCTGTTCCCGCGCGTCGCCGCCGTCGTCCACCACGGCGGCGCCGGCACCACGGCCACCGCCGCGCGCGCCGGGCGCCCCCAGGTCATCCTGCCGCCGAGCCTCTACGATCAAGCGTATTGGCGCCAGCAGATCGTCGACCGCGGCCTCGGATTGGGAGGGCCGCCGCCGCGGCGGCTGACCGCGCCGGCGCTCGCCCGGCTCCTCGCGCGGGTGCTGGCCGACCCGGAGATCACCCGCCGGGCCGCCGCGCTCGGCGAGGTCCTGCGACGGCGGGACGCCGTGCGGAGCGCGGTCGAGTTGCTCAGCGCCGGCGGGTGATCCGGCTCCGCGGGTGGCGTCGAGATCTACTCCAGCCCTTCCACGAGATAAAGCTTGGAGAGCGTGCGCTTCGTGGAATAGGCGCAAGCCCGTCCGTCGGGCGTGACGTGATGGCGGCACCGATCCCCGGTCCTCCAGAAGTCCCTGGCACCCTGCCAGGCACCTTGCCAGAAGACCCTGACACCTATTCTCCGGCACCCTGCCAGAAGACCCTGACACCTATTCTCCGCGGCACCTCCCTGGCAGCTCATCTGTATTTTCGGCATCACTGAATATGCCTCTACCCCCCCTCGCAAACGCAAGCGGTTCTAGGACGAATAAGTTTTGGGGGCGTTTTTACGTCTTCAGAGGGTGTATGAGAAAACTACGCTACGTCCCCCAACCCAACACCCTCGTCGCCATCACCAACCGCACCATCCAGGGGCGCTATCTCCTGCGTCCCGGAACCTCGTTCAACGACCTCTTCCTGGGAATCCTGGGAAGGACCCAACGGCGCCATGAGATGGCCATCGCGGCCGTCTCGGTGCTGTCCAGCCATTTCCACCTCCTGCTGATCGTCGACGATGCCCAGGAGGTGGCCGACTTCATGCGGGATCTCCAGTCGAAGCTGTCCCGGGAGGTC
>DASXJP010000661.1:0-11308 GCA_036497345.1 Thermoanaerobaculia bacterium
CGCCCCCACGCCACCATCGCCGAGGCCGCCGAGGCGGCGCTGGCGGCCCTGCGGGAAGCCCGGCCGCGCGGCCCCTATCTCCTGGGCGGCCACTCCTTCGGCGCCTGGACCGCCTTCCACGCCGCCTGGCTCCTGCGCCAGCGGGGGGAGGAGGTCTCCGGGCTGGTGATCTTCGACACCCCCGCGCCGCTGCCGGAGAACCGGCGGCGGCGGGCCGGCCACGAGGACCTCTCGGACGGCCGCTGGCTGCGCGGTATCGCCCTGCTGGTCGAGAGGGTCACGGGGAGCCCGCTCCCCACCTCGCTCGACGCGCTCGCGGAGCTCTCGATCGACACCTTCCTCGACCGCTTCCAGCGGCACCTGGAGGCCGTCCACCTGCTGCCGCCGGGGAGCGATCCCGGCCATGCGCGCGGCCTCCTGGAGGTCTCGAAGGCGAACACCCGGGCCCTGCTCGACTACGAGCTGCCCGGCCGCCTCGACGTCGCCGTCCACCTCCTGCGCGCCAGCGATCTCCATCCCGACGACGCCGAGGTGATGGCGGCTCCCGCGGACGATCCGGCCTGGGGGTGGTCCCGCGTGACCACCGGGCCGGTCCGCCACCGCGTCGTGCCCGGCGATCACCTCACCATGTTCTCTCCCGCTTCCAGCCCTGCCCTGGCTCGCCACCTCGAGGAGGTCCTGGACCTCGTCCCGGTCGCGTGGTGACGCCGGCACAACCGTTTTCTGTCCCGCGAGGAACCGACGCATGAAAACCTTTCGGATCATCTGGCTCGGCCAGCTCCTCTCGCTGCTGGGCTCTGGCCTCAACGCCTTCGCCCTCGGCGTCTGGGTCTATCAGCAGACCGGCTCGACCACCCGCTTCGCCCTGGTGCTCTTCTCGGGCTCGCTCCCCGGCGTCCTGCTGCTGCCGGTGGCCGGCCTCCTGGCCGACCGCTGGGACCGCCGCCTGACCATGGTCCTCTCGGACGCCGGCGCCGGCCTGGGCGCCCTGGCCCTGGCCCTGATGTTCGCCACCGGTCGCGTCTCGATCGGCTGGATCTACCTGCTGCTGATCTTCAGCAGCTCGCTCGCCACCTTCCAGCGGCCGGCCTACTCGGCGGCGGTGGGGCAATTCGTCTCCAAGGACGACCTGACGCGCGCCAACGGCATGGTGCGGACCGCCCAGGCCGTGGCCCAGCTCTTCGCCCCCCTGCTCGCCGGCCTCCTGCTGAGCTTCCTGTCGATCGGAACCATCCTCTTCCTCGACGTCGCCTCCTTCGGCGTCGCCCTCGCCACCCTGCTCGCCGTGCGCTTCCCGGAGATGCCGAGCGGTGAGCCGCAGGTCGGCGGGGCGGCGAGCTGGCGGCGGGAGATCGCCCAGGGCTTCTCCTACATCGGGGCCCGCCAGGGGCTGCTCAGCCTGATGGTCTTCTTCGCCGTGCTCAACTTCGCCGGGAGCTGCGCCAACGCCCTGGTGCAGCCCCTGATCCTCTCCTTCGCCTCCCCGCGGGCCCTGGGCACCATGCTCACCACGGCCGGGATCGGCCTGCTGGTCGGCAGCGTCGTGATGAGCGTCTGGGGGGGGCCCAAGCGGCGGGTGCTGGGGATCTTCGGCTTCATGCCCCTGGCCGGAGCAGGCATCCTGCTGGCCGGCCTCCGCCCCTCGATCCCCGTGGTCGTCGCGGGGCTGATCCTGGCCTTCTTCTCGCTCCCCTTCATCGAGGGGGCGACGACCGCCATCGTCCAGAGCAAGGTCGACCCCAAAGTCCAGGGCCGGGTCTTCGCCGTGACCCACGTCATCGCGAGCGGCCTCGCTCCCATCGCCTACGTGATCGCCGGGCTCTTGAGCGACCGCGTCTTCGAGCCCCTGATGGCCCCGGGCGGCGCCCTGGCGCCGGTCTTCGGCCCCTTCCTGGGGGTCGGCAAGGGACGCGGGATGGGCCTCATCCTGCTGCTGGTCGGCGTCGTCCTCCTGCTGACCACCGCGATCGGCGCGCTGCTCCCCCGGCTGCGCAACGTCGAGGACGACCTGCCCGACGCCGTGCCCGCGACCCCCTCCCCACTGCCGCTGCCGGTCGACGGCCTCGAGCTGACTTGAGATGCGAACGGAGACGACCATGAGATCGATGCTTGAAGACCTCCGCTACTCCCTGCGCGCCCTCAACCGGCGGCGTGGGATCCCCCTGCTCATGACCCTGACGCTCGCCGTCGGCATCGGTGCCAACACGGCGGTGTTCAACTTCATCAACGCCCTCGTCCTGCGACCGCTGCCGTACCGGTCTCCCGAGCGGCTGGTGACCCTGCACGAGACCCAGCGCAGCAAGGGCTCGACCTTCGACCCCATCTCGCCGTTGAACCTGCGGGACTGGCGGCGCGAGGCGCGCGGCCTCGAGCAGATCGGCGCCTTCCGCCGCAACGACTACAACCTGAGCATCGACGAGCAGCCGGAGTGGGTGCGGGGGGCCCGCGTCGAGGCGGGGCTGTTCCCCATGCTGGGAGTCGCGCCGGTGCTGGGGCGGGGCTTCTCGCCCGCGGAGGACAGCCCGCGCGGGGACCACCGCGTCGCCCTCCTGAGCTACGCCCTCTGGCGGGAGCGCTTCGGCTCCGACCCACGGGTGATCGGCCGCAAGGTGATCCTCGACGGCGCCGTCTACCAGGTCGTGGGGGTGATGCCGCCGCGCTTCGGCTTCCCGGAGTGGGCGCGGCTCTGGACCCCCCTGGCCCTCGACCCCGACGCCACCCACCGCGACGAGCGCTCGCTCAACGCCATCGGCCGCCTGAGCCCGGGGACCTCCGTCGAGCAGGCCCAGGCGAGCCTCGACGAGGTGGCCCACCGGCTCCAGGCCCGCTATCCCGCGAGCAACCGGGACAGCGGAGCGCAGGTGCGCAGGCTCGGGGACGAGCTGATGCCCCCGGAGGCCCGGCTGGGCCTGGTGCTGCTCCTGGGAGCGGCCGGCTTCGTCCTCCTGATCATCTGCGCCAACTCGACGAGCCTCCTCATCGTCCGCGTCATGGCCCGCTTCCGGGAGCTGGCCGTGCGCACCGCGCTGGGCGCGCCGCGCGGCCGCCTCCTGCGCCAGCTCATCCTGGAGAGCCTGGTCATCTTCCTCCTGGCCGGCGCCCTGGCGGTGGGCACGTCGATGGCCGCGGTCAAGCTCATGCTGGCGGCGGTGCCCGTCGAGATCCCGTTCTGGGTCCGCTTCGACCTCGACGTCCGGGTGCTGCTCTTCACCCTCGCCGTCTCGCTCGCCTCCGGCTTCGCCTTCAGCCTCCTGCCCGCCCTGCGGGTGACCCGTCCGGGGGCCTTGCTCCAACTGCGCGGGGACAACCGCGGCTCCACCGCCGGCGCCCGCCAGGGCCGGCTGCGGAAGGTCCTGGTGGCCGGCGAGCTGGCCCTGGCGGGGGCCCTCCTCATCTGCGCCCTGCTGCTCGTCAAGAGCTCCCGCCGCCTGCAGGAGGTGGATCGCGGCTATCAGGCCGATCACGTCCTGACCTGCCAGCTCTCCCTGACGGGCGCCGGCTACGAGGACCCCGCGCGGCGCCACCACCTCACCGCGCGCCTGCTCGAGCAGACCCGCGCTCTCCCCGGCGCGATCGCGGCCGGCGCGGTCGACTTCCTGCCGAGCAGCAGCTCCGGCTTCGAGTCGGCCGGCGTGATGACCGAGGACCGCCCGGTCGAGGCCGGCCAGCAGATCACCGCCGCCCGCAGCGCCATCGCCGGCAGCTACCTGGAGTCCCTGCGCATCCCGATCACGGCCGGGCGCGGCTTCACGCCCGACGAGGAGACGCAGGGCAGGCCCGTGGTGATCGTCAGCGCCGGCCTCGCCCAGAAGCTCTGGCCCGGGCGCTCGCCCCTGGCGCGCCACCTGAGCCTCGACGCCGGACCTGGACCGAAGGAGTGGCTGACCGTCATCGGCGTGGCCGGTGACGTCCACCCAGGCTACCAGATGGGGGGGATCGACCAGTGGCCCCGGCAGCAGCTCTACCTCCCTCTGCCACGGACGCACGCCCGCACCTTGACCCTGACCGTGCACACGGCCGGAGCTCCCGAGGGGACCCTCGGCGCCCTGCGCGGGGTGGTGCAGGCGCTCGATCCGCACCTGCCCATCTTCCACGCCCTGCCGCTGACCGAGGTCCAGGCGGAGCTCGAGTGGCTGCCGCGCTTCTGGAGCAAGATGTTCTCCGTCTTCGCCCTGCTCGGCCTGCTGATCGCCGCCATGGGCCTCTTCGGCATCATCTCCCACTCGATGGCGCAACGGAGCCGGGAGCTCGCCATCCGGGCAGCTCTCGGAGCCCGGTCGAGAGACCTCCTGCTCCTGCCGCTCAAGCAGGGCCTGCGGCTGGCCTCGACCGGCCTGCTACTCGGCCTGGTCACCGCCTTCGGGATGGCCCAGGTCTTGCGCTCGCTGCTCTACGGCGTCGACCCCACGGACCCGATGGTCTATGGCGGCGTCTCCCTGCTCCTCCTGGCCGTCGCTCTCCTCGCCAGTCTGGTGCCGGCGTTGCGAGTCTTCAAGCTCGACCCCATCAAGGCCCTGAAGGCCGAGTGAGCGTGGAGGTGACGCGATGAGAGACGACAAGATCCGGACCGCACCGCTCCTCGCGAGCGTCATCGTCCCCACCTTCAACCGCGCCCGGCGGCTGGAGCTGACGCTCGCCTCCTTCCTGCGCCAGACCGAGACCCGCTTCGAGGTCGTGGTGATCGACGACGGCAGCACCGACGAGACCCCGGAGGTGCTCGCCGAGTACGCCGGCCGGCTCCGCTTGCGGGTGGTGAGGCAGGCCAACCGGGGCCGCTCGGCGGCGCGCAACGCGGGGCTCGCCGTGGCGACCGGCGAGGCTCTGCTCTTCTGCGACGACGACCGCATCGCCGCTCCGGGCTTCGTGGCCGCCCACTGCGAGGAGCTGCTGGGTGGCGGCGCGCCCAAGGTGGTGCTCGGCTGGCAGCACGGCATCGTCTCGATCGTCGAGCCGGGGACCAGCCTCTCGCAGGAGGACGTCGCCTCCGTGCTGGCCCGCCGTCCCGACCTGGCCTGTGAGATCGGCCCCGACGGAGAGGTGGACGCCGTCTTTCTCACCCCCGCGGACGTGATCGGCGACTTCGCCGGAACGGTGCGCGACTTCGCCATTCCGGAGCCCTTCTGGCGTGACCACGTCGAGCCGGTGATCGCCGCCTACGGCGAGGACCTCGCGGGGTTCTCCCTGCCTTGGGCGATCGGGTTGACCGGCAACCTGGGCGTCCTGCGCCATCAGGTGCAGGCGGTGGGGGGGTTCGACCTGAGCTTCAAGGGCTGGGGCCTGGAGGATGCCGACCTCTGCCTCCGTCTCTCGGCGGCCGGCGCGCGGACGCTCGTCTCCCGGCGGGCCGCCAACTATCACCAGATCCATCCGCGGCCCGTCGAGCGGCTGGACGAATGGTGCCGGAACGCCTCCTACTTCGCCTCCAAGCACGACACCTTCGAGGTCGCGACCTTCCTGGTCGGCTCCTGTGCCAACTCGGGGTTTCGTGCCATCAACGAGATCCTCCGCGCCCACCGGCAGGCGGAGGACGGCGTCTCCGCGGTCCTGGCCCAGGCGCTCGAACGGGTCATGCGGGACCACGCGCGTACCCTGGTGAGGGTCGGGGCGAGCCTGTGAAAAGGCCCGCTCTCTCCTGTCATACGACCAAAGTCCAATGGACTGCCTCCGGTCCCGGCAATACGCTTCAGACTAGTCTTTGCGCTTACTCGCTAAGAGAGAAAGGTCATGAGGCACACCCTGACGGCTCTGGCTCTGATTGTGCTGCCGGCCTGCGCCAGCCTTCAGGTCAAGACCGAGCAGGACCTGGAGACCGACTTCTCGCGCTATCACACCTACGCCTGGATCGAGGGGGTGCCGGGCCGCGATCCGTCCCTGGAGAGCCAGATCCAGACCGCCGTCGATCGGGAGCTCCCGTTCAAGAGGCTGCACCGGGTGGAGAAGGGGGGCTCGCCGGATCTGTACGTCTCCATTTGCGTCACGGTGGATGAGGACCGGGTGGTCCAACCCGACCAGTGGGGGTACGACCTGGGGACCGTCGGGATGAGCGACTCTCGCGTCAGCGTCCTGACCCTTCCCAGGGGGACTCTGCTGGTCGACCTCATCGACTCCGGCTCCCGGCGGCTGGTCTGGCGAGGCCAGGCCAGCCAGGCGGTGGACCGCGAGGCCTCGGAGGAGACGATCCGCAAGGCCGTCCGCGAGGTCTTCCGCCCTTATCCCCCGGACAAGCTGGCGTCTCAGGAAAAGGAAATTGACGTCGCCCGGCCACCTCGGAAGCCGCCGGTATCCTTCCGAGGTGAGCGATACTATTGACAAGTGACCAAGCGTGTGTAGAATAACATTAGTTGTATCACTTAATTGCAGTTGTCCGCGCGCGGCTCTCCTGGTTGCTTGAAATCGATGGAGGTGCCGAATGTACACTACAGCTTCAGCTCCTATCGTCTACGTCCTCGACGACGATCCTTCGGTCCGCCGCTCTCTGGAGAGGCTGGTGCGGTCGGTCGGGCTCGACGTCCAGAGCTTTGCCTCGGCCGCGGAGTTCCTCGACCATGGAGGGTCCGACCGCCCCTCCTGCGTGGTCCTCGACGTGCGGATGCCGGGGCTCTCCGGGCTGGATCTCCAGGAGTGCCTTTCCGCGTCCGGCCGGACCGCTCCCATGATCTTCATCACCGGGCACGGCACTGTCCCGATGAGCGTGCGCGCCATGCGGGCCGGGGCCGTGAACTTCCTCCAGAAGCCCTTCGAGGACCAGGAGATCCTGGACTCGATCCACCAGGCCATCGACCGTGAGATGGACGCCCGCCGGGAGCGGGACCGGCGGCAGGAGATCGAGCGGCAGCTCAAGGTGCTCACCCCCCGCGAGCGCGAGGTCTTCGGCCTCGTCGTCGAGGGCCTGCCGAACAAGCGGATCGCCAACAAGCTGGGCACCAGCGAGAAGACGATCAAGGTGCACCGCGCCCGCGTGATGGAGAAGATGCACGCCGGCTCGCTCGCCGGCCTGGTCCAGATGGCCTATGAGGCCCGGCTGGTGCAGGCTCCCGCGCGCGAGATCTGAGCGCGGCCCTCGCTGCCGCCCCTTCCCCTCCCTCCGCGTCCCGGCCATGCCGTCCTGGGAGAGGGCGTGGCATCGCTTCTTCCTGTCTTCCATGAGACCAAGGTCCAATGGTCTCCCGGCCGCCCGCTTCCTAGACTCGAAACGGCCGGAACGCCCCGCGCCGACGTGCAACCTCACACAGGCGACATACCGAAAGGAGGATGACGATGTCAGAGAAATGCAACGTGCTGCGCCAGGTGCGGGTCCAGAGGGCTCTGGGATGGATCGCTTTCGCCTTCGTCCTCGCCCTTCTCGCCACTGCCGTGCCCGCCGCCGCACAGGCCGGCCACGACGATCCTGCGTTGGCGAAGGAGATCGAGATCCGCGACCTGATGCTCGAAAAGGGCCACGAGGCCGCCCTCGGCATCCGGGTCCGCGTCGACGGGGAGACGGCGATCCTCACCGGCACCGTGCCGACGCGCGCCGCGCAGGAGCTCGCCGAGGAGGTGGCGAAGAGCGTCGACGGCATCAAGAAGGTGGACAACCGGCTGCAGATCAAGACGGCTTCCGGCGCCCCCCCCCCGGCGCACACGGTGGAGCAGGAGATGGCCGATGCCCATCTCGAAATGAGAGTGAAGAAGCAGCTCAACGGTGAGATCGGCAAATACGCGAAACAGATCGAGGTCGAAGCCACCGACGGCGTCGTCAGCCTGCGCGGCACGGTTCCCGACGCCAACCGCAAGAAGCTCGCCCTCGATACCGCCGGCAAGACCGAGGGTGTGAAGCGGGTGATCGATCTGATCAAGATCAAATCGTGACCGCAGGCCCCGCTCGGGATTGCAATCCCGAGCGGGTCTCCTCACTTCTGCGGGCGCACGTTCTGCAGGCGTACGGGCTCGGAAGAGTAGTTCTCGAGCTCGAGTCGCTGGCCATCCTTGCTGCGCGCGATCTTGGTGGCGAGCGCGATCTTGCCCTTTCCCTTGCCGTCCTTGTCCAGGTGCAGCTCGATCAGGGTGAACGGATAGTCCATGGTCCGCGCGCCGCGGCTGGCCTCCCCGAAGCCGACCACGCGGTCGGTGGCGATCAGGATGTGCCGTCCACCATCCTTGGAGGGCGCCTGGACGGCGTAGTGCAGGTCCCATCCAAGAGTGTTCCCCGTTCGTATCCTGCCGGTGGGCTGCGTCTTCTGGAGCGCTTCCAGCAGGCCGTTCGGGCCTCTCTCCTGGAAGGCCTTGATGAGGGTCTGGCGCTCCGCTTCGGTGGACCACCGGTCGATGCTCATCTGGACGACCGCCGTCCGGCCCCCGGCCCCGCCCACCGTGCCCATGTTGATGGCGTTCGCCGTGAAGCGCTCAGGCCCCGGTGGCGTGCCGGCCTGCTGCTCGGCGGCGAGAGCCAGGCCGCCCACGACCGCCGTGCCGGCCAATGCCGCGGCGATCCACCTCAGATTGTGGCGTGATTTCGGCATGATGCCTCCTGTTCCTGTCGCGTCCGCGGTCTTCCGCGCGGCACGCCTTGGGCAGCATAGAGATCGGTCGCCGGCGCAGGCAATGAGACCAAAGCCCAATTCTCAACCCCGCGACCGCCGACTAAAGTAACTGGGCCGGCTGCCGTGGGCCGCGATCCGATCGAAAAAGGAGCACGCGATGAGACTCTTGATTCGTGGGTTACTCTCCGGGCTGATCCTGCTGTCCTGGGCCGGAGCCGCCAGGGCGGTCCAGGCCCCGCAAACGGAAAGCGGCCAGCCGGTTTCCGAGCAGGACAAGCTGGCGGCACAGCGGTTGCGCGAGCTGGCGGCGATGCTGAGCCTGACGTCGGCGCAGAAGGAGAAAATACGTCCCATCGTGCTCGCCGAGGCGCCCAGGCTGAAAGCGGTGCGCGACGACACGTCGCTTTCGAAGCAGCAGAAGGCGGACAAGCTGCGCCAGATCTTCCAGGATACGGACGCCAAGATGAAGCCCATCCTGACGCCGCGGCAAATGGAGAAGCTCCAAAGGATCCGGGAGGACGAGATCAAGAAGCGGCTGGCGGAGGACGGCAAGACGCCGCCGGGCTAGCTCTACTTCGTCAGATTTGGCATCCCCGGTCCGTTGTCCCTCATCACCCCGGCCCTCTTCTCCCGGCCTCCCCCCCACCCTGACGGGAGAAGAGGGAGAAAGACCGCTGGAAAGCGCTGTTTGAGCCCCTCTCTCCCGTCAGGGTGGGGGGGAGGCCGGGAGAGAGGGGTTGGGGAGTGAGGGCCAGCCCCGAAGGGGCGGCATTCCTCAGGCGGCAGTCTGACAAAATAGAGCTAGGGAGAGCCACGGAAGAATGGACCCGGTCCCGGCCATCGCCGGACGCGCCTCCTCACCCATCGAGACCCCTCGATCCCCTGCCCACGCGAGCCAGGTGACTTCACCGGGGTCTTCGCTTCCCCTGCTCGCCCGACGTGCGCGAGCCGTCCGGGGGCCGGGTCCTGAAAAAGGATAGGAAGCCGGCGCCAGCCCCACAATGGGACCAAGGTCCAACTTTCACTTTCCTGCCAGGTTGGATCGCAATATCCAGGTGACCTGGCTGCGACATTCCCCGACCCTGGCCGGTCTGCTCCTGCTGCTCGCCGTGAGCCCCGCCGGGGCCGGCGAGCGCCCGAAGATCGGCATCGCCTTCTCGGGCGGCGGCGCCCGGGGGATCGCCCACATCGGAGTCCTCAAAGTCTTCGAGGAGCTGCGGATCCCGGTCGATTACATCGCCGGCACCAGCATGGGCTCGATCATCGGTGGCCTGTACGCCAGCGGCATGACGCCGGACGAGATCGAGCGGGCGGTGCTGGCGGTCGACTGGAACGACGCCCTGCAGGACCGCCCCTCCCGCGAGCGCCTCTCCTTCCGCCGCAAGGACGACGACCTCCGCTACATCCCCGACTTCGAGATCGGGGTCGGCCGCGGCGGCCTGCGCTATCCGACGGGCCTGCGCAGTGGCCAGAAGCTCGGCTACCTGCTCCGCAGGCTGACGCTGCCGGTGCGCCCGGTGAACGATTTCGACGCGCTGCCGATCCCCTTCCGCGCCGTGGCCACCGACATCTCGAACGGTGAGATGGTGGTGCTCCGCCAGGGCGACCTGGCGCGCGCGCTGCGCGCCAGCATGGCGATCCCCTCCGCGTTCTCCGCCGTCGAGATCGACGGCCGGTTGCTGGTCGACGGCGGCATCTCCAACAACATCCCCGTCGACGTGGTGCGGAGCATGGGCGCCGACGTGGTGATCGCGATCGACATCGGCGAGCCCCTGCTCACCACCGAGCAGGTGCGCAGCTCCCTGTTCAGCATCCTCTCGCAAACGATCGGCATGATCACGCGCGCCAACATGAAGCCGCGCCGCGAGCAAGCCGACCTCGTCATCGCGCCCGACGTCGGCGGCTTCGGCACGCTGGCCTTCGACCGCTCTCCCGAGATCCTCCAGCGCGGCGTCGACAGGACGCGCGCCATGGCGGCCGACCTCGCCCGTTTTTCCGTCCCGGAAGAGGAGTACAGGCGCTGGCGCGAGGTCCGCCGCCAAGCCGCCGCGCCGCCGCCGACCGTGAGCGCCGTCCGCTTCGAAGGCGACACGCGGGTCGACCCGCGCGTGCTCCAGAACGTCGTCCGGCTGGCCCCCGGGCAGCCGCTCGACATGGAGGTGGTCGAGGCGGATCTCGGCCGCATCTTCGGGCTCGGCGACTTCGAGGCGGTCGACTTCGACCTCGCCCGCGATCCGGGCGGCGGGGCCGTCGCCATCTACCGCGTGCACGACAAATCCTGGGGGCCCAACTATCTCCGCGCCGGGCTGCTGCTGGACACCGACGCCGACGGCCGCAACGACTTCGGCGTCCTCGCCAAGCTCACCGCCACGCGCCTGAACCGCCGGGGAGCCGAATGGACCACGGCCCTGAGGATCGGCGGCGACCGTTATATCGCGACCGAGCTGTACCAACCGTTCACCTTCAAGACCGGCTGGTTCGCGGCCGTCCGCGCGGGGTACGAAAACCGGTTGACCAGCATCTTCGAGAACGGGCACAAGCTCGCCGACCTCGAATCCCGCGACAGCGTTGTCGGCGCCGACCTCGGCTATACCTTCGGCGAATTCGGCGAGACGCGCCTCGGCGTGCTGCGGCGGTGGGTCCTCTCCCGCACGGCGGCCGGCACGCTGCCGCCCCATCTCGATCCGTCCCTCGACCGCACGATCGACCTCGGCGGCGTGCGGTTCTCCGGCGTGGTCGACCGGCTCGACAACGCCAAGATCCCCCATCGCGGCGTCCTCTTCCAGCTG
>DASXJP010000662.1:0-5333 GCA_036497345.1 Thermoanaerobaculia bacterium
CGGGCTGCTAACTCCGCTTCTTCTTTTTCTCCTTTTTCGCTACTCTCTCTCCCTCACAGGGGTGGATGGCCCCCCGATGTTCTCGCCAAGCGACACGAAGGAGCCCAAGGAACCTTCCATGGCACAACGACCAAAGTCCGACGTCTCCCCCCTGGGACCGCCGGCGTCCCCGCCGGCAGCTAACTCCGCTTTTTCTTCTTCTCCCCCTCCCCCCACCAAGCCCTGGTACTCGCGCGGCTATCTCCCCCACTTCGACCAGCCCCACCTCGTGCAGTCGCTCACCTTCCGTCTCCACGATGCCGTTCCCGAGGAGGTCGTCCAGATCTGGAAAAGGAAGCTGGCTTGGATCGAGAATCTTCCGGCCGCAGACCCCCGGGAGGTCAAGCTGCGCAAGCTCATCGCCCGCTATGAGGACGCCGGCCATGGTGCCTGCTGGCTTCGGGACCCGCGCATCGCGGCCCTGGTGGAGGACTCACTGCTCCATTTCGACGGCCAGCGGTATCGCATGATCGCGTGGTGCATCATGCCCAATCACGTCCATGGGCTGATCGAGACTCGGGAGGAGTGGCCACTCGCCAGCGTCGTGCAGCCCTGGAAGTCCTACACGGCTCATATCGCCAATGAGATCCTCGGGCGGAGCGGGACTTTCTGGTTCCGGGAGTACCACGACCGGTTCATCCGGGACGACCAGCATTTCGCGAATGCGGTCCGGTACATCGAGATAAATCCGGTGAAGGCTCGGCTGGTCAGGTCGCCGGAGGAGTGGCGGTGGAGTAGCGCTTGGCGGGGGCGGGATCGGTAAAAACAGGAAAACAAAAAACAGAAACGGAGTTAGAGGGCCGGCGGGGACGCCGGCGGTCCCAGGGGGGTGGGCCCCCAGAAGGGCCCACGAGGGTAAGCCCCGTTTTTCTACCGCACCCGCCAGACGCCGCTCGCTCCGGCGGGCAGAGTCACCGTCCAGCCGTCCGCCCCTTTCACGGGCTTCACGTTGGGACCGAAGAGGAGGTCCATCCGCTTTCCCGGAATCGTGAAGGGGCCCGCCTGGGCCTCGCCGGCGCTCAGGTTGTGGACCACCAGCACGCGCTCCTTGCCGGATTGACGGACGAAGGCGAGGACGGCGGAGCTACGGTCGACGGGGGTGAGGAGGTTGAGATCCCCCTTCTTCAGGGCCGCGGAGGCGTGCCGGACCTGGATCAGCTTGCGGTAGTACGCGAGGAGCGAATCGGGATCGGCGGTCTCGGCGGCCACGTTCGCCGTGTCCTTGCCGGGCGCGAAGTCGTGCCAGGGCTGGCCCGTGGTGAAGCCGCCTCCGGACGAGGCGTCCCAGGGCATGGGGGTGCGCTTGAATTCGTCCGCGCCGCCGGGACCGTTCTGCAAGCCGACCTCCTCGCCGTAGTACAAGAAGGGCGCGCCGGGCAGGGTGAGCAGGACGGCGGCGGCGGTGCGCAGCTTCGCGGGATCGTTGCCGAGCACGGTGGCGACCCGCGGCTGGTCGTGGTTGGTGAGGAACGGAGTGTCGATGATCCCCGCCGGATAGGCCTCCGCCATCTCCTGGCATTTGGCGGCGATGCCGGCCGCGTCGCCGTCGCGTACCCCCTTCACGATCGCCTCGGCGAGCGGGAAGTTGAAGCTCATCGGCAGCTCGTCCCCCTCCTTCACCGCCGCGGTCGAGCCGTAGTAGGTGGCGATCTTGGGGGTCTCGGTCCAGTTCTCGCCCACCAGCGTGGCCTGGGGCTTGGCCTGGCGGACCACCGCGGCGAATTCCTTGAGGTAGTCGTGGGTCTCGGGCTGGTCGTTCTGGAGGTCGCCCGGGCCGTTGGCGAAGAGGTGGCGGGTGGCGTCGAGGCGGAAGCCGTCCACGCCGCGGCCGAGCCAGTAGGTGGCCAGGCGCTCCATCTCCTGCCGCACCGCCGGGGTGCTGAAGTTGAGGTCCGGCATGCCGCTCCAGAAGATGCCGTAGTACCAGGTCGGCGGGGTGCCCCCCTTGGGGTTGGGGTGCCAGGTGGGGCCGGGCCCCCAGGGCTGCTGCCAGCCCGGATTGTCGAAGCGCCAGACGTACCAGTCGCGGTGCTGGGAGCCGAGCGAGGTCGAGTCGATGAACCACGGGTGTTGCGAGCTGGTGTGGTTCATCACGAAATCGAGGATGACCTTGATCCCCCGGCGGTGGGCCTCGGCGAGGAAGCGGTCGAAGTCGCCGCCGGTGCCGTAGGCCGGCTGGATCTTCTCGTAGTCGGTGGTGTCGTAGCCGTGGTAGCTCGGCGACGCGAAGACCGGCATCAGCCAGAGGGCGTCGACGCCCAGGCCCTTGAGATAGTCGAGCCTGGCCGTGAGCCCCTGGAGGTCGCCCACGCCGTCGCCGTCCGAGTCCTCGAAGCTGCGGACGAAGACTTCGTAGAATACGGCTCCGCGGGCCCAATCGTGCTGCCACTGGACGACCGCGGGCGCGGTCCTCACGGCCGGCCGGGCCGGCGGCTTGGCGTCCGCGGCGGGCGCGAGGGCGAGGAGGAGGGAGAGGGTGAGGAGGAGGCGGGCCGTGGGTTTCATGGGGATATTCTAAGGGGAGGTCCGTGGCCCGCGACCGCGACGCCCGTCCGGAATTGAAATCCCGGCCGGCCGGCGAGTAAGATAGCCCTCCTAATCAGACCGACTCTTCTTTTCCGGGAGGGACCCTCGTCCATGGCAGGATCGCCGTACAGCGATGGCTTGTGCTCCGGGTTTCGCGCGTTGCGGCGCGGCCTGCTCCTCGGGGGCGCTCTCGCCGTGGCGCTGGTCTTCCTGGCCGGTCCCGCCGCGGCTCAAGATCCGTGTGCCCCGCCGGCTGGAGACACGGGTTTCGCGGAGGTCAGCGTCAATCTCAACGCGGGCACGTTCAACCAGGTGCTCCCGTTCGACGTGCCGGTGCGAGTGTGCGGCACGGTGCCGGCGGGTACGACCAGCGTCGCGGTTCGATACGTGGTATCGAGGAAGGCGGACATCTCGATAGACGACCGTTGCAACGTGACCGCGCCCCCCGGGGCCCGGCTGCAACCGGAGCGAGCCATTTCCGGCCGGCTGGACGGCACCACCTTCCGGGTGATCCTGCCTCCGCTGGAGGCCCAGCGCTATTACGCGTTCTGCTTCCTGCGCCGGGCCAAGGTCTCGGACGACGTCGCGGCGAAGTTCAAGAGCGTGGCCGGCGACGTTCTCGACAAGGGGCTCGCGGCGGTGACTTCCGCGGACATGACCGCCGCTCAGAGCCTGAAGCTCCGGACCGATCTCTACAACCGGCTGGCCGCCGCAGCGAGCGCCGACGACCTCGCCCTCACCGGCGGCACGGTCTTCGACCTCACGTCCGGATATGACGAGCTGCTGGGCACGGGGAAGTTCCATGGGCAGGTGCTGAAGGTGCTCAACGCGCAGCACGGGGCGGACCGGATCGTCGCCGGCGATCCCCGGCAGGGCGTCAAGGCCCTGGGCGAGCTCCAGCTCGATCTCAAGGAGGCTCTCAAGGCGGTCCAGGCCAGCGACGCGCTCAAGCGCCTCGTCGATCAACTGGAGAAAAACGCGCAGACGGACTCCACTCTGCAAGAGATGCTCGCCAGCCGCAATTTCAAGGCGGCCCTGGCCCTGGTGCGCGCCGACGACGAGCAACTCTCCATGATCGCCCAGGGCCGCGAGCCGGGGGAGCCCGTGGCCGACCTCACGGACCCGAGCCAGGTCACGGCCATGGCGAGCCATTACGACGACACCTCGTCGGCGCTCAGCGGCCTCGCCGCCCTGATCCGCAAGGTGGTGGAGTCGCCGCCTGCGTCCTCGCTCCGCGCGGGCCTGAGCGACGGCGACGTGGCGGCGCTCCGCGCCCTGATCGATCCCTCCGGGCCGCTCGCCAAGGCTGAAAATCTGGCGTTCACCCTGAGCGGCCTCGCCCAAAACCTCCAGACCGAGATCGCCGAACGCTCGACGGCCCTCAACGCGATGGCCGAGGTGATGCGGGTGGAGGCCACGGGAGTCGAGGGCGTCGACGGCTCCACGACGGGGAGCTTCGCGACGACGCAGAGCAACTACGTCAGCGCCGACGCCGGGATCCTCTTCGCGCCCGGGCTCAGCGAGAGCGCGAGCTACATCGGGATGAACTTCTATACCCGTCCCGTCAACAAGGACGCCGATCTCCGTCAATTCGGCGACTTCCGCCGCCGTTTCGCGTTCACCCTGGGGCTCACCGTCCAGAGCCTCGCCGACGGGGGCAACGGCACCACCCAGACCCGCCAGGACCTGTTCGGGAGCCAGTCTCTGGTCCTGGGCGCCGGCCTGCGCGTCACCAGCTCGTTCCGCCTCTCGGCGGGGGCCGTGGTCTTCAAGAAAAAGGACAGCGATCCGTTGGTCAGCAAGTACGGTCTGGGCGCGAGCTACTATTTTTCGATCTCGTTCGACCTCAACGTGGCAAGGGCATTCCAGGGTGGCCTGGGCAACCTGTTCAAGTGAGGAGGATCCGTGCATGGCGATTCAGATCCGCTCCCGTCTCACGGCTTCGCCCAACCCCACGAGCCTGCCGCGGCGGATCGATTTCCGGCAGACGCTGCGCAGCAACCAGAACGGCGAGCAGGTCGTCCTGGAGTATCAGATGGATCCCGCGCACGACGTCTGGTTCGTGGACGGCGACGGCGAGCTGGTGAAGACGATCCAGCGCTCCGTGCAGGTTTCGCGGGCCGATCAGCCGGTGCTCACGCGGATCCCGCTGCAGAGGGGGCCGGGGACCGGGCCGATGGTGTCGGTCCAGATCGATCAGACGATCACCGATTCGGCGGGGATCAAGATTCCGGACAGTTGCGTGCTGGGGATCGCGGTCAACTGACTTTATAATGGAAGATCTATCATGAGGCTCGCCGCGCGCTCGCTCCTGGGATGGCTCCTGGCGGTCCTGCTCCTCGCCACGGGGAGCTGCTACAAGGAGAGCAACTATTCGCCCACCGCGCCGCAGGTCGCCGGCGCGCTGACGCTGGTGACGGCGGACGGCAGCCGGTCGATCGCCGCCGACGGGCTCTCGCGGGTGACCCTGGTGGCCACCATCGCCGCCGCCGCGGACAGCGACAAGCGGACGATCACGTTCACCACCACCAGCGGCACCCTGGTCGGCGCGGCGGGCAGCGGCACCACGATCGACGTCAACGCGGGCTCGGACGGCCGGGCGCTCGCCATCCTGCAGAGCTCCCAGAAAGTCGAGACGGCGGTCGTCTCGGCGGCCGTCAAGGGTGTCCCCGCCGTCGCCGCGCAGATCCAGATCCAGTTCACGGCGCCCGATCCGAACGACGTCCTCCGGTTCGTCACGGCTCCGGCCGCGGCCCCCGCCGACGGCG
>DASXJP010000663.1:0-53715 GCA_036497345.1 Thermoanaerobaculia bacterium
ACACCCGTTCCCATTCCGAACACGGCAGTTAAGCCCCTCAGCGCCGATGGTACTGCATGCGAAAGTGTGTGGGAGAGTAGGTCGTCGCCGGAAAGTAATCTTCACTGCCCCTCGGGAAACCGAGGGGCTTCGTTTTGTTGCCCTGGGGCTCCCGGCGGGCTAAGCTTTAGCTCCGTGATCCTCCGCCGTCTCCTCGTCTTTCTGCTCGCGGCCGCGGCCCTCTGTGCGTGCCGGCAGGCGTCGGCGCACGCGGGGCACCGGCCGCCGCTGATCGTCATCGGCATCGACGGGGGCGAGTGGAGAGTGATCCACCGCCTCTGGGGCGAGGGGAAGCTCCTTCATCTCAAGGCGATCGCGGACCGCGGGGCCACCGCGACCCTGTGCACCGCCTACAACTCCTCCCCCGTCATCTGGACGACGATCGCGACCGGCGTCCGGCCGGACGTCCACGGCATCACCGATTTCGTGGTGTCGACGCCGCGCGGGGACGTGCCGGTCTCCTCCGCCGTCCGCAAGGTGCCGGCGCTCTGGAACATGGCGTCACGGACGGGCCGCAAGGTGGCGGTGCTCGGCTGGTGGGCCTCCTGGCCCGCCGAGCCGATCAACGGCGTGGTGCTGAGCGACCGCGCCCTGCTCGACCTCGAGGCCCGGGTTTCCCCCGCCTCCTACCTGCCGCGGCTCAAGTCGGACCTGCGGGTGGCGGACGCCGATCCCGGGCTGTTCCAGGACGACGGGGTCCAGCGGCAGGACCGGATGATGGCCCGCTCGGCGGCGCATATGGTCCGCGAGGGGTACGACCTCATCCTGCTCTACTTCCGCAGCACCGACCTCGTCAGCCACAACGAGTGGAAGTATTTCGAGCCGGACGGCTTCGATCCTGTCGACCCGAGCGAGATGGCGGCTCACCGGGATCTCGTACCGCGCGTCTACGAGGCGGTCGACCAGGAGATCGGGCGCATCCTCGCCGCCGCCCCCAAGGGCTCCAACGTGCTCGTGATGTCCGATCACGGCTTCCATTCCACCCACCGGGAGACAATCAAGGCCCTGGTCGACATGGACACCGTGCTCGAGCGGCTCGGGTATCTGGCGCGCGGGGAAGGTGGGATCGACTTCACGCGCACCCGGGTTTACACCTACGGCTCTTCGGGTTTCGAGCGCGTCAAGATGCTCCGCTTCGCGCTCGCCGGCCGCGAGCCCGGCGGTCGGGTGCGGCCGGAGGAGCGCGCGGCCCTGCGCCGCCGCCTGGAGTCCGACCTCGCCGCGGTTACCAACGACCGGGGCGAGCCGGTCCTCTTCCTGCGGGACGTCTATCCGAATCGGGGGGAGGACGGGGATTTCGCTGCCATCGTCCGCCTGCCGCTGGTCACCCCGGTGCTGAAGGTCCGGGGGAGCCCCTTTCCACCGGCCCTGCGGAGCCTGGGACGGATCTCCGGGACCCACACCGCGAGCACCCACGGCATCTTCCTGGCCGCCGGGCCGGATATCGATCCCAGGGCGGATCTGACGGGTATCCACATCCATGACATGGCCCCGACGATCCTCTACGCCCTGGGGCTGCCGGCGGGGGAGGACTTCGCGGGCCGGGCCCGGACGGAGCTCTTCACGGAGGGCTTCCGCCGCGGCCGGCCCCTGCGGACGATCAAGAGCTGGGGAACGCGGCAGGAGACCGCGGGCGCCCGCTCCTCCAAGGCCGACGAGATCCTCCTCGACGAGCTACGCTCCCTCGGTTACATCCGCTAGTCCGTCCAGATCTGCTTCCACCAGGGGTCGTCCTGCGAGGCTCCCTTGGCGCTCGCCGCGAGGTTCATCCGCTTCCGGATCTTGTTGACGTCCCAGCCGGTGAGCGAGGCGAGGGTCGCCGCCTGGGTCTCGTACCGCTTCGGCAGCTCCCGGCGGTAGCTCCGCGCCGCCTCGCAGGTCCCGCCGCCCGTCCAGGGGTGGCGCAGGATGAAGCGCCCCTGGAAATTCTCGCGGTCGGCGGTCTCCTGGAACACCAGGTCCTCGGGGAAGTGCGCGGCGTCGTAGCGCAGGTGGAGCCGGGTGAGGAAGACGTTCTGGGCGCCTGGATAGGAGGAAGCATCCTCCCCGCCGCTCCAGAGGACGCCGAGCTGGCGGAGCTCGGCCGCGGAGAGCGGATCGGCCGCGCAGGGGTCGCACCAGGCCATGTCCCAGGCGTATTCGAGGAAGAGCGTCCGCATGTCCTGCTTTTTGACCTGCTGGCTGAACATCGCCTTGTAGAACGGGCCGAAGTCGTCCTTCACGAACAGGGGGACCTCGGCGTCCGAGGGGAGGCGGACGGTGCGGTAGTTGGTGGTCTCGACCCGCCCCTTGCGGGTGAGGGCGTAGATGAACAGCTCCTGGGGGCCGGCGGCGTTGACCATGCCGAGGCGGATGGGGAGCATGAATTTCGGGCTCTCGTAGGCCACCTGGATCGGCCGCAGGTAGGTGAAGCCGAGCTTCGACTGCTGCTCCAGGTTCACCTTGGCGACGAAGAACCGCATCCCCTGCTTGAGATAGCTGCCGAGCACCCGCGAGGCCCCCGGCGGGACGCGGTAGCCGTTCTCGATCAGCCAGGTCTCCAGCCCCTGGCTCTCCTTGGCGGAGAGGATCAGGATGTCGTACTCGCCCACGGTGTATCTCGCCTCGATCTTCACGCCCAGGCTCTTGGCGCGCTTCTCGAACCGGTCGCTGACGGCGCCCTCGGCCTTCGGCGCCTGGACCGCCATCGGGTAGACCGGCCGGCAGGGGTCCTCGTCGAAGTACTCGACCAGCCGCGGCGCCGAATAGGCGTCCAGGTGGTCGAGCAGGGCCTTCTCGGCGACGTGGATCTGCTCCTTCTGCAGGAAGGTGGGGACGGGGATGACGATGGCGAATTCCTTCGGATCCCCCTTGAAGTCGTTGGCCATGGTGAGGACGGTACGGTCGCCGTCGCGCGCCAGGACGACCTGCGAGGCCTGGTTGAACAGCCTGGTGTCCGCCTTGGCCACGTAGAAGCCGCAGAAGCCGAGGGCGGTCCGGGCGGCCGCCACGAGCACGGCGGCCGTGAGAGCGGCGGTCAGGAAGCGTCTCATGCGAATCTCCTTTCTTCGAGGAGAGTGGGGGTGGAGACCGGAGGAGCCGCCCGGCGCCAGACATAGCGGGAGCCGGGCAGCAGGCGGTCGATCAGCGGCACCGCCGGCGCCAGGAAGAAGAGCGACAGCAGCAGGCCGTTGGGCCGGTAGAGCACGAAGTGGACGTACCCCGCGCCGAGGGCCACCAGCAGGGCAAACAGGACACGGCCGGCCCGCGAGTCGGGGGTGGTGCGGGGGTCGGAGATCATGAAGAAGGTAAAGATCAGGAACGCGCCGCTCTCGACCTGATGGAGGGGGATGGCCATGGGCTGCCCCAGCCAGAGGGCGCGCCCGCAGAGGACCGCCAGATAGAAGGCCAGGAAGGCGTAGGTGACGTCGCTGCGCGCCGCCCGGTTGACCACCAGGCCGCCCAGGCAGGCGATCAGGAAGGCGAAGAACGCCGCGCTCCCCCACTGGCCCGGGGAGACCCAGACGCCGCCGGTGGCGAGCATCACCGCCACGATGCCGAAGTTGGTGGGGTTGAAGACGTGCTTGCCGCGGACCCGGAGGACGAATTTGCCGGCGATGGTGACCACGGCGGCCAGCGCCGCCAGGGCCCAGGAATTGGTGCGCAGCAGCAGGCAGAGGGAGAGCCCCGAGATCAGGGCGCTCCGCGGGTCGAAGGCCGGCAGCCGCCAGAGTCGGGTACAGGCGTACTGGGTGAGCTGGGCCACCCCCAGCAGGAGGAGGGCGCGGCCCGCGGGGATCTCCAGGTCCAGGCGGGTCACGCCATAGACCAGCAGCGACGAGAGGATCAGGATCTGGTAGAGGCGGGGGTCTCTCATGGCGGTCTCCTCCTCCTCTTTGGACACCGCGGGTTTCGACCGGGAAACCGCTCGCCCCCAACGTTTGGGCTGTCTGCTCCGTAGTAAGATAGAGACGTATCGCAGACTGGGAATAGAAAGGAAGCTTCAATGCAGAAAGCAGTTGTCCTCTGTGGAGGTGTGCTCGCGCTGGGCCTCTCCGCTGCGGCCTGGGCCGGCCCCACGGCGCAGGGAGCGCCGTTCCACATCAGCTCTTGCACAACCTGCATCGAGCAGGTCCCGGCCGTGGCCGGCTCGGCGTCCGGCGCCTTCCTGACCATCTGGAAGGGGACGAGCCCCACCAATTCCAATGGGGTGAGCGGCCGGATGTTCTCCAGCACGGGCACCCCCATGGGCTCGGATTTCCTGGCCAACAAGGACCTGACAGAGGATCAGTACGACCCGGCGGTGGCCCGCGACGGGCAGGGGAGCTTCATCGTGGTCTGGTCGGAGGTCATCAACGGCAACAGCGAGATCAAGGGCCGGCGCTACGGACCGACCGGCGCGGCGCTGGGCGCCCCCTTCAAGGTCAACCAGGACCAGGCCGGGACGCCGACCATCCCCGCCGACTTCAACCCCGCGGTGGCGGTCCTGAAGGACGGCTTCATCGTGACCTGGATGAGCATCCTGCCCGCGGGCAACGGCTTCCCCGGATCCACGCCCCAGGTGCTGGCCCGCAAGCTGGGCCCGACCGGCACGCCGGTGGGGAATCAGGTCAAGATCAACACCGGCCTGGTCAACGGCGACCGCCCGGACGTCTGCGTGGACACCTCGGGAAAGCCGGTGGTGGTCTGGACGAGCGTGGACGGCTTCCCTCTTTTCGAGGCCAATCACAAGGGGGTCTCGCTACGCCAGCTCACGCCCGCGGGCGTTCCTGTGGGCACGGCCGAGACGGTGGTCGCCGCCCCCAAGGCGGGCTCGGTCCATCCGGCGGTCTCCTGCGGCGCCGGCAGCACCTTCGTGGTGGTCTGGCACAGCGACCAGTCGCCGGCGGTGGACCAGACCGACATCCTCGGGCAACGCTTCAGCCGCCTGGGGCGCGCCGTCGGGGCCACCTTCCGGATCAACACGACGGTGGCGAACCAGGACCGCAACCCGTCGATCGCCCATGACGCCAAGGGGAATTTCGTGGTGGTCTGGCAGGCGTACCTCGCGGGCACCAAGGTGAGCATCCTGGGCCGCCGCTTCAACGGCTCGGCCGCCGCGCTCAGCCCGGAATTCGAAGTGTTCGCCGGCACCGACAACGCGCTGATCCCCGGCAATCCCGACGTCGCCATGACCGGGACCACGGGAAATTTCGTGGTCGTCTGGCAGGACGGCTCGCAGAGCATCTCCGGCCGGCGCTTCACTCCGTAGTCACCTCCCGGCAATCGCCCGGGACCGGCTCGAGCGGCGTCCGTCCCACCGCCAGGGCGGTGACGGCCGCCGCTCCGGCTTTTTTGAGGGCGGCCGCGGCGGCGTCCAGGGTCGCTCCGGTGGTCGCCACGTCGTCGACCAGCAGGATGTGAAGGCCGCGGACGCGATCGGGACGGGGGACGCGGAAGGCCTTGCGGAGATTGGCCAGGCGCTCCCCCCGGCCGAGCAGGCTCTGCGGTGGCGTGGCCCGGCGGCGCGCCAGGGCCTGGACGCAGGGCAGGTCGAGCCGGCCGGCCAGAGGGCGGGCGATCCTCTCCGCCTGGTTGTAGCCGCGCGCCAGGCGCCGCCGCCAGTGGAGGGGCACGGGGACCACCTGGTCGCAGCCCGCGAGCCCGGGGCCGAGCTCGGCCGCGAGTGCCGCCGCCAGGTGCCTTCCGAGGTAGTCCAGGCGCCCGAACTTGAGCCCGCGCACCACGGCGTCGAGGGGCGGCCGGTAGCTCCACAGGGCGACCAGCCGGTCGAAGGCGGGCGGGCTCTGCCGGCAGGCGCCGCACCGGTAGCCCGCCGGGAGGGCGTGGGCGGCGAGCGGCCGGAGGCAGACCGTGCAGGCCGCCCGGGGGACGGGGACGAGGGACGCCCGGCAGACGGCGCAGAGGCCCAAGGGGGCTCCCGCCGCCGGGAGCGGCCGGCCGCAGCCGAGACAGGGGGCCGGCAGCAGGGCGTGCATCAGCCGGTCGAGCAGGCGCTCTTCCGAGGACTGGACGCGGAGGGCGCGAGGCTCGTAGAAAGGATCGGGCATGGGGAGGCGGCGCTCGTGGCTGGCGCCGATATACTCTCAGGAACCGGGCGCCGCCGGGAGAGCCGGGCGCCGGAATCGAGCGGATACGCCGCGAAGGAGAGGAATTTGATTGGGAATCATCGCCTGCTCGGCAGGCTCCTGCTGGCCTTCTCGCTGCTCTTGCTCCCCGCCGCCGCCGGCGCGCAGGAGGAGCTCTACACCTACACCGTGGGCGTCTTCGGCGGCCTCGGCGGCTCGCTCGACGCCGATCCGGGGGGGAGCGTCACCAACACCGGCTTCCAGCTCAACCTCGGCCTGGTCACCGAGCCGCGCACCCACCTGGTGTTGCGCACCGGCCGGCTCGGCCTCGACAAGGACAAGCTCTTCGGCTCGCTGAGCAACGCCGACATGGAGTACGTCACGATCGGCGGCGAGTACCGCTATGGCGAGAAATACTATGACTCCGGGGTCTTCGTCGCCTTGGGCGCCTACCGGCTGAACGGCACGGAGCCCTCAGGCCGCGACTCCCGGGAGGACACCTGGGGAGTCTCCGTGGGGTTCACCGGCGAGCTGCCGGTCCGCCGCTGGCTGGGGGTCCAGGCCGAGATCGCGGGCCACTACGTGGACTTCCACGAGGAGCAGTTCTTCGTCACCGGCCACGTAGGCCTGGCCTTCCACTTCTAGGGGCGAAGCGCGGCGGTCTTGCTGGCGCCATCCTTCAGGCGCGCGGCGAGATCCGCCCGCAGGGCCTGATCGTCCCAATCGGTCATTCCCACCCACTTGCGCACGACCTGCCCCCGGACCACCAGATAGGTCTCCGGGAGCTTGTCCGTGCCGTAGCGGTTGGCCACCTTCCAGTTGGGATCGAACAGCACCATCTCGGAGCCCGGCCCCAGGAAGGTGCGGACCCGGTCGGAGGAGTCGGCGACGGCCACCATCACCACCGAGAAATCCTGATTGCCGGAGAAGTCGTGGATCAGCCGCTGGAGCTTCGGCGTCTCCTGGATGCAGGGCGGGCACCAGGTGGCCCAGAAGTGGACCAGCGTGACCGGCGAGAGGCGCGAGCCGATGGTGGCGGCCCGGCCGGTCGAGTCGTAGAGGAAGCCGCCCGGCTCCTGGACCGCGCTCCGCCCCTTGGGCCAGAAGAGGGCCGAGAGAGCGCAGACCGCCAGGGCCGCGAGACCCAGCTTGGCGGGCAGGCCGAGGCGGGCTCCGGAGATCGGCGGAGCGGGCGTCGCGTCGGCCGGCGGGGCGGCGCTCGAGGGTGCTTCCGATTCATTTTGGGAATTCATAAACTGGCTCCAGCGTTGAACCTCTCGGGATCCGCTTTGACCCTGAATCCCGATTTTCCCTAGAATACCCCACAGACTGGAAAAGATTTGCACAACCTTGAAGAAAGCCGTTTCGCGCGTCCCCGGCGGGCGTTCCTGGTAGGCCTCGTCCTGCCGGGACAGCCGGGCTACGTCGTCGAGGAGCACCTGGACGAGCTGGCGCAGCTCGCCGACACCGCGGGAGCGGTGGTGGTGGGGAGGGCCGTCCAGTCGCGCAAGGCGCCGGACCCGGCGACCTTCATCGGCAGCGGCAAGGCCGGGGAGATCGGCGACGCCGCCCGCGAGCTGGGGGCCGACCTGCTGCTGTTCGACGACGACCTCTCGGGGAGCCAGGTCAAGAACCTCGAGGAGGCGACGAAGCTGTCGGTGATGGACCGCAGCGCGCTGATCCTGGACATCTTCGATCTGCGGGCGCAGAGCCGCGAGGCGCGCACCCAGGTCGAGCTGGCCCGGCTCAAGTACATGCTCCCCCGCCTGACCCGGCAGTGGAGCCACCTCTCGCGCCAGGGGGGCGGCTTCGGCCAGCGCGGCGGCGAGGGTGAGAAGCAGCTCGAGCAGGACCGCCGGGTCCTGCGCAACCGCATCCGCCGGCTGGAGGAGGACCTCGAGAAGATCGAGCGCACCCGCGGCGTCCAGCGGCGCGGGCGGGACGGCGTCCCCGCGGTGGCGCTGACCGGCTACACGAACGCCGGCAAGTCGACCCTGTTCAACCGGCTGACCTCGGCCGGGACCCTCGCCGAAAACCGCCTCTTCGCCACCCTCGACGCCAAGCTGCGACGGGGGCAGGTGAACGGCGCCCGCTCGGCGGTCTTCGCGGACACGGTCGGCTTCATCCGCAAGCTGCCGCACCATCTGGTCTCCTCGTTCCGCAGCACGTTGGGGGAGATCACCGCGGCCGACCTCGTGCTCCATGTGGTCGACCGCAGCCACCCCCGCTGGCAGGAGCAGGCGGAGGTGGCCGAGGCGGTGATGGACGATCTGGGGGTCGATCGCGAGCGGGTGATCCGGGTGTTCAACAAGAGCGACCTCGTCCCGGCCGAGGAGCCGCGCAACGGCGGCGCGCTCTGGGTCTCGGCGGCCACGGGGGAGGGGATCGCGGAGCTGAAGGCCGAGCTGGCCCGGCGGCTGGGGCTCGGCGCTCCAGCCCCGAGTGTCTCCTTCGAGGCGGCGCCGGGGCTGGTTTGACACCCTCGCCCGCACTCTGTACAATCCGCCGTCCTGTGGGGCCGTAGCTCAGTTGGGAGAGCGCTTGAATGGCATTCAAGAGGTCGTCGGTTCGATCCCGATCGGCTCCACCAACTCCCTCCTCTCCTTCCTGAATCCCAGGCTCATTCGTCCGGCGGGACGATCAGCACCGACACCTCCGAGTCCGCCAGGATCTGCAGCGTGACGTCGTAGCGCAGGGAGCGCTCGCCCGGGCGGCGGACGTGGCGGCCGAGGACGATGAGGTCATAACCCCCTTCCCGGGCCTCGGCCAGGATGCCCTGCATGGCGGTGCGCGCCGGACGGACGGCGGAGCGGCTGGGCACCTCCAGCGCCCGCAGGGTGGCGAGGCCGGCGTTCAGGTGGGCGCTGACCCAGGGGGCGGCGGTGGCCCCCTCCCGGAGCACGTGGAGCAGGGTCACCTCGGCCCCGAGCCGCCGCGCGAGCCACCCTCCCACCCGCACGTCCGCCTTGCCCGGCTCGCCCACGGCCGTGCAGATGAGAATGCGCCGGAAGGTCTCCGGCCTCCCCTGCGACACCAGAAGGGGCGCCGGCAGGCTCTCCAGCAGGCCCATCAGGATCTCGACGCGCCCGCCTTCCGGGAATTGCAAGAGGGTGAAGTCGTAGAGGCTCTGCCGCTGCTCGGCGGTGATCTCGGCGGCCGTATCGCCCCGCCGCACCACCGGCTCGGCGTCGGGCACGCCTCCCGCCACGGCCTCCTCGGTCAGCTTCGCGCGCAGCGGCTCGACGCCGTCCGTGTCGCCGGTCACCCCGAGCAGGCAGACCTTGGCGTTGAGCGGTCCTTCGAGGGCCTGGACGAGCGGGAAGGGCGCCGGGCTCCCCTCGTCCGGCAGGTCGCAGACCAGGAGCCGCGGCTGGGGCGGCGCCAGGATGTGCCAGCCGCGCAGGCTCACCCAGACCTCCGGCCCGTCCAGGTCCACCTCGGCGGGGAGGACGGCGTCGATCAGCAGCCCCTCCTCGCCATAGACCGAGGGGGCCACCTGCCGGGTGCCGGGGATCGCAGGCATCCGCACCCGCACCCGCCGCAACGCGCCGAGGAAGCTCTGCTCGACGATCGTCCCCTGGCCCAGCAGACGCACCCCGCGCTCGGGAGGGCCGGCCGAGAGCTCCACCTGCTCGGGCCGGATCAGCACCCGCACCCGGGCGTCCTCCTCGTGCTCGACCTCGGGAGGGATGGGGAGCGCGAGCGGGCCGATCTGCGCCGCGCCGTCGCGCGCCCGGCCCACCAGCACGGTGCCGGCGCCCAGGAAGGTGGCGCCGAAGAGGGTGCGCGGCCGGGCGTAGAGAGCCTCGGGCTCGCCCACCTCCAGCAGCTCGCCGCGCTCCATGAGGCCGATGCGGTCGGCCAGCTCGAAGGCCTCCTCCTGGTCGTGGGTGACCAGGATGGCGGTGACGCCGAGCTGTTGCTGGATCTCCCGCAGGTTACGCCGGAGCTGCGAGCGGATCTTGACGTCGAGCGCCCCGAACGGCTCGTCGAGCAGCAGCACCGAAGGCTCGTGGACCAGGGCGCGGGCGAGCGCCACCCGCTGCTGCTGGCCTCCCGAGAGCTGGTGGGCGTAGCGGTTGCCGAAGCCGCCCAGGCCCACGCGGTCGAGCAGCTCCTCGCGTTTCCGGGCCCGCTCGGCCGGCGGCACCTTGCGGATCTTGAGGGGAAACTCGATGTTCTCTCCCACGCTCATGTGGCGGAAGATCGAGTAGTTCTGGAAGACGAAGCCGATCCCCCGCTTCTGGGGGGGCAGGCGGGTTACGTCCCGGTCGTGGAGCCAGATGCGTCCCCCGTCGGGCGCCGTGAGCCCGGCTACCATGCGCAGGATGGTGCTCTTGCCGCTGCCGCTGGCGCCCAGGAGGACGAACAGCTCGCCGTCCCGCACCTCCAGCGAGGTGGGCTTGACCACCGGCTGGCCGCCGAAGCTCTTCATCAGCCCTTCGAGGCGGATCGACATCTACTTCTTCGGCCCCCCGGAGTAGCGCAGCAGGAAGAAGAAGATGGCGAAGGAGAGCGCCGCCAGCACCGCCGCCACCGCGTTGGCCTCGGCCACGTGCCCCGCCTCGAACTGGGCGAAGATGTAGAGCGGTGCCGTCTGGGTGCGCAGCCGGAGGTTGCCGGAGACCATCACCGTGGCCCCGAACTCCCCCAGCGAGTGGGCGAAGGTGAGGAGGGTGCCGCTGAACAGGCCCCCCCGCAGCGCCGGCAGGATCACGTAGCGGAAGGTCTGCCACTTGCCGGCGCCCAGCGTATAGGCCGCCTCCTCGTAGGTCACCTCCAGCTCGTCGAGCAGCGGCTTGACCGCCCCCAGCATGTAGGGGAAGGTGACGAAGAGGTGGGCCAGGAGCACCCCCACGGGCGTGAACATCGGCTGCAACCCCAGCGGCTCCAGCAGCTTGCCGAAGAGGCCGAGCGGCCCCCAGAGCAGCAGCAGGGAGGTGCCCACGACCACGGTGGGGATCGCCACCGGCAGGTTGATCGCGATCGTCAGCGGCCGCTCGCCGGGGAAGCGGTGCTTGGAGAGCACGTAGGCCGCCCAGGTGCCGAGCACGGCGTTGATCGCCGCGGTGAGGAAGGCGATCAGCAGGCTGAAGCGGAGGGCGAACTGGGCGTCCTCATTGGTGAGCGCCTTCCAGAACGCCGCCGGCCCGCCTTTGAGGGCGAAGACGAAGACGGCCGCGATCGGCATCAGGATCAGCGGCAACAGGACGAGCACCAGCAGGCCGACCGGGACGCGGGCGCGCGGGCGCTGCCCCGGGGCGTTGCCGGTCACTTGCCGACCTCCCTCATCACCCGGTCCTTCCAGATCCCGTCCACGATCTCCTTCTTGACCCGGTCCCAGCCGCCGAAATCGCGGACGAGGAACGGGTCGCGGATCGTCCCGAAGTGGGGGTTCGCCCCGTTCAGCCGCTCGTCCACGCTGCGGAAGCCCCGCTGCACGAACAGCGCCTGCGCCGGCTCGCTCCAGAGGAAGGTGACCAGGGCGTCGATCAGGGGGCGCTCGGAAGGGGCGACGTTCTTGTCCACCACGACCAGCGTGTGCTCCGAGAGCACGGTGCTGGGAGGATAGACGATCTCCCCCGGTAGAGTGCCCCTCGCCGCGTCGCCGAGGACGTCCTGCTCGTAGGTGACCAGCACGTCGCCGAAGCCGTTCTCGAACTGGGTGCGGGCGGCGCGCGCCGAGGCCGCCTGGGCGGCCACGTGGCGCCAGACCCCGAGCAGGGCCGCCGTCCCGGCCTCCCGCTCGCGGCCCGGGGACCGCCGGGCGGCCGCGCCGTATTCGGCGAGGATCGCCCAGTTGGCGCCTCCCGAGGTCAGCGGGTCGGGGTGGACCACCTTCACCCCGGGCCGGGCGAGGTCGGCGAAGTCGTGGATCCCCAGAGGGTTCCCCTTGCGGACCACGAGCACGAACGGCGTGCGGTTGACCACGCCGCCGTGCGGGAGCCGCCGCCAGGAGCCCGGGGTGACGACCCCCGCCTTGGCCAGCCGTCCGGCGTCGAGCTCCAGGGCGAGCAACGCCACCTGGGCCGGCACCCCGAGGGTGATCTGGTTGGTGATCGTGCCCGAGCCGGCGAAGGAGGTGATGAATTCGACGTGCTCGCCGGTCCGCGCCTGCCAGCGGCGGGCGAATTCGGGGAGCACGTCGCCGTTCATCGCCTCGCCGAGGATGCTGAAACCGTAGAAGACCACCGTGCGGGGGCGCGCCTCCCGCCCGGGCCTGGGGAGCCAGGGCCAGAGGGCGTAGAGCAGCAGGGCGGCGCCGCCGGCGAGGGCGAGCGCTCCCTGGAGGCGGTCGGCGAGGCGCTCGGGATCGCGCGTCATCGCGGGCAAGAGTACCCTGGAGAGCGGGTTTCCTTGAAACGCCAGGGCCCTTTGATTACACTCCCTGCGGGGATTCGAAAGCCAGGGTAGCGGGGATCCGCCGGAGGCCCGGGATCGGTCGATGGAACGCCTCGCCATCCAGGGCTCACCCGGCGTGTCCCCGATGCGCTAAAATTCGGGGATTCTTCCGGGAGAGCGCCGTGCAGCCAACGAAAGTGCTCGTCGTCGACGACTCGAAGCTGATGCACAAGATGTACGAGGTGATGTTGCGCCAGTACGCGCAGGTCTACGCGCTCGACGGCCGTCAGGCTCTCGAGCGGCTGCGGGACCACCCTGACGTCGACCTCGTGCTGCTGGACATCAACATGCCCAACATGAACGGGTTGGAATTCCTCGCGGAGATGCGCGCGGCCGGCGCGCGGCCGGACGTGAAGGTGATCATCATCAGCACCGAGGGGCGCGAGGAGGACACCGCCCGCGGCCTGGAGGCCGGGGCCGACGCTTACATCAAGAAGCCGTTCCACAGCGAGGAGATCCTCGAAGTGATCCAGCGCCTGGAGGCGAAGGGCTCCGCCGCTTGAACGAGAGGAGCGCCACCGACAGCCCGAAGTCGCGGCTGGAGTCGCCGGCCGTGGGGCTCGACCTCGTCAGCGAGCTGCGCGCGACGCTGGAGCGCGCGGGCGAGCTGGTGCGCGTGGTCGAGACGAATCTGCGTGGCGCCTCCGAGGGGAGCGAGGGGGCGAGCGCGGACGAGCGCATCGCCGAGCTCGAGCGCCGGCTGGCCACCGCCGAGTCGGACGTCAAGGAGCTGGCCTCCCGGCTGGTCGACTCCGAGCACCAGGGCGGCCGGCTGATGAACCTCTACGTCGCCACCTACCAGCTCCACGCCACGCTCGATCCGGCCGAGGTGCAGGCGACGATCGCCGAGATCGCCATCAACCTCCTGGGCGCCCACCAGTTCGTGCTGCTGCTGCGCCGCGACGAGGAGGGGGAGGGGTACGAGATCGCCCTGTTGGAGGGGATGTACGACGGCGTCCTGCCGCTCTACGACGGCGAGACCTATCGAGGGGGCGACCCGATGGTCGACCAGACGCTGAAGGACGGCGTGCTGCGTCTGGGCCCCACGGGGGAGTCGCAGGCGCTCGCGGCGGTGCCGCTGCGGGTGCAGAACGACATCGTGGGCGCGCTGGTGGTGCTGAAGCTGCTCGACCACAAGCCGATCCTGCGAGCCGAGGACCGCGACCTGCTCGACCTCCTCTCCGCCCACGCCGCCTCGGCCATGTTCGCCGCGCGGCTCTTCGCCACCAAGGACCGCAAGCTCCGCACGCTGGAGAGCCTGGTCAAGCTGGCGCGCGGAGAGTAGCGTGGGGATCTCCGGCAGCCTCAAGGACGTCTCCGTCGCCGACGTGATGCAGTTCATCCACCTCGGCCGGCGGACGGGCACGCTCCTGCTCACCCGCGGCAATCAGAAGGCGATGATCGGCTTCCACGGCGGCCGGCTGGTCTCGGCCCAGGCGCCGCGCACCCCCAAGCTGGGCGACCTGCTGATCTCCTCGGGGATGATCGACCGCGGCATCCTCGACAACGCCATCCGCGCCCAGAACGAGGAGGTCGAGCGGCGCTCGCTGGGGCAGATCCTGGTCACCTCGGGCTCGATCGACGCCCAGGGGCTGCGCCAGGTGATCGCCGAGCAGATCGAGCAGGCGGTCTCCGAGGTGATGGTCTGGGACACCGGGACCTTCGAGTTCGCCATCGACGATCTGCGGCCGATCGACGACATCGCGCTCTACCCGAGCGACGTGCTGCCGGACGCCGACATCAACACCCAGATGGTGCTGCTGGAGGCGGCGCGGATCTTCGACGAGCGCAACCGCGACGGCGCCGCGCCCGAGGCGCACCACGGCTCCTCCGAGGACGGGGACTCGACCCATCCGGCGCTGCTCGACACAGGGCCCGTCGCGCGCCCGGTGCTCCCGGCGGCCGAGCCGGAGCCCGAGGCGATCGCCCCGGCGCACGCGGCCGAGCGCCTGCGGCTGCAGATCGTCTCCGTGGACGTGCCGTTCGCCGAGAGCCTGGCCGACGCCCTGCAGCACGAGGTGGCGGGGACGGAGCTGGTCTCTCTGGAGGATGCCGGCAATCCCGAGCCCGGCGAGCCGCCGCCGATCGTAGTGATCGACCTGCGGCGGCGCAGCGTCGACCTGGAGGCGGCGGCGGCGGTGCGGCGCGCCCATTCCCGCGCCTCGTTCGTGGCCCTGGTCGACCCCGGCACGCCGTTCGCCCGCGTCTACGAGGCGGGGATGCTGGCGGCCCTGCCGGCCGAGGTGGAGGCGGTGGTCGCCTGCGTCGAGAACGTCATCGAGAGCCGGCGCGACCTGGTGCGCGGCGCGCCGCGGCCGGACATGAGGTCCGGGGTCGCCCGCCTGCGCCGGGTGTTCGGCGACCTGCGCTCGGGGCTGATCTCGGCCACCGTGGCGCTCAACCTGATGCACATCATCTCGGAATCGGTGGAGCGGGCGGTGCTCTTCCTCGTCAAGCGCGACCACTTGGTGGCGCTGGGCGCCTTCGGCAGCGATTCCGCCGGCCGGCCGCTCGCCGAGGTGACGCGCGGCCTCAAGGTCCCGCTCAACCTCGGCAGCAGCCTCGCCCACAGCCTGGACACCGGCGAGGTGCAGAGCGTCGATTTCGACGAGGCGGAGCTCCCCGAGCCCTTCCGCTCCATGGTCGGTCCCCCGCGCAACGGCCAGGCGGTGATCTTCCCCGTGCTCGGCTCGCAGCGGGTGATCTCCGTCATCTACACGGACAACGGCGACAACGAGAAGCCGATCGAGGACATCGACATCCTGGAGCTGGCCACGGCCCAGGTCGGCATGGCCTTCGAGAACGAGCTGCTGCGCCGTCAGATCTCGCAGGGCAAGTAGGGTCTACTGCTGGATTCCGGCGTAGGGCTGGGCCGTATAGCCGGGAGGCGGGTCGTAGGCGCCCGCCGGGGCGTCCTTGGTCTCGATCCCGACCAGCTCCTCGCGGGTCTTGAAGTGGCTGGTGCCCATGGTGACGTCCGCCTCCTGGAGCACGGGGAACCCTTCGATCTGGCCGAGCTTCTGGGCCCAGTCCGCCGAGCCCGGCTGGAGGGCGGCGATGCTGGCGGCCAGGCGGGTGAGGGCCTGGTGGGAGGCGACGTCCGGGCTCGCCCAGACCGTGGTGTCCAGGTGCAGGCCCGCCGGATTGGTGATGTCCACCCTGTATTTGCGGGCGCTCCAGCTCCCGATCTTCTTCGTCTCCCCCGTCGCCGTCACCTGGGCCTTCACCTGCATCTCCGGCGGAGCGCCGACCTTCCGGGCGTCGACGGGGAGGGGGAGCTCGCTGTAGGTCTTGTCCGCGTGGTTGACCACGTAGAGCTTGCCGCGGTCGAGCCGGAGGATGTAGCTGGTCTCCCCCTCGTCGCGCCGCAGCCGGTCTCCTTTCTCGCCGCCGATCCAGATACGGATCGGCTCGCTTTGCGACGGCGCGATCTTGAGCCCCTCGATGGAGCTGCGCACGGTCAGCAGCGTGTCGGCCAGGGCGGGAGCGGCGGTCAGGAGCAGCAAGGCGAAAACGGCGCGTCTGGGCATACGGCGATCCTCGGAAGCGAATTGAGACAGGTAGCTTAGCGGTCGCTCCGCGGCTTCGCAAGGCGCACGTAGAGGAGCTTCTCGACCTCGGCGATCACCTCGCCGGCGTCGTCCAGGACCTCCACCCTGAAGGTGGGCTCGACCTTCCTCCCCGCGTCCGCGGCGGCGCGGATCTCCTCGATCTCGACGAGCGGGATGTGGAAGGTGGCGTGGACGGTCCCCCGGCCGGGGCGGAGGAAGCGGATGGTGGCCGCCTTGTCCCAGACCACGTACCCCCGCCCCAGCGCGTCGGCCAGGATCAGCATGAAAAAGGGATCGCACATCGAGTAGAGCGAGCCGCCGAACTGGGTGCCCACGTAGTTGCGGGTCCACCGGCGGAGCTTCATCCGCACCGTGAACGTACGCAGGTCGGGGGAGGCTTTGACGCGGATGCCCGCGCCCAGGTAGGGCGGATAGAGGCTGAGCAGCCGCATCATCCAACGCCGCCGGGAGGAGGCCATGGGCGGGATTATGTGCCGGCGCGGTCGATCTCGGCCAGGTAGGCCTCTTCGAGGTTGGGCTCGACCAGATCTCCCATGATCTCCTCGTCCGGCCGGGCGATGGCCCGCACCTGGATCCCTTCGAGCACGCGCACGCGGGAGGTCACGCGGTAGCGGCGGCCGAAATCGAGCAGCTCGGAGTCCGGGACCAGGGCGCTGAAGACCCGGCCGTAGGCGCGGCCGATGAGCTCCTCGGGGGTGCCGTCGAAGCGGAGCCGGCCCCGGTGGAGGAGGAGGATGCGCGAGGCGGCGGCCTCGACGTCGCTCGCGATGTGGGTCGAGAAGACGACCACGCGCTCGCCCGCCTGCTCCAGGAGAATCTGGCGGAAGCGGCCGCGGGCCTCGACGTCGAGCCCGGTCGTGGGCTCGTCCACGATCAGGATGGGCGGCGCGGCGAGCAGGGCGCGGGCGATGCCCACCCGCTGGCGCATGCCGCCCGAGTAGTCGCGCACCTTGCGGCCGGCGTGCTCGGCGAGGCCCACAGCGGCCAGCAGGCGCTCGATCTCCGCCCGCCGCTCTTGTGGAGCGGAGAGCCCCCGCTCCAGGGCCCAATGGTCGAGGAACTGCTCGGCGGTGAAGCCGGGGTAGGCGTTGAATTCCTGCGGGAGGAAGCCGATCCGCCGCCGGTATTCGGCCAGGTTGTCGGGGGTGATCGCCACCCCCCGGTAGAGCACCTTGCCGCGCGTGGGCTCCAGCAGGCCGGTGAGCAGGCGCAGCAGGGTGGTCTTGCCGGCGCCGTTCGGCCCCAGCAGGCCCACGATACCGGGGGTGAGAGTGAAGCTCACGCCGGAGAGGGCCCTGAAGCGGCCGCCGTAGACCTTGGTGAGGCTGCGCACCTCGAGCGTGGGCTCGCCGGGCTCCTCCCAGACGGGCGGCCGGCGCCGCTGCCGCTCCCGCTCGGGATCGCGCTCGCGCCAGCGCCGCCCGGCGAGCAGCAGGGCGGGTACCAGGAGGACGGAGGCCGCGAGAGATCCGCCCCCCGCCACCGCCGCCGCCCGCAGGGGGACGGCCCAGGCCGAGGTGCCAGGCAGCGCGCCGATCGTGGGAGCCGCCAACCCCACCACCAGGGCCGGCGCCGCGCCGAGGAGCCAGGGCGTCTGGCGGAGGAGCGATCCGTAGAGGCGTCCGCCGGGGGCGGAGGGAGAGGCCGCCGCTGCCGCCGCCGAGGGGAGGGCGAGCGCCAGCGCCGCGGCGAGGGCGAAGAGGGTGAGCTCGTCGATCCGCTCCAGGCGCGCCGCCACCAGCGGCAGGGCGGCCACCAGGCCCAGCAGCAGGGGGGAGAGCGCGGCGAGCCCGCGCGCCAGCGATCCCAGCCGGCAGGCGGCGAGGGCGAAGAGGAGCAGGGGGACGGCGAGGCCGAGCGCGATCAGCCGCCAGCGGTCGCCGTTCCAGATCTCGGATCTCAGCGAAGGAAGCTCGAGATCGCACGCCGCCGGCAGGGCGAGCTGCCGGAGGCTGCGGTCGATGTCTTTCCGCTTCTCCTTGCGCACCTCTTCCCTGGACAGGAGGATGTTGATCTCGACCGGCACCACGAACCGTCCGGACTGCCGGGCCACCCGCGGGTGCACCGCCTCTTCCGAGATGGCGAGCGCCGCGGCGGGGCTGACGGTCCGCTCGCCCACGGGCACGGGCCGGGAGAGGAGGTCGGATAGTTGGGGGATGGTCCGGTCCGCGTCCTCGGGTGTGCCCGCCGGGACGGCCGTGAACGAGCGCTCCGGCCCGCCCGGCAGGAGAGTCGGAAGCTGGAGGGCGGGCGGCGGCAGGCTCTCTCGCCGCAGCCGGCCGGCGATCGCCGCCGCCTCGTCTGGTGGGGTACCGGCGCGCGGACGGAGGACGAGATGGATGGTCGGCTCGTCCCACCCCGTGATCCAGTGCCGGCGCACCTTCAGGCTCGCCAGACGCTCGAGCAGGCGGTCGTAGCCGGCGCGCACGGCGTCGAGGTCGGCCCCGCGGAGGACGATCCGGTAGGTCGTCGCCTCCTCGTCGGTCTTGGCGTGCTCCTCGAGATCGTCGAGGAAGCTGCCGCTCCGGCTGGCCGAGGAGCGGAGGCCGGAGGAGATCTGAAGGGCTCCCAGACCGGACGCCTCGTACCGGAGCCGCGTGGTGAGGCTCTGCTGCCGCTCCGGGGAACGCCCGGCCGGGCTCAGCTCCGCCGTAGCCTGCGCCGTGCCGGGCACCGCGTAGATCCAGAACCGCTCCACCTCCGCGGCCTTGCCCAGGATCTCCTCCAGCCGGACCGCCCGGCGGACGGTCTCTTCGAGGGTCGTTCCCTGGGGGAGACGGAGGATCGCCGTCAGGTTCCCCTGGTCCGGCCGCAGGTCGCCCGGCCGGGGGAGGAGGACGCCGCCGAAGAGGGTCAATGAGAGATAGGCGGCGGTGGCGGCCAGGAGGACGACCGTGCCGGGATCGCGGAGGGCGAGCTTGAGGGTCTGCCTCTTCTTTTCCTCTCTCCCGGGACGGGAGAGGGGCCAGGGGTGAGGGCTCGGGAGGGGGAGCATCGCGATGGCGATGACTCCCGCCCCCACCGCCAAAGCCAACGCCAGAGCCGGCTCGGCCAGCCGGGGGCCGAGCTCGGCGCTGCCCAGCGATACCGCCACCACCGGCACCGCCGCGGCGGCGAAGGCGGTCCACCCCCAGGCCCGGATGCCCTGCTTGTGGATCAAGCGGAGCGCGGCCAGGGGGAGCAGCGAGACCGCGCCCACGGCGAGGGCGATGAGGGTGGCGATATTCAAATCGACCCCCGCCAGCAGGAAGGCGTTGGCGGCGGCGGCCACGGCCGCGGGCACGGCGAGGCCGAGCGAGAGGGCGCCCCAGCGGCCGGCGAGCCACGCGCCAGCCGCCGCTCCCAGCGCTGAAGCGAGCAGAGCGGCGAGGACGAGGCGGAGCACCAGCCCGCGCAGGGGGGCCGCCTCACCCCAGCCGATCTCGCCGCGCACCCCGTCAGGGAGCCGCGCCAGCCGCCGGCGCAGGGCGCGGTCGAGGGCGAGGGGGGCCGCGTCGTGCGCCCGCCAGACGAAGAGGGCCCGGGCGGGCTGACCCCGGAACCGCAGCTCGGCCTCCGCGGGCTGGCTGCGCGCGTGGAGCGCCGCGAGCGAGCCCAACGGCACGGCGCCGCCGTTCATGGGGATCTGCAGGCCCGCGAGGTTGCCGCCGGCGACCGCCACCACCGGCCGCAGGCGGTCCCCCTGGCGGCTCCAGCCGAGGGTGGGCACACGGAGCGACCGCCGGGCCTCGGCGAGCACGGAGCCGGCGGCGCTCCAGGGATCGAGCGTGCTGGCCGCCAGCACGGCCCGCACCTCCTCGTCCCGGGCGCCGAAGGTCTCGACGGCCCGCACGCCCGGCACCGCGCGGAGCGTCTCGGCGGTGGCGCGGACATCCGCGTCGTCCCGCGCGCCGGAGAGCCAGACCAGAGCGTGGAAATCCCCCTGCTGGTCCGTGGCCGGATCGACCCAGAGATTGGACCCCTCGGGGAGCCGGGCGCGCAGGCGGGCCAGCTCCGAGTCGAGCCGCGCCGCCTTGCGCTCGGGATCGACCCCGGGAGCGAAGCGCACCGTGAGGTCCGCCCCGTCGGTCCGCACCTCGCCGGCCACCCCGCGCACCCGGCCCAGCGAGCGGATGGCGCTCTCGACCGGCTCGATCCACTCGCGGGTCACCTCGCCCGGATCGCGTTCCTCGCCCAGGGTGAGCCCCACGGTCAGCTCCGGGAAGCTGCGCTGGGGGAGGTAGTCGAGCCGCAGCCGGGCCAGGGCGAACCCCCCCAGCACCAGCAGGGCCAGGGTGAGGATCAGGCGGGCGAGGGGGCGGCCGTGTATCTCTTTTTTCATTGGCGCGCCCGGCGGCTCCAGCGGTAGAGGACGGGGACGAGCAGCAGCGAGGCGAAGGTCGAGAGGCTCATGCCGCCGATCACCGCGAGCGCCAGGGAGCGCCGCAGCTCCACCCCCTCGCCGCCCAGGAGGGCCAGGGGGAGCATGCCGGCCACGGTCGCCAGGGTGGTCATCAGGATGGGCCGGTAGCGCTCGGCGCCCGCCTGGCGGACCGCCTCATCCACCTTCAGACCTCCGCGGAGGTGATCCTCGATCCGGTGCACCAGCACGATGGCGTTGTTGACCACGATGCCCGCCAGCAGGATGAGCCCCAGGAACGAGAAGACGTTGAGCGTCTGCCCGGCGAGCGCCAGCAGCCCCAGCGCGCCGCCCAGGGCCACCGGCACCGTGGTCATCACCACCAGGGGCGTGACGAGCGACTCGTAGAGGGCCGCCACGGTAAGGAAGACGAGGAGGAGCGAGAGGGAGAGCGCCAGCCGGAGCTGGCCGAAGGCCCGCCGCAGCTCCAGCGCCTGCCCGCCGGGGGCGACCTGCTCGTCCGCCGCCCGCGCCACGCCGCGCAGGAGCTCCTCCGGATCGCGGTTGCTCAAGGCCCCGTCGAAGGCCAGGCGCACGGCCGGCTGACCGTCCTCCCGTTCGAGCGCCGGGGGACGGGCTCCGGCTTCGAGCCGGGCCAGGGCGGCCAGAGGAAGCGCGCCCTTATCCGCGGCGGGCACCACCGGCAGCAGCGCCGGGTCCTCCTGCACGGTGGGGCGGACCACCACGTCCGGCTCCACGCCGTCGATGCGGACGCGGCCGGCGGTCTGGTCGGCCAGCGCCTGGCGCACCTGCTCCTCCAGGCGGTCGCGGTCGGCGCCGAGGGCGGCCAGCCGGGGGACGTCCCAGGCGAGGAGGAGGGCGGCGCGGTCCTGATCGCGGCGGAGGCGGGCCTCGCGCAGCCCGGCCGCGCTCCGCAGCCGCTCCTCGGTCCGGCGGGCCAGGGCCGCGGCCCGCTCCGGCGTGGCGGCCGACGCCACTACCTCCAGCCGCCGGCCGGCCTTCTCGATCGATTGCAGGAAGGCGCTGGGCCGGGGCTCCACCCACACCTCGACGCCGGGCAGGCGGGCCAGCTCGCTCCGCAGCCGCTTCCGCGCTAGGACCGCGTCCGCCGGATCGGCGAAGCGGAGCTCGATTTTCCCGGTTTCCTCCGCCTGCTCATCAGGGGATTGCCAAGCGATCCGACCGATCGGACGGATCCGACGGATCGATCGGATCACCTCGGCGGCCTTCGCCTCCACCATGGCCCCCAGCCGCCGCGCCGCCTCGGGCGCGAGATCGGGATCGAGCCGGTAGCGCACCACCAGGTCCCGCGCCGCGGCGTCCGGCACCAGCTCGCGAGGGAGGACGGCCACCGCCAGCAGCGCCACGGCCGTGGCGGCCAGGGCTCCCAGCACCGGCAGGGCCGGCCGGGAGAGCGCGCCGTCGAGCAGGCGGAGATAGGCGGCGCGGCCCGGGGTCCACCCCCGCGCCACGCCGGCCCGCCGGTCGCGGGCGAGCACCGGGGTCACGGTCAGCGAGAAGAGGAGCGAGGCGGCGAGGGAGGCCACGATGGCGAACGCCTGGGCGCCGAAGAAGGCGCGGGCCAGTCCCTGGAGGTAGACCAAGGGGAGGAAGACCACGGCCGTGGTGAGGAAGCCCGCGATCACCGGCAGGGCGATCTGCCGCGTGCCGGCGATCTCCGGCTCGGCCTCCCCGCGGGCGCGGGCCGTCTCGATCGCTTCCAGCACCACGATCGAGCTGTCCACCAGCATGCCGGCGGCCAGGGCCAGGCCGGCCAGCGAGACCACGTCGAGCGGCACGCCGCAGAGGTGGAAGGCGGAGAAGGTGGCGAGCATCGAGGCCGGCACGGCGATCGCCAGCGCCAGCGTGGGGCGCCAGCGCCCCAGCAGCAGCCGGAGCACGGCGATCCCGAGGACCAGGCCGATCAGCGCCGCCAGCCCCAGCTCGCGCAGGGCCGCCACCACCTCCTGGCTGCGGTCCACCGCCACCTGGACGCGCAGACCAGAGGCGGTCCGCCTCCCCAGCTCCGCGGCGCGCTCGCGCACCCGGGCGGCCAGGGCCACCGCGTTCGCCTCCGGAGCGCGGTAGACGCGCACCAGCGTCCCCTCCCGGCCGTCGAGGCGGAAGAAGGTGCCGTCCCGCACCTCCTCGATCGCCACGTCCGCCACGTCCCCCAGCACGCTCTCACCCCCAGGGCCCTGGACGCGGAGGGCGCGCAGGGCGTCGAGCGACGGGGCGTCCTCCCGCACCAGCAGCGGGCGCACCGCCGCTCCCGCCCTGGCGCGGCCGGCGGCCACGCTCTCGCCCACCGGCTTCAGGCGGGCCACGAGGTCCGCGGGGGTGAGCCCGCGGGCGGCCAGGGCCGCGGCGCGCGGCCGGACCACCGGATGGAGGGGCGCCAGCCCCAGCGTCTCGATCTTCCCCGCCCCCTCCAGCCGGGCCAGCTCCGGCACCAGCACCTCGCGGGTGAAGGCGGTCCGCCGTCCCGATTCACCGCCGAAGACGGCCACCTCGACGATCGGCTCGGAGTCCCCCGCCACCAGCTCCACGGCGAGCGTCACCCCCGGCGCTTCCAGGCCGGCGAGGCGGCGCTCGGCCTCGATCCGCAGCCGGTCGGGGTCGGTCTGCCACTCGCTCTCGACGCGCACGCGGGCGAAGCCGTCGCCGGTCGAGCTGCGCACGGCGGTCACCCCGGGGACGGCCGCCAGCCGCTGCTCCAGCGGCCGGGTGACGCGCTCCAGCAGCTCCTCGCGGGCGCTTCCCGGCGCGGTGGCCGTGATCGCCAGGCCGGGGCGCTCCAGGGAGGGGAGGAGCGAGACGGGGAGGCGGAGCAGGGAGAAGACCCCCAGCACCACCACCGTCAGGGCGCCCAGCAGCGTCGAGACCGGCCGCTCGATGGCGCGGCGGATCACCGCTTCTTCTCCTTCTTCACCGAATCGTCGACCGCCTCCACCTTGGCGCCGTCGGTGAGGAGGCCGGCGCCGCTCACCACCACCTTGTCGCCGGCCGCCAGCCCCGAGACCACCTCGATCCGGCCGTCCGCCCGGCCGCCGGTGGTCACGGCCCGCCGCCGCGCCGTCCCCCCCTCCACCACGAACAGGGCGCTCCCCCCTTCCGAGATGACGAGCGCCTCCTCGGGCACGGTGATCGCGTCCGGCCGCGCGTCGAGCTCCACGTGCACCTCCACCCCCTCGCCCGGCGCCGGCAGGCCGGCTCCCTCCGTCACCTCGGCCACCACCGGCGCGGTGCCTCCCGTCTCCAGCATGGGGGAGATCTCACGGACCATCCCACGGCCCGCCGCGCCGGGCGTGCCGGGGAGGACGAAGCGCACCCCCAGGCCCGGATGGAGCCGTCCGCGGTCCCCGGCCGCCGCCTTCGCCTCGACCCGCGGCGGCCCGCCGGCGGCCACGCGGGCGAGCACGGCGCCGGCCTGGACCTCCCCCTCGGGCGGGAGCTGCCGCTCGACGACCAGCCAGCCCGCCACCGGCGAGCGGAGCTCCAGGGTCCCCTGCTTCTGCCGGGCCGCCTCCAGGCGCTGGGCGGCGAGATCGGCTTCGGCCTTGTAGGTGGCGAGCGTCGCCGCCGGCACGACCCCGGCGTCGAAGGCCTTCTGATAGCGCGTCAGGTCCGAGGTGGCCGCCGCCAGACGGAGCTTGGCCTCGGCCACGCCCGACTCCGTGTCGGTATTGATCAGCCGGGCCAGCACCTCACCAGCCCGGACCTGGACGCCGGAGGAGAGCCCGTTGCGGAACCGCTCCGGGTAGCGCAGCCGTCCGGAGGACGGCAGCACCACCTCGGCCTCCTTGGCCGGGCGCACCAAGCCGAGCAGCACGAGCGTGGGTTGGAACGGTGCCCGCGCGGCCTTCTCGATCTTCACCGGCAGGGGCGGTGGATCGTCGGGGATCTCCGCCTCCGGACGGCAGGCGGCGAGGGCGATAAGGAGAAGCGCGAACGCCCCCGCCCGAACCCTCACCCCCCGACCCCCTCTCCCGTCCCCTCCCCCCTCCCGCCCCGGGAGAGGGGGAGAAAACGAGATCGTTTTGTTGATCCACGGTCTCTGGGCGTGTTCCCCCTCTCCCGGTGAGGGACGGCGGGAGGGGACGGGAGAGGGGTAGGGGTGAGGGTTCATACGTCCTCCGTCAGCGATCACGAGAGCATCCGCTCCGGCCGGCGCAGGCGGCGGCGGGCGTAGAGGTAGAAGAGGGCCGCTCCCACGGCGAGGATGGCCAGGCTGCGCAGCCAGGGGAGCGACTCCTCGGCTCCGGGCAGGAACCGTCCGTAGTGCGCTGTCAGGCGCTGCGGAATGGGACTGGCGAAAAACCACTGGCTCATCAGGGCCACGGTCACCGCCGAGGCCAGCCACACCGCCCCCGAGGTGTGCAGGCGGACTGCCCAGAAGAGGGACACGGTCGCCAGGAAGAGGCTGATCACCACGATCTGGATCAGCGGCGCGAGCAGCGGGAACCCGAAATCGCTGAGGAACCAGCCGAGGATCATCACCAGAGACCCCTGGAGGGCGGTCACGGCGCAGACCGCCCCGGCCCGCCGCACGAAGTAGGCCTCGGCGGCCGGCGCCGAGAGGGCCAGGTCCAGGCAGCCGGCCCGGCGCTCCAGGTCTACCAGCCCGGCCAGGGCGGGAAGGGCCAAGAGCAGCGAGGGGAGGAGGAAGGCGTAGCGGTAGATGTCCCCCGCGTCCCCCTCCGATTCGAGGAGCATCTGGAGCAGCAGGTAGCCCACCACCAGCGCGTCGATCACCGCGAACAGGACGAGCCGGCGGCCCAGGAGCAGGCTCAGCGAGAGGCGCATGGAGCGGAGGAGACGCCTCATTTGCCCCCCTGGAAGAAGACCCGGTCCCCCGGCGCCGCGCTGGGCACCAGCCGGTGGCACTCCTTGTCCGGATCGAGCAGCACGGCCTGGGGCTTACGGATGGTGTGGAGGTCGAAGGCGCCGTCTTTCTCCGGCTCGGCCCGCACCATCGCCGACACCGGCCCGAGGTCGGTGGTCAGCACGACCTTGCAGAGCGCCTCGGCGTCTCCCCGGTTGTGCATCCTCCCGGTGGCGTGCCAGCCGTCGGCCGTCTGGCGGAGCTCCACCCCTTCGAGCACCGGCTCCGCCAGGCCCCCCTTCACGAGGTTCTCCTCGAGGAAGCGGGAGAGGTCCGGGCCGCCGTGGCGGGCGAGGACGTCCAGGAGCTCCCGGCGGGTACAGGGCCGCGCGCCGCCGCGGGAGAGGAGCTCCTCGACGGCCTGGCGCAGCGCCTCCTCCCCCATGAGATGGCGCAGACCCGCGAGCAGCGCCGGGAAACGGCTGTGCCAGTAGATGGTGCCGTAGAAGTCCTCCGGCGGCGGTACGCGGACGATGCCCCCCTGTCCGGGCCGGAGCCCCTCCACCGCGGCGCCGCTCTCCGGGCCCAGGCCGAGCCGCTGGAGCGCGAGGTTGCGGAAGAGGAGCCGGAAGAGCACCGAGTCCTCCGGCGCCAGCGGCCGGCGGCTGGTGAGCTGCGCGCCGACCATCTCGGCCAGGAAGCTCTCCGGCTTCAAAACCTTGTTCTTCTGGATCAGGTCCCCTTCGCTGAGCAGCACCAGGTTCCCCTCGGGCGTGAAGGCGAGGTCGTTCGGGCCGCGCCAGCGGGTCGCCATGGCCACGCCGATGGGGTCGGGGTCGAAGACCCGGTTCCCGGACCACTCCAGCACCGCCATCCGCCCCAGGCCTTCCAGCCCGGGCCAGGCCTCCTCGGCCTTGCGGGCGCTGCCGTTGAAGAACCCCAGGTGCAGCTCGCCGATGCGAGCGTGCGAGGGGTAGACCGCCACCGTCGTGCCGGTCTCCGTGGACGGCAGCGTGACGTAGCGTCCCCCCACCACGGCGAGCTCCGTCAGGGGGATCCGGCAATCGCCCGCGAGGTGCCCGGAGCGCGTCGTGTCGCCACAACTGTCGGCCAGCAGCACCCCGGGGGGGCCGGTGAGCGAGACCGAGAGGTCCGCCTGCGGGGTGAAGGATTCCTGCAGCACGTTGTGCTGGTCGTCGAGCTTCCAGGCCTGGTAGCGGGGGATGGGGGAGAGCTCGGAGGTGACCACGCGGATCTGGCGCGCCGAGAGCGCCGGCGCCTCATAGCTGGTGGAGAGGTCGAGCAGATCCCGGAAGAACCGCGGGTGCAGGTGGTCGCCGAAGCGTTTGTAGAAGGCGGGATACTCGAAGATCTGGGGAGAGATCCGGGCCTCCCTGGGCGCTCCCGCAAGGCGGAACCGGATCTCGCGCCGGCCTCCGGGCGGGATGGGCGGCACGAGATCCACCGCGAGGCGGTCCCAGCGGCGGGAGAGCGCCAGTGTCCCCTCGGCGGGCCGGGCCTCCGCGATCCGCAGGGCCGGATTGAGCTCGAACGCCAGGTGGCTTTGCGGCGACGGGCCGGTGTTCCTCATCTCGGCCGTCACCGTCAGGTCCACCCGCCGGTCCGGACCGAGCGTCCCCGCCACCCGCCAGCGGCCGGGCGTCAGGTCCCCCGGCGTGGGCGTGGGCCCCTCCGAAGCCTCGGCGTCGAACCGCGCCTTGCCGATCGCCTCGTAGTAGCGCACCCGCCCGAGCGCCAGGGCCGCGATGCCGGCGGTCAGCAGCAGCAGGGCGGTCAGGGCGAGCAGATCCGCGCGCGCCGGCCGTGGATCGGGCGTGTAGCGCTCCCGCAGGCGCGCCAGAATAAGGAGGAAGGTCCGCAGGGGGTGATCCGGCCGGATCCGCCAGGGGCGGACGTCCGGCCGGGTCCGCCGCAGGTAGCGCGTGGCGAGGCCGAGCAGGACGGCGGCCAGGGCCAGCGGCACGACCGCCCGGGCCAGCAGCGGCCCCGCGGCGATCCTCACGTCGAGGGGGAGCTCGCTCACCGCCAGCGGGAACGGCAGCGAGAGGAAGGTGTCGTGCGTGGGATCGCTGGCCACCCGGGCGATCGACCGCGGCAGGTACCCCGTGTCGAGCCACTCCAGGGGAGCGCTCAGGCGGATTCCCAGGCGGCCGAGCAGGGAATTGATCAGCATGGGCACGATCAGGAGAACGAAGGCGGCGAGCAGGAAGGCGTTGATCGCCCCGCCGGCGATCGTCCCCACGGCGACCGCCAGGGCGGAGAAGGTCAGCGCGACCGGCACCACGTGCAGCAGCCAGGGGACCGCGAAGGCGGAAGGGTGGACCAGGTCCGGGCCGTTCGCCGCCACCGCCAGCCCGGCCGCCACGGCCACGGGAACGGCCGTCAGGGGGAGCAGGAGCGCCTGGAGGGAGAGCCAGCGCCGCAGCAGATAGCCCGCGCTGGACATCCCGGTCAGCGACACGGTCGACCAGGCCCCTTCGTCCTGCTCACGGGTGATGGCGTCGAGGGAGAGCAGGAAGGCGGCCACGGCGGTCAGCACGGGGAGGATCTCGAAGCTCTCGGCCGCGTAGGTGGAGGAGCCGATCACCGACAGGGACTGCTCCCGCCGCACCCAGGTCAGCACAGCGGGGCCCGCCCCCAGGGCCGCGTAGAGCGCGGCGATCACCCGAAAGCGGAGCGATCTCGCCTGCGTCCGCAGCTCGTGGGCGGTGAAGGCGGCGAGGAGCCTCACGCGGCATCCTCCTCGGGCTCGTCCGGCGGCGTCTCGACCCCCTGAACGGCGAGGAAGGCGGCGTAGGACTCCTCCAGCGTCGGCCGCCGGGGCGTGCCGCCGGGCACCGGAGACTCGCTGTAGACCACCCGCTCGATGCCCCCCTGACGGTCGGTCCGGTGAGTCACCTCCACGGCGCCGGGGATCAGGGGCTCCCCCGCGGGCACCTGCCAGAGCCGTCCGGCGGCCCGGCGCAGCAGCTCCGTGGGCGCGCCGTCGAAGAGGAGGCGGCCGCCGGCGATCACCCCCAGCCGCGGGCAGGTCGCCTCCACGTCCTCCACGATGTGGGTGGAGAGCAGCACGGTGGTGCTGGCGGCCACGTCCGTGATCAGGTTGCGGAAGCGGATGCGCTCCTCCGGATCGAGGCCGGCCGTAGGCTCGTCCACCACCACCAGCCGGGGGGAGTGGACGAGCGCCTGGGCGATCCCCAGCCGCCGCTTCATGCCTCCCGAGTACTCGCCCGCCCGCCGGTCCGCCGCCCGCTCCAGGCTCACCGCCTCCAGCAGCTCCGCCACCCGGCGGCGCAGCGCGGCGCGGCCGAGCGGCACCTCGCGCAGCCGGGCGCAGTGGAGCAGGTACTCCCGCCCCGTGAGATGGCCGATCGGATGGAAGTCCTGGGGGAGGAAGCCGATCCGCCGCCGGATCGCCGCCCGCGCCCGCGCCGACGAGGCGTCCAGCCTGTCGTAGACCCGCCGTCCCGACGTGGGCTCCAGCCCCAGCACCAGGATCGAGAGGAGCGTCGTCTTGCCCGCTCCGTTGTGGCCGAGCAGGCCGAACATCCCCTCGTCCAGCCGCAGCGAGACCCCCTTGAGAGCCTCCAGGCCGTCCGCGTAGATCTTGGTGATCCCCTCCAGCTCGATCATCGAGGCAAAGCTCCTCCCAGGGGATGCCGGATGGCGTCCCGCGCTTCAGCGCTCCTGCCGTTGTCTACGGTTAGTGTACTACGAGTGTCACACAGTTGGGGAGAGATCGCCTGGGATCAATTCCCATAGGATTACACCCATCTTTGCCATTTGGGTCCGCCTGCCCTCCGAAACCTCACCCCTGTCCCCTCTCCCATCGCCCTCCCGCCGTCCGGGAGAGGGGAACCTGGCTGGGGCGATGGAGCCTACGGAGACGCTCACGGCTGGGTCCGCCTATCCCAGACTCCCTTTCGTTCACGCAGCCACCGGTTGACCCGGCGCGCGGGGATGTCGAGGATGAGCTGCCAGAACCGGAGCTGCGGCGGCGAGAGCCCGCGCCCCTCGTGCCGCTCGATCCATTGCCGGATCGCCTCGTCGCCGGCCCGGGTCCGGAGCCATTTCACGGTCTCCCAGGGGCCGGAGGCCAGGATGCGGCCCATGATCTGCTCTTGATCGCGGTCCCAGCGGAGAGAGCGGGTGGAGGTATCCCAGAAAAGAGCCTTGACGGAAGCCGGAAGAGCGTCCGGCTTCGAGGCCGCTCGCCTGTCTTCCGATTTGCCCGCGCCCGCCATGAGTGCCTTCATTTTATGCCTTTGAGCCGCAGGAAATCCCCCATCCCCGGGTTTCAGGAGCAGAATGGAGACGCAGACACTCTCACCCGGAGCCCAGCCATGAAAGCCACTCCCAGAATCGCGATCGCCGCCGTCCTCGTCCTCTGCGCGGCCTGGGCCGGTGCCGCTGCCTATACGCAGACGGAGAAGCCGCTGACCGTCCATATGCCCTGGAAGCAGGCGGGGCTGACCGAGCGCCAGGCGGCGGCGCACCTGCTCAACCGCTTCGCTTTCGGCCCCCGCCCCGGCGAGGTGGACGCCGTCGTCAAGATGGGGCTCGACCACTGGCTGGAGCGCCAGCTCGGCGGCAATCTGCCCGACGACAAGGTGCGGGACGACCTCCAGGTCCTGCCCGCCCTCAACATGACCACCGCGCAGATCCTCCAGACCTATCCGCCCGTGGGCATGGTCCTCCGGCAGGCCAAGGAGGCGGGGATCATCCCCGACGACATCAAGCCGGGGGACCTCAAGAACAAGGCGGACGAGGACCAGCGCGAGGCCCTCAAGACCAAGGTGAAGGCCTTCGCCGCCGAGAAGGGGTATCGCCCCGAGAAGGAGCTGCTCGGCCAGCTGATGACCCAGAAGCTCGTGCGCGCCGTCGAATCCGAGAACCAGCTCGAAGAGGTAATGACCGACTTCTGGTTCAACCACTTCAACGTCTCGCTGACCGACAACAAGGCCCGCCCGTTCCTCCTCTCCTACGAGCGGGACGCCATCCGCCCGCACGCGCTGGGCAATTTCCGCGACCTCCTGGAGGCCACGGCCAAGAGCCCGGCCATGCTCGTCTACCTCGACAACGCCCAGTCCACGGCCGCCGAGAACGAGCCCACGACCATGCAGGACGAGATGGGCCGCACGCCGCGCCAGCGCGCCCGCTTCGGCGGCCGGGGGCCGGGCCAGCCCGGCGATCCGGCCCTGCGTCCGTTCACCGGCCAGGGGATGCTCGCCGGGCGCCAGAGCCGCCTCGCGGGGTCCCCGCAGGCGCCGAAGCGCAAGCAGCAGGGGCTCAACGAGAACTACGCCCGCGAGCTGATGGAGCTCCACACCCTCGGCGTCGACGGCGGCTACACCCAGCAGGACGTGATCGAGGTGGCCCGCGCCTTCACCGGCTGGACGATCCTCCCCGTGCGGCCCAAGGCGCGCGAGGCGGCGGAGGTGCGGCTCGCCCGCGCCGAGCGGGCCGGCGGCCTCGGCTTCCGGCAGGAGGGGGACTTCCTCTTCCGCGCCGACTCCCACGACGCCGCTTCCAAGAAGATCCTGGGCGTCCAATTCCCGGCCGGCCGGGGGGTCGAGGACGGCGAGGCCGTGCTCGACCTGCTGGCTGTCCAGAAGGCCACGGCCAAGCACATCTCCACCAAGCTCGCCGTGCGGTTCGTCTCGGACCATCCGCCGCAGGCCCTGATCGACCGCCTGACGGATGTCTATCTGACGACCCACGGCGACGTCCGCCGGATGATCGTGGCCATCGCCGAGTCCCCGGAATTCTGGGGCCGCGACGCCGTGGGGTCCAAGATCAAGTCCCCCTTCGAGCTCACCGCCTCGGCCCTGCGGGTGACCGGCGGCGAGATCATCGAGCCGCGCGCCATCCTCCAGTGGGTCAACCGCATGGGCCAGCCGCTCTACGCCTATCAGGCGCCGACCGGCTACCCCGACCGCGCCGAGGCCTGGGTGAATACCGGCTCGCTGCTGAACCGGATGAATTTCGGCCTGCAGCTCGCCGCCAACCGGGTCAAGGGGGTGAGCCTCGACCTCCCCGCGCTCAACGGCGGGCGCGAGCCCGAATCCCGCGAGGAGGCCCTGAGGACCTACGCCGCCCTGCTGATGCCGGGCCGGGACCTCACCGCCACCCTCAAGCAGCTCACCCCCATGGTGGCCGATCCCGGCCTCGTCAAGCGGGTGGACCAGGCCGCGCCCAAGGAGGCCGCGAAGGCCGCCAAGAAAGGCGATCCCAACGAGGATCTCCTCGACAGCACGCCCGAGATGGCCATGCAGATGCCGCGTTCCGTCAAGGTCCGCGGGATGCTGGGCGACGAGCCCAAGCCGCCGGTCGACAAGCGGCCCCCCACCCCGCTGGAGCAGGTGGTGGGGGTGATTCTGGGATCGCCGGAGTTTCAGCGGAGGTAGGAAGAACACGGACCCTCAAGGACCTACACGGACGAGCACCTCAGCAGTCCTCCTCTGTCCTTGCAAGTCCGTGTTCGTCGAGAAAGACCAAACTGAAGAGAAGGAAACACCCACCATGCTGACTCGCAGACTCTTCCTCAGAACCGGGGGCATCGCCCTCTTCACCCTGGGCGTGGGCGGCGGGCCGGGGTTCATCACCCGGGCGGCGCTGGCGGCCCAGGGGACCCCCTCGACCTCGTCGCGCCGCCGCAAGGTCCTGGTCGCCATCTTCCAGCGCGGCGCCATGGACGGCCTCGCCGCCGTGCCGCCGGTCGACGACTCCACCCTGAAGGGGCTCCGCCCCCGCCTCGCCATGAGCGGCGCGCGCGCCGCCGGGGACGAGGCGCTGCTCGATCTCGGCACCGGCTTCGGCCTCCATCCCGCCCTGGCGCCGCTGCTGCCGCTGTGGAAGGACAAGCGGCTGGGCATCGTCCACGCCGTGGGCTCCCCCGACCCCACGCGCTCGCACTTCGACGCCCAGGACTTCCTAGAGACCGGCACGCCGGGCCTCAAGGGGACCCCCAATGGCTGGCTCAACCGCGCCGTGGGTCTCATGGGCCATGAGGCCTCCCCCTTCCGGGCGGTGGCCATGACCCCCTCCCTGCCGCGCTCCCTCTACGGCGACCAGCCGGCGCTCGCGGTGACCAACCTCGCCGACTTCAAGGTCCAGCTCCCGGGCGCGGACCGCACCGCCGCGGCGGCCGGCCAGGGCTTCGAGGCCCTCTACGAGCAGACCTCCCAGAGTCTGCTGCGCGACACCGGCAGCGAGACCTTCCGGGCGGTCCACATGCTTTCCGCGGCCGAGATCCAGAAGTACAAGCCGGCGGACGGGGCCGACTACCCCAAAACGCCGCTCGGCAACGCCCTGCGGCAGATCGCGCTCCTCATCAAGTCCGACGTCGGGCTGGAGATCGCCTTCGCCGAGTCCGGCGGCTGGGACACCCACGTCCAGCAGACCGGCACCTTCAACCGCCAGGCGCGCGACCTCGCGCAGGCCATCCAGGCCTTCTGGACCGACCTCGGCCCCTATCAGGACCAAGTCGTGTTGACCACCATGACCGAGTTCGGCCGCACCGTGCGCGAGAACGGCTCCGGCGGCACGGACCACGGCCACGGCTCCTGCCTCTTCGTGGTGGGCAACCACGTGGACGGCGGCAAGGTCCACGGCACCTTCCCAGGGCTGGAGCCGGGGGCTCTCTACGAAGGCCGGGACCTCCCGGTGACCACGGACTTCCGCTCCGTCTTCTGCGAGTTGGCCGGCAAGCACCTCGGGGTCAAGGACGACTCCAAGCTGTTCCCGGGGTGGACGGGCAAGCGGATTCCGCTGCTGAAAACATAGTCGCGTCGGATCGGGAGCCTCGTGCCGGAAAGGCTCCCGCCGCCTCCATCCAGGCCGGCATGGCCTTGATTCGGGCAGTGACGGCCCAAATGAAGGCGGTGTCGCCCGGCCCAAGGCGGGGAAGGCCCGGGTCCCGGCCGGCTGGGCCCGGGCAACGCCGGCCTTCCGGGCGCGAGCTACCGAGGCGTTCTCCTTCCCGGATCACGCCCTCCCTCTCCACGAAGTGGAGAGGGACCGAGGGTGAGGCTTCGGAGGGCAGGCCGCCCCCGCCCTCACCAGCCCCCTGAATCCTCTCTACTTCTTCCCCATCGAGTAATACACCGTCAACACCGCCCGCCGCCCCTCCCCTCCGGGACCGCTCTCGAAGGGGGCCAGGATTACCGTCCCCTGGGGATTGCGCACCAGGATCGGATCGCCAGGCCAGCGGCCGATGTTGTTCGGGCAGGCCTGGGCGGTGGGGCAGTCGAGGCTGTCCTTGCCGTCCTGCACCTCATAGCGATAGGCGGTGTAGTGCGCGCCGGCCGGCAGGGCGATGCGCAGGACGTGGCAGCCCGCCGGCAGATCGGCGGGCACCGTCCCCCCCTTCAGCTTCGCGGCGATGTCCCCGCAGCCGTTGCCGCTTCCGGAAATCACCCACTCTGTGGACAGGGCGGTCTCTCCGGGCTGGCACTCGACGCAGGTGCGGTCCTTGGCCGTGCGGATGCGGACCGCGTCGACCGGCGGGGCCGCGGGCGGGACGGGCGCCGGAGTCGGCAGGACGGGCGGCTGGGGCGCCGGCGCCGGCGTGGGGGCCGGAGCCGGATTCGTGGGTGGAATCCTGGGCATCGGATGCGGCGGAATCTTCGGAGCGCTCGGCTCGGGCGCGGGCGGCTCCTGTTTCGGCGCCGGCGCGGGCTGAGCTTTGGGCTCAGACGCCGGTGGTGTCGCGGGGACCGCGGGGGCCGGACGCGGAGCCGGGGAGGCCGGCGGCGGGGCGGCGGCCCGCGCCGGAGCCGGACCCGGGGTGCCACGCGAGAGCTTGACCCGCATCAGGCTCGTCCCCCCGCCGGGCACCCGGAACTGGGTGACCTCCACGACCTCGGGACGACCCCCCGAGCGGACGTTGATCTCCGCGATGTAGGTCATGAACCCGTCGTGGCTGACCTCCACGTGCCAGGTCCCCTCGGCCAGGCCCGCCACGTTCGCCCGGCCCCTGGAGTCGGTCTCCACCGCCGGCGGCCCGTCCTTGGGATTGAGCGAGGTGTACTGGACCAGGACATGGGCGCCCGCGAGGGCGTGCCCATGGTCATCCTCCGCCCGGACCTCCACCGCGGACGGTCCGCTCCAGAGTTGGGCGTGCGCCACGGCGGGCGCGATCAGCAACCAAAGCCAGCAGAGCTTCCGCACGTCGAATTGCACGATCCGCCCCTTTCTCGAGACGAGACGATCTCCCGCGCCGTTCCCCTGAGGAGAATAATACCCGGCCGCCCCCCTGAAACCTTCTTCTCAGGTCTCCGTATCACCCTCTTGACGTCCAACGACCCAGGTAGTACTATCTGGGTAGTTGAAGCGGAGGACGCGATATGGAAACAGCGGAGACATCACACCACTTCGGGGATCTTCAGCTCGCCATCATGCGGGTGCTGTGGAACCATGACGAGGCGACGGTGGCCGAGGTCCACGAGGCGCTCGAGCCGGAACGCGGGCTCGCCCTCACCACCATCGCCACCATGCTGACCAAGATGGAGAAGAAGGGGGTGGTGGAGCACCGGGCCGAAGGGCGCCGGTTCGTCTACCGCCCGTTGGTGAGCGAGGACCAGGTCCGCCGCTCCATGGTAGCCGATCTGACCTCGCAGCTCTTCCGGGGCGACGTGACCGCCCTGGTCAACCATCTGTTGTCCGAGCATGAGATCGACGCGCGGGAGCTCGCCCAGCTCCGGGAGCTGATCGCGTCCAGCGGACGCAAGGAGGGACACTGATGCTCACGGGATCCTTCGCCGGCCAGGCGGTCGCCTGGATGCTGACCTACCTCCTGCACAGCACCCTGCTGTTGGGCCTCGCCTGGCTCGCCTCGAAGCCGCTCTCGCGGTGGTCGGTGGCGGCCGAGGAGATGGTCTGGAAGCTCGCCCTCGTCGGGGCCCTCTTCACCGCCTCGCTGCAGCTCGCCGCCGGCTGGCAGCCCCTCGCGGGCCAGTGGCGCCTGGCGGATCTGGGCGGCGCGGCTGTAACGATGCCGAGTAAGCCCGTAGGGGCGGGGCTCGTCCCCACCCGGGTGGAGGCGAGCTCCATCTCTGCTATCCCATCCCATTCCGTGCGCGCAAAATCCGAGGCGCTCCAGGCTCCGCCGGCGGCGCCCACCCGGTCCCTCCCCTCGATCGCGACCCTGATTCTGGCTGCCTGGGCCCTGGGCGCCCTGGTCCTGCTGGCCGCGTTCGGGCGCTCGTACCTGCGCCTGGGCCGCCGCCTGCGCAGCCGGCCGCGAGTCGTGGGTGGGGATCTCCACGCCCAGCTCCGCACGCTCGCCGCCCAAGCCGGGCTGGCGGATGCCGTCCGCCTCTCCTGCTCCTGCCGGGTGCCGGTGCCGCTGGCAATGGGCCTGCGGGAGCCCGAGATCTGCGTGCCGCCGCGCGCGCTCGTCAGCCTCACCGAGGAGCAGCAGGAGGGAATGCTCGCCCACGAGCTGGCCCACCTCGCGCGGCGCGATCCCTTCTGGCTCGTGCTCGGACAGGGCCTGGCCTGCGCCCTCTTCCTCCAGCCGCTCAACTGGGTGGCCCGCCGCCGCCTGCGGGAGATCTCCGAGATGCTGAGCGACGAGTGGGCGGTGGCCCGCACGGGCCGGCCGCTCTCGCTCGCCGGCTGTCTGGCCGAGGTCGCCGGCTGGTCGGTGGGCTCTCCGGCGCTGCCGGTGCCCAGCATGGCGGACCGGCCGTCGAGCCTCGGCCGCCGCATCCGCCGCCTGCTCGACGAGACCCGTCTGCCCGAGAGCCCGGCGCGCCGGGCCTGGCTGGCCGCCGCCATGGGGGTCCTGGTGATCGCCGTCGCCGCCATGGCTCCGGCGGTCTCCGCCGCCCGGCCCGAGCCGCTTCAGCCCAAGAAGCCGGCCGCGCCCCACGTCGAGGTGGACGTCAATGACGCCACCGACGCGCCCACGGCCCGGGCCGCCGCCGAGGAGGATCGGGACCACGGCCACCACGATCACGCCCAGGCGATGAAGGACCGCGAGGCGGATGACGAGGACGCCGAGCCCATGGTCGACGCGGACGAGATCGGTGATCAGGTGAGCGAGTCGGTGGATGCAGCGCTGGAAGGGTTGGACGGCGAGCTCCAGGCCCTCTCCGACCAGCACGATCTCACCCAAGAGCAGCAGGAGAAGCTGTCGCGCGACATGGAGAAGATGAGCCAGGACCTCCAGAAGAACCTCAACCCCCGCCTGGAGAAGCTCACCCGTGAGCTGTCCGAGAAGGCCACCCATATGGCGCCCTCCGCCGAGATGCAGCGGCTGGCCCAGGAGATGGCGAAGCTCGGCGAGCAGATGCGCCCCTCCGGGGAGGAGCTCGCCAAGCTGCAGGCCCTGGTCGACCAGGAGGTGCGGAAGCACGGCTCCGACGGCAAGCTCACCGCCGAGGAGCGCGAGCGCATCCGTCGCCAGGCCCGGGAGATGGCCGAGAAGATGAAGCCCACCGAGGAGCAGCGGCGGAAGATGGAGGAGCTCCGCGCCCAGATGGAGGCCGAGAAGGCCAAGATGGGCGAGGACTTCCGCGCCGCGAACCGGGAGGAGATGGAGAAGCTCCAGAGGGAGATCCACGAGGAGATCGAGCGCGAGATGAAGGGGATGCGCGACGAGCTCCGCCGTGAGATGGACGAGCGGAAAGCGATCGAGCGCCAGGAGCGCAAGGACCGCCGGGAGCAGCACCACGACGCCAAGCCGGACCACGACCAGAATGACGATAGCGGGTCACCGAAGCCGCCGGCGAAGCACTCCTCCGGCTGCTGAAACCGGCCTTCGTAGGGGCGGCCCTATGTGGCCGCCCTGGTGGGTGGGGGATTCTGTCGGATCAGGATTTCCCCCACCCAGGGCGGCCACGTAGGGCCGCCCCTACAGAACCCCCCCTACTTCTTCGCCCGCACGCTCTTGAGCATCGCCACGAACGCGTCCCGCTGCGGACCGAGCGTGGCGTCCGGGCCGGTGGCCTTGAAGAACCAGGGGCCGCCGGGGCCCTCGACCACCGCGCCGTAGAGCCGCGCGTTCGCCACCGGCGTCTTCGGACCTGCCCCCATCCCGGTGGGCTCCAGGGTTCCCTTGGCGTTGACCCAGGTGACCTTGTAGCCATTGGTCTCGAAGGTCTCGGGCGTGGGCTTGCCCGCCCCCTTCACCTGCCCTACCCAGCGCTCGATGTTGGCGTCCACCGGCCCGCCGCCGCCCGGTCCGAAGAAGTACACCGCGAAGTCGCCGGGACCGCCGGGACCGGGGATGGACGTCTGGACCAGGCGCATGTTCGACGAGACCTGCTGGCTCTGCCACCCCTTGGGGACGTCGAAGTCGATCGACCCCGCGGCCCCCGCCGCCAGTTGCGAATTGACCGTCGGATCGATCGTGCTGGCATGAGGGGAGGTGGGAGCGGCGCCGGAGCCGCCTGCCGGTTGGCCTGAGGGGGCGGCGGGAGCGGCGGTGCTGGTCTCCGCCACGCTGGGCGGGGCCGCGCTGGACGACGCCTCGGGCGCCGGCGCGGCGGTCTCCTGTTTGCCGCAGGCACAGAGGCTCAACAGGAGCAGGGTCAAGGGGATGGCATGGCGGATCATCGGGGTCTCCTCCTCGGTTTTTGCGCCGTGGAGCCTATCACCGTCCCGGGGGGAGCCCGCATGGTCTAGAATCCCCTCCCGGAAGCGCTCGGGGGCTGGTGCCTCCTGCGGTCTTCAAAACCGTTGTCCGGCGCCGGTTGCGGCGTCGGGGGTGGGTTCGATTCCCATGCGCTTCCGCCAGTTAGCTCAAGGGTTACGACAGCTTCTCGACGCCAGTTTCTTTCCACTTCAGACTTCCTGCTCCTCCCGAGCTGGCGGGAAAGAGTCTCGCTGAAGCGCTCGCCAGTCGAGCCGCGGCGGTTCTCGACACCACAAGGGGGGAGTCAGCGATGGCTGGCGGGGAGCGCTTCCCAGAGCCACTGTCCCACCCGCCGGGCGGAAACGTAGCTCACCCAGGCGGCCGCACCGAGCAGTTGGGTGTCCGTGGGATACCGGGCGCGATAGGCGGCGACAACGGCGCCGTCCACCCGGTAGGAGGCGAGCGCGGTGAGAAGGGCGAAGCGGCCCGCGGCCTTCTCTTCTGGGGGAACCCCGGTGAGCGCGGTGTCGAGCTCTTTCGGGTCTAGACCCCCGAGGCCCGGATCGGTGCCATCCCAGGCTTCGAGCCGTTCCAACACCCGCTCCCGTACCGACTCGTGTAGCGCGTTCTGGACCGCGGCGTCCACTGCTGCGGCATAACGGGCGAAGGCGCCGGCCACGCTGGGATTCCCCCGCGCCCAGGGGAGGTCGGCCGGCAGATCGGCGGGCTCCAGGAGGGCCAGCGACGCGCCCGGCACGCGACGGACCGATACGAGCGCCGCAAAACGGCCGGCAGCGAGCTTCCTGATCCACCCCTTGGCCCAATGAGCCACCGAGGGCAGGGGATAGGGCGATTCAGGCAGGAAGACGTGGGCCATACGGTTGATGTAGTGGAACGCCATCGCGGTACCGATCATCTCGCTGGTATCCGCGGCCGGGAACGGCGGCTGTGACAGCGCAGCGGCTCCGGGAGAACGGTGCGCCGCTCCCCAGGCCACGACCTCGCGGAGCCTCTCGTCGCGCAACGCGCCGGGTTTCCTGCCCGCGAGCGCCTGGGCGGCGTCCCGCTCCCCGGCCGCTTCCAGCATGAGGGTATGGGCGTCAATGCAATAAGGGCAGCGGTTGAGGCGCGAGATCTCCGCCGCAAGGGCCTCCTTGACCGGTCTCGCGACTTGACCGGTTACGAGTGTCTCCCGCAGCACGCACCAGGCACCGGCTAGCAGCCGCGGCACCGGAGAGTGGAGAGGGATCGGCGGCAGCAACCCGAACTCCCGCCGCGCCTGGGAGTAGACTTCAGCCACCAGCCCGGTGGCCGCTGCGGGCGAGACCGGCTGGAGGTATCGGATCTCTGGCATGTGGCGGCTGGAAGTATATCTCCGCTTCGGAACTATGTCTCGAACAGGAGTCTCCCCGGAACCTGCCTGCGACATCCATGGCAAGCGCGGGGCGAGAATCGGAGCTGCTTAGGGCTCGTCATGGGCGAGCCCTCGGATGGTGGCAGAGCTTCTCCACGATCTGGGGTACAGCCTCCAAGCCAACAGCAAGACCTTGGAAGGAGCCAGCCATCCGGATCGCGACGCCCAATTCGAGCATATCAATCGTCAGGCACAAGCGGCCGTTCAGCCGCACGATCGGATCCAATATGGCCAATATGCCATAGATCAATTCCTCGACCAGCTCGAATTTGCCTCTCGAAACGCCGTCGCAGGGGGTACCTAAGCTGCGAAAGAAGAGTATATTCATTTCTCTTGCTAAAGGGAGGTTGCATGAGACTTCTCAAAGACTACGTGAACGAGCCCCTTGACTGGCGTCGTTACCAGGTAGCAATGTACATCTTTGGAATCGTGCTCTTCTCGCTCGGCGCCAAAGGCTTCATCGATGCGAAGCTCGGCACCGACCCTCTGGACGTGCTCGTCATCGGCATGAACCGGCACTTGGGCGTGGGGCTCGGCATCTGCTCCTCGCTCGTCGCCGTCACCTTTCTCGTGTGGTGGATGCTCTGGAACCGCAAGCTTCCACCGCTCACCCCGTTCGTCAGCACGGCGGCCGTCGGCTTCCTGCTCGACTTCTGGAACGCGATCAGGCTTGAGCAATACACGATCGGCGCGGTGCCCGTTCAAATCGTCCAGATTTTCGGTGCGACGGTCAATCTCTGGGCCATCGTCCTCGACGTCATCTCGCTCCTCACCTGCGCCTATGCTTCGTCCATCATTATCATGAGCGGTATCGGTATCCGCATCATGGACCTCGTCGCCATCACCATGATCGAGCGGTGGGGCTGGGCGTTTTTCCGCGCCAAGATGGTCCTTGAGATCAGCCTCTTCATGTCGGGCTGGCTCCTTGGCGGACCGATGGGTATTACCACAGTGCTATTTCTCTTCCTGGTCGGCCCGTTCATTCAGCCTTTCATGTGGATGAATGCCACGTACCTCAACCTTCCGAACCACGGCATCCACTCGGCTCACCACCGGATCCGTGGTGGCCTGAGGCAGCCCGGCTGAGCGCGTTGCAACGCTCTTCGTTGGCTTGCTAGCCGGTCAACGAGAGCACCTCGCACGCCCCGCCGACCCCCACCGGCTCCGCCCCCGCCCGCACGCGCACCAGGGCGGTGCCGTGGGCGTAGGCGGCGAGGTCGTGGGAGCCTTTGAAGAAGTAGGGGGTGACCAGCTCGTTTCCCGCCCTCTTTTCTCTCCGGATCAACTGAAGCGCCGGGACGGCAATGCCCTGTTCAGCTTTGCGGAACCGTTCCGCCGGCTCATCCTCACCGCCTCCTCAATCCATCTTTTCGTACACGGAGACGTGCCGCTGGCTGTTGGGACCGATCTCGGCTCGGTTCCAGTCGGCCCAGCGGTGCCGGAGCCGGAGGCCGGCGAGGCGCGCCATCAGGTCGAGCTCCGCGGGCCAGGCGTAGCGGACCTCGACCGGGTAGAGACGGATCTCCTGATTCCGGATGACCACGTGCTGGCTCTTCAGCCGCTGGCGCACAGGGTCGTGCTCCGACACCTTCAGGCCGATCCGCTCGTCCGTCACCGCGGTGACCTGCAATCCGCCGGTGAAGTTGGCGCTCTGGGGAACGAAGGCTTCGAGCACGAAGACTCCGTCCGCGGTGAGATGCGCGGCCACGTTCTGGAAACAGCGCACCTGCTCGTCCTGGGTGGGGAGCGCGAAGAAGGTGTTGTAGGCCACGAAGATCAGGGAGAGCTCGCCCTGCACCGCCACATCGGCGAAGTTGCCCAGGGTGACCGGAATGGCCTCCCCTCCGGGCTTGACGCGCAAGCGAGCGACCATGGCCGGCGAGAGATCGATACCCTGCAGGTCGATCCCCCGAGCCGCCAGGGGGAGCGCGAGCAGCCCCGAGCCGATTCCCAGCTCCAGGACCCGGCCGGCCCCGGCCAGCTCCGCCAGGAGATCGACGGCGGCTTCCTCGCAGGAGCCGAACCACTGGTCGTAGACCTCGGCGCAGGCCTCGTTGTAGGTCGGATCTTCGGTGTTCATGGTTGGCGTGCCCTGAATCCGGCCGTTCACGCTCCCAGCGGCAGCTCGCCCTCGGCGCTCAGGCGCTCCAGCCGGGGCGCCGTGCCCGGGGCCCAGCGCTTCGCCTGGTGCGTGACCCGGTAGGCGAGCGGACCGCCGTCGGGGCGGTCGCTGCGTTCGAGCGGGCGGGGGATGCAGACGAATTCGACTTGCAGATCCTCGGCGCTCGCCCGCACCACGGCATAGCCGTGGCCGCCGAGATCCGTGAACGCGAGGTGCGGCGCGACCTCCGGGTTGGCGGCGGCCAGCGCCTGTCGGCGGTCTCCCGTCTTCCGCAGGGCGAGGCTGGCGCGGACGCCGTGCCGGAGCGACAGGTTGATCGCTGGCTCCGCCGGTCCCCCGGACGCGGGATCGTGAAGGTAGAGGGCGCGCCACGGCTGGTCTTTTTTCAGATTGTGCTGCGCGGCCTCGAACAGGGTGGGCGCCGAGATCGAGCCGGTGATGAATTCCACGCCGACCGGCTTGTAGGGTTGCGGCGGCAGCGACCGCGAGAGGGCCCCGGCCGCGAAGGCGTGCCGGTCCCCGGCGATGGTGGCGAAGCCGGCGATCCGCTCGCGCTCGACCAGATCCAGGATCTCCGCGCGCTCCGAGCGATAGCCGCTCCAGTCGTCGCCGCCGGCCAGCGCGAAGCCGTCCGCCGGCCAGCGCGGTCCGCCCTCGGCGGGCAGGTTCTGGAGGTCGGTCCGCCAGTCGAGCATGCCCACCGAATTCCCCCACAGCTTCCAGGTCGCGGCCGAGGCGCGCAGCCGCTCCAGAAACCATTTCTTCTGCTCGCCGCCGAGCATCGAGGCGGGCGGCGCGCCGCGGCGGGGATTGGGCACGTCGGCGCCGTTGAAGCGGATCGCCGCCGGCGGCTTGCCCCCTCCGTACGCGCGCCCGGCGTCCAGGACCTCGACGGCGTCCAGTGGAAAGAAATACGGGAACGCCTTGGACTGGAACGCCGCGGCCCCGGGCTGGTCGACCACCGGCTCGGAGCGGAACGAGCGGTTGTCGGTGAGGATCAGCTCGACGTTGCGGCCCCAGCGCAGGGTGCGGAAGATCTTGAGGCTTTCGATCGCCGCGAGGTTCCCCTTCTCCAGGCCCAGGCCGTGCTCGTCGAGATCGCGGAGCGGCGCGTCGGCCACGGCGGGAGCCACGAAGCGGTCGCGCCGCGTGGAGCCCGGCTGGGCCACCCGCGCCGGCTGATACTCGAACCAGGCCTGGTTGGCCGCGGTCTTGCGCGTCTGCGCGGGCCGGACGCCGCCGAAATTCTGCTGGCTCTGCCACCCCTTCCACGAGAACTCGTGGTTGTCCCACACGCAGACGAAAGGCCAGCGCGCGCGGGCGTCCTGGAGGTCGGGATCCGCGAGATAGCCGCGGTAGAGCACGCGGTAGTCCTCGACCGTCGCCGGCACGTGGAAATCGGTGATCTTCTCGCCGCGCGGATAGCGGACGACGTCGCGCAGGCGCCGGTCGTACATCCCCTGCGGCCGGTCCTCCGGATACCAGACGACCTCGTAGACGAAGTCCCCGAGGTGGAGCACGAAGCCCAGGCGCTCGCCTTCGGGCTGCTTCTCGTCCTCGAAGATCATGCGGCGGTAGGCGTTGCAGGCGCCCTGGGTCACGTTCTGGCAGCTCACGAAGGCGAAGCGGACGGGGCGGCCGTCGCCCGCGGCGGGAGCTGTGAGCGTGCGGCCGACGCGGCTGCCGAAGCCGTGCTCGTCGGTGAAGCGATACCAGTAGACGCGGCGCGGCTTGAGGCCGGCCGCGAGCACCCGGCAGGTCCAGTCCGCCTCGGCGGAGAGAGAGACCTCTGCCCGCGCGGCGACGCGATGGAAGCCCGGGTCCTCCGCGACCTCCACGTGAAGGGTCTGCGCGGCCTGGCCGTCCGGCCCCGGAGGGCGGCGCGTCCAGAGCAGGACGCTGTCCGGCTGCGGATCGCCCGAGGCCACGCCCTGGGGATAGAGATCCCGCCGCTCGGTCCAGGAGACCTGCGCGGCGCGAGAGAGGAGCGAGGGCCAGGCGAGCGCGGCGCCGAGGGCCGCCGCGCTCTGGATCGCTTGCCGCCGGGTGATGGGAGCCATGGCGCCGATTCTACCCGACGCCAGGCGGCGGGAAGCTTTTCAGTCCCCCCGTACAGGATGTAACGCTTGGCGGGTCCGCCGCGCCTGAGAAGGTATCCGAGCACAGAGGAGAGCTGGATCGAGAAAGAAAACCATGAATCCTCAACCTGTCAGACCGCGGGGGCGGTCGACGAACATCCAGAGGCAAGGGAAGCCTGGGCGTCTCCGATGGAGGCCCGCAAATCCCGGGAGGCTTGAGATGGCATCGCATGCCAAACCGCGGGAGCGCTCCGCGAACATTTTCATCAACTACCGCCGCGAGGACAGCGCGGGCCACTCAGGGAGGCTGTTCGATGCCCTGAGCAGCCATTTCTCCGGCCGGCTGTTCATGGACGTCGACACCCTGGAGCCTGGCGTCGATTTCGTCGAGGCGATCGAGCAGGCGGTGGGCTCGTGCGAGGTGTTGCTCGTCGTCATCGGGCGCGAGTGGCTGACCATCGAAGACAAGACCGGGCGCCGGCGCCTCGACGATCCCGGAGACTTCGTCCGTCTGGAGGTCGAGTCCGCCCTGGCGCGCCGGATCCGGGTGATTCCGGTCCTGGTTCAGGACGCGCCCATGCCCGGCGCCGAAGAGCTGCCGGCCTCGCTCGCCCGGCTGGCGCGACGCAACGCCATCGAGCTCAGCGACGCCCGCTGGGCCTACGACGTTGACCGCCTGGCCCACACGATCCAGGAGATCCTGGCGGAAAGCCCGGCGTTGGAGAAGGCCACGCCGCCTGCCGCGGTCGCGGCGGGGGTGGAGGCAAAGGCCACGGGGTCGCGGGTGTGGCTGCTCTCTCTTGCCGCTCTCGCGCTGGTGGCGACCGTCGCGCTGGGGTCTTGGGCATGGATAGGGCGGACCCCGACCCCGAGCGGCAAGGTCGATCCCTCACAGACCCCGGCGGCCAACCTGGGGGCCGTCACGGTCCCCGCGGGCGGCCTGGCTACCGGGGCTCCCGCGAGCGGCGGGCCCGCCGCGAATCCGGCTGGCGACGTGAGCAGCGGGAGCACCGCCGCCAAGGCTCCCCGCGCCGTCGAGACCGCGCCCAGGATTGAGCCATCCGCCCCGCGCCGCGCCGCCGACAGGCCCTCCGAGGCTCCGACCCGGGTGCTCCCCGTCTCGGTCCCGATCTCCGAACGGGCCACGGTTCCCTCCAGCGACGAGCCCTCCGTGACCTCCAGAGCGGCCGACCCACGGGGCTCGTCGGTCCCCGCATCGAGCTTGCAGCCGGTGCGCGTCACGATCGTGTCGCCGCAGAACGGGGATACGGTCGGCTCGGACGTCATGGTGCAAGGCTCCGTCTTCGGGCTCGGCGACCGGCAGATCTTCCTGTGCATCCGGCAGAGCAACGGCATGATCTATCCCCGGGGGGAGGTGTTCCCGAAAGCCGACGGCCAGTGGTCTATCAAGCTGAGGAGCTCCAGGGAAAAGACCTTCGAGGTCCTGGTGGTGGCGTCCGCCAGCAAGGAAGCGGATCAGGCCTTGAGGGATCAGCGGAGCCGGGATGAGGGCCTGGCCGCCCTCCCCGCGGGAGCCTCCATCAGCAGCGGCGTCCTGACGCTGAAAAAGCAGGGGAGGATCGGCAGCCTGTTCAATCCAAAACGGTCGGATTCGATCGACCATCCCAGGTGAATGCCACGGGCTTCTTCGCCCTCCGGGCTCCTCGAAGCGGGGGGCCCGCACCTTCTTCTTTGAGGAGCCGCCACCGGCGGCGGCTTCCCATGAACCGTCCTCAAAGGAGACTCGTATGAAGCTGAGATCCATGGTCCTGGTCCTTGCCTTGCTGCTGATCGCCTCCCTGGCGAGCGCCGCCCAGACCCAGACCGCCACGCCGGCGGACCCGGCGGCCGCGAATCTGGCGGCGATCTTCGCCGCTCCGGCGCCTCCGGATGGGGGGACCGCGAAGCTTCCGTCGTTCGAGCCCACTCCCAGCGAAAAGGCCCTCACCTGCGGAAGCTGCAGCGACGCGCCCTGTGTGGGAGCGCAGGTCGGGACCGTCTGCAAATTCCAGAACGGCCAGACCTACACGTGCCAGCACGCCTACGTCATCTGCACCTTCAGGGACTGCGAGTGCTGGACCGGGCCGCTGCCGTAGACCAGGGCTTCGTCCATCCAGAAGTGAGAGACCTCGGAGGGCCGCGTGCGCTCCGAGGCTCCCGGTCGAATCACCGCTCCTCCGTGAGGCCCAAGACTCGTTTCAATCGGAACCAGAGATTCCTTGCCTTCCAGAAGCGGCTCGCTTCCATCCCCCGGACGCGGCTCGTGAGCGCGGCAATCTCCTCGGCGCTCTTATTCAGGCGACTCTCGTACGCGCTCTTCTGCCGCTCGAGTTGCTCGCCGTGGAGCGCTTCTTGCCGGCTCAGTTGTCCGCGCAACATCACGGTGTCCAGTTGAGCGGACCGCAGGCAGGCCCATGCTACAGGTCCCGAATACAGGCTCAGATCTTCCCCGCGGCACGAAATACCCCATATGGATAAATGAGCTGACTCCGGGTCCGCGGTCTCGGGAAGGTCCACTGTAAGCTGCCAACCGACCACTTCCGCGGGATCATCCGTGAAAATTGAGCTCAGAGAGGATCGGGGCTGAAGATCCCGGCACGATGCCGTAAGCTCGCCGTCAATGCTGATCCGTACCTCCTGTGGAGGCTGGCCGGTCACCCGGTCGGCAATCCAGCCGCTGAGGCGAAGGCTTCTCTTTCCGCCCCAGGAGCAGTGCTCCAGGAATCCGTCGGCGTCACGCTTCAGCTGCAGGCCTGAAAAATCTGTAGCCCCCGTCTTGGCAGGCTCCTCCTTGATCACCACGTACAGGTCTTGGAAGCTGGTGAGGCCCCGGGGAATCCGCAAGATCGGATACGCACCGATCGCCTCCTCGACCGCGGAGCGCGCGAAGCTTTCCGTGACCCACGCGCTGCCGTAATCACAGGTATCCAGCGAGCTGCTCTCGCTGATTTCTCGAAAGATGATTCCCTCTTGCGGCTCAGCCGGTTCTTTATACAGGGACATGTCATGCACGCTGAACAGCAAAATACCATCGGCATTCAAGAGCGATCCCAAGCGCCGGAGCCATCCGATGAATCTGGATTTGGGCAGGTGTGTAAAAAGAGACGATACCAGAATCGCGTCGAACCGTTGATCGCAGACGAATTCCTCCGGCTTGACGGTCGACACGATGCCGTGGACGCCGAGCTCGCGTTCCTGGAAGGCGACGCCCTCGGCGTAGATGTCCGACACCCAGACCCGATCCTCAGGTATATCCGCGACGATGTGCCGGGTCACCCGGCCGTAACCGCTGGCAAAGTCCAGAATCGGCCCGCCCCAGGACAAGGAGCCAAACCGCCATGCGAGGATCTGCCGTTGCGTCGTCCAGATCCGGCGTCCTGAATCGAGATACATGGCCACCGCTTGCTCGAGATCGTGGCCTTGCGCATACTGAAAGAACCGCAGCATCTCATCGGCCGCGCTGATATTGAAGCTGACGCCGCGCCAGAGGAGATCCCGGCAAAGCGCTTTGACGGTCAGACTGTCGGAGCCGTTGGAGTAGGCAAGGTTTTCTGTATTCATCGCGATTGCCGTCTCTCAGCCCGCCACCACCAGCACCTCGCACCGCCCCCCCGCCTCCGTCCGCGCCGACCCGGCGCGGACGCGCGCCAGGGCGGTGCCGTGGGCGTAGGCGGCGAGGTCGTGGGAGCCTTTGAAGAAGTAGGGCGTGACGTGGAGCTCGCCGTTCCGGGCCTCGATCTCCGCCGGCAGGAAGCGGTCGCGGGAACCGGCGGCCGGCAGGGGAGAGGCCAGGGTGCCGGTGAGGGCGGGCCCCCACCAGGAATCCTCGAAGCCCATCAGGCGGCGCAGGGCGGGGCGGACGAAGAGCCAGAAGCTCACCATCACCGAGGCGGGGTTCCCCGGCAGGCCGAAGACCAGGCCTCCGGGATGGACCGCGAAGACCACCGGCTTGCCCGGCTGGATCGCCACCGCGTCGAACACCATCTCGCAGCCGGCCGTGGCGAGCACGCCTTCAACCAGATCGAGCTCGCCCATGGAGACGCCGCCGCAGAGGAGGAGCACGTCGGACCGAAGGCCCCGATGGACGAGCTCGCGGAGGGGCCCCTCCTTGTCGGGCGCGATGCCCAGCGAGGTGAAGCGCATGCCGAGGGTGGCCCCCGCCGCGAGCAGGAAGTCGGTGTTGGAGTCGCGGAGCTGGCCGGGGGCGGGGACCGCCTCGGGGGGCACCACCTCGTCGCCGGTCGTCATCACGGCCACGGAGGGCCTGCGGTGGACCAGTGTCTCGCCATAGCCGTGGGTGGCGAGGAGGGCCAGGGCTCCGGGTGTCAGGATCGATCCCGATGGGAGCATCGGAGCGCCCGTCCTCAGGACCTCCCCCCGGCGGCGGATGTGCTCGCCCGGGGGCACCCCTTTATGGAAGGTCACCCGCTCCCGACCGCCGTCGGTCAGCTCGACCGGGATCACGCGGTCGGCGGCGGCCGGCACGGGGGCGCCGGTCATGATGCGGGCCACGGCGCCGGGGGGAATCGCGAAGCCGGGCCGGTCCCCCGCGAAGACGGTGCCGGCCACCGGCCGGGTCTCCTCGGGCTGGATCTCTCCGGCCAGGGCATAGCCGTCCATGGCCGAGACGTCCGCGGCGGGCACGTCCACGGTCGCGGCCAGGGGACGGGCCAGCACCCGGCCGGCCGCCTCCCGCCGTCCCACCATCTCTCCGTGGAGCGGGCGCACCCGCTCCGCGATCCGCCGCCAGGCCTCATCCGGGTGAATCAGGGCCATCGCTCTCCTCCTGGGGCGCCAAACCCCTCCAGATGGTATAGTTGTCCGGCTTTTTCCCAGACTGTGAATCTACTCGACGGGAGGAATCTCGCCGTGGCCACGGTGGAGAACAGTTTCCAGTACCGGGGCGACCTGTCCCAGACAGCGTTGCCGGAGATCCTCTATACGATCGACCGTTTCCAGGTTCCCGGGGTCATCGAGGCGAGCCGGGAGGGGGTCATCAAGCAGGTCTACATCAAGGAAGGGAACGTGGTCCACGCCACCTCGACGGACCGCGCGGACAGCCTGGGCTCCTACCTGCAACGGGGCGGGATCATCTCGCCCGACCTCTATCTGGAGACGATGCGCGAGCGCGAGCGCACCAACAAGCGCTACGGCGTGCTGTTGATCGAGAACGGCATCCTCTCGCCGGCGGACGTCTACCGGGCGATCCGCAAGCAGATCGAGGCGATCGTCTGGAGCCTCTTCTACTGGCAGGACGGCAGCGTCATCTACAGCATCGGCGAGCTCCCGCAGCTCGACGCGGTGCGCATCCAGATCCCCATGCGGCAGGTGATCCTGCAGGGGATCAAGCGGGCCCCGGACGCCAAGACCCTGGTCGCGCGGCTCGGCCGGAAAGAGACGGTCCTCGAGCCTTGTTATAAGACGGAGCAGTTGATCGAGCTCGCCCTCGATGGGGACGAGTACAAGCTCCTGAGCCTGGTCGACGGCCGGCGGACCCTGTTCGACATCTGCACCAAGGGTCCCCACGGCGCCGCCGAGAACGCCAAGGTGCTGTACGCTTTCCAGGTCCTCCAGCTCATCCGGATCGCCGGGTCCACCCCCCCGCCTCCGGAGGCGCGGGAGACCGGGGCGATCAAGATCCGGTTGAAGACCCACGGGGACAAGTTCAGCGTCTGATAGGAGCAAGCGCGATGCCGATTTACGAGTATGAATGCCTGAGCTGCGGCAAGAGGACGGAGGTTCTCCAGAAGATGAACGACGCTCCCCTCGCCGCTTGTCCGAATTGCGGCGGCGAGGTGAAGAAGCTGATCTCGGCGCCGGCCTTTCAGCTCAAGGGGAGCGGCTGGTATGCCACCGACTACGGCGGCAAGAAGGGAGGCGGAGGGGCGTCGGAGAAGTCGGAGAGCAAGTCGGAGGCGAAGACCGAGAGCAAATCGGAGAGCAAGCCCGAGAAGGCGGCGGTCAGCGAGTCGAAGGGGTCGGGCGGGGGCGGGTCGGAGTAGCCGGGGCCGGAATTCATCGACAGATCCCAATGTTACAATGACATTCCGTCGGGCCGCTCCGCCGGCACACCGAGATCCCGCAGACGTTTCAGGAGGCCTCATGAAGTCGAAGCTCCGCCTCATTCCGCTGCTCGCCCTACCCTTCCTGCTCCGCCAGCCGGCGGCCGCTACCACCTACATGAGGATGCCCGACAGCGCCCTGGTCGATCAGGCCGCGGCGGTGGTGGACGTCAAGGTCGTGGACGTGAGCCCGGCGCCGCTCGTCGGCCAGCCGGCCACCGACTACCTGGTCGAGGTCAACCGCGTGCTCAAGGGGAGCCTGTCCGGGAGCACCGTCGTGGTGCGGGTGCCGGGCGGCGTCGATCCCCAGGGGCTGGGGCTCAAGATCTGGGGCGCTCCCCAGCTTGGCAAGGATGAGGAGGCGCTCCTCTTCCTCCGTCCCGCCAAGGACGGCACCTACCGCATCCTCCACCTGATGCTCGGCGCCTTCCACCAGCGGACGGTCGACGGCAAGACCGTGGCGTTGCGCGACCTCTCCGGCGCCCACGACGTGAGCGCCAAGAGCGAGGCCGAGGACGGGGTGGACACGGTGCGCGACTTCAACCGCTTCTCCGACTGGGTGGCGGACCGCGCGGCGGGGGTGCCGAATCCGGGCGACTACGTGCTCGGCAATGCCGACGCCAAGGCCCTGCTCCAGTCGCTCCCCGAGAAGTACGTCCTCCTGACGGCGGGCGACAACAACCCCATCCGCTGGTTCCGCTTCGACAACGGCCAGAGCGTGCAGTGGAAGGTGAATTCCGCGGGGCAGCCGGGCCTCGGGCTCGACGCCACCATCGCGGCCTTCCAGGTGTCCCTGAGCGCCTGGAATTCCAACCCGGGGACCAACATCGACTACGTCTACAGCGGCACGACCTCGGCCTCCAATGGGCTGGTCCGCTCGGACAACGTCAACACGATCCTCTTCAACGATCCCAACCAGGAGGTCGACGGGCTCTTCGACTGCAGCACCGGCGGCGTGATCGCCATGGGCGGCCCCTTCTACTACACCTCGACGCGGAGCTATCGGGGCAAGAGCTACCACGAGGCGGTCGAGGCGGACATCGTGACCAACGACGGCACGTCCTGCTTCTTCCAGAACAACCCCAGCGTGGCGCAGGAGATCTTCGCCCACGAGCTCGGGCACACCCTGGGGCTCGGCCATTCGAAGGACCCCAACGCCCTGATGTACGCCTTCGCCCACAACGACGGCCGCGGCGCCAGCCTGACGGCCGACGACCGTGCCGCGGTGTCGGTGCTCTACGGCGACGGCAGCGGCACCGGCTCGGGAGGCTCCGGAGGCTCCGGCGGCGGCTCGGGCAGCCTGACGGCCCCCACCCGCCTGACGATCCGCGCGACCTCCCGTACCACGGCAGTCCTCACCTGGCGCGACAAGGCCCAGGGGGAGGAGTCCTACGTGGTCGAGAGGGCGCCCGCGCGCCGCGGTCCCTTCCAGGTCATCGCGACCCTGCCCGCCAGCTCCACTTCGGCCCAGTTGACGGGGCTCAACCCCGGGACCGCGTACTTCTTCCGCGTGCGCGCCGTGGCGGGCGACCAGACCTCCCCCTACAGTCCGGTGGTCGGGGTCAGGACGCCGCGCTGACGCTCGCGCCGGCGTCTGTGCCTTCGTCGGGGCGGGGCTTGTCCCCGCCCTCTTCGTTTCCGGAGAGGTCCTCTCGCCGGGACTCTCCCCACGCCACCAGCGCCACCACCAGGCTCGCCGGGATGACCTGGAATCCCAGCCGCGCGAAGCTCGAGATCACGAAGAGCCGGGGCTCGATCGCCGAGATCGACGTGAAGTAGGTGTAGAAGTAGAAGAGGATCTCCAGCGTGGCCGCGATCGCGAACGGCCGCGCCCGCCGGTGGACGAGGAGGAGAGGCGGCAGGAACATCGTCCAGAGCAGGCCGTGCCACGCGGGGGTCCGCAGGGCTTCCAGCGTGGCCGCGAGGATCCCTGGCGCCCGCGAGGGGTCGAACGGGCCAGCCGCGCTCAGGGCCTGGAAGAGGTGGTCGTGGCTCAACCGGTAGAGCCAGAGGAGGACCACCGCCGCCGCCGGCAGGCCGGCGCGCAGCCCCGCTCCCAGCGCGAGCCGGCGCTCCCCCCAGGCGCGGCGCCCCCATTGCACGAGCACCAGGAAGGCCGCGAGCGGTACCCCCTCGATCTTCGAGCCGGCGGCGAACGCGGCGGCGACGCCGACCTGGAAGTCTCCGGCGCGGTCCGGCGGCCGGAGCAGCGGCGGCACGGCGGCGGTGAGCGCCAGGGCGATCAGCCAGTCGGCCCCGCCCGCGATCATGCTGCCGATTCCATACGCGCCGGCCGCGCAGGCGATCGTCGCCAGCCCCGCCTGTCGGGTGAAGCGGCCGGCTCCTCCCTGGCGCAGCCCCTCCCGCGCCGCGGCGAGCAGGAGGACGAAGAAGGCGCTCGCCTCCAGCATCATCGCGGAGAGATCGAAGCGCCCCGCCAGCAGGGCGGTCACGGCGTAGATCTCCGGCAGGAGGTTCGGGTAGTCGGGGTGGATCACCCAGCTCCACCGCCGCGCCAGATAGGTGTAGTCGACCCCGCGGGTAAAGAAGAACCGGCGCCCCTTGAGCCCCCAGTGGAAGACGAAGTCGGAGAAGGTGATCCAATGGCTGAGCGCCAGCAGCGTGAAGACGGCGAGGACGAGCAGCGCGATCCCATCCCCCCAACCCAGCCCTGAGGGAAAATTCGTCCGGCCCCCCGTCCGCTCCGGGCCCCGCGGCAGGAAGCGCCAGCCGAGGACGTAGAGCGCGATCCCCAGGACCACGAGGAGGAGCGGATGCCAGGGGATGCCGGCGAGGTCGAGCAGCGTGAGGAGGAGGTGGAGGACGACGGCGCCGCCCAGAAAGTAGAGCGTGGCCCGGTAGAGACCACCGTCCCGCGGGGCCGCGAGCCCGGCCGCCAGCCGGCTGCCGAGCAGGCCGAGGAGCACGGGGACGGCGGCGGCCACCAGCAGCGGCAGGGTGCTCAAGGCCGCTTCACCCGGTAGAGCCAGCCGTCCGGCAGCCGGAGGATCGGCTCGGCGCGGGGATGGTGGATCTCCGTCTTGTAGGCGATAGCGTACCGGGCCAGATCCCCCACCGCGGGATCGTCCACCGGGATCACGTCGTATTCCGGCATCAGGTAGGCCGTCCAGCGCCAGACCTCGAACGCGGCCTGGGGCCGCCCTTCCAGCGCGGTGAACGCGATCACCGTCCCGGGGGGGATCGCCGGCCGCGCAACGTCGAGCGAGCGGGCGAGGGCGTCCGTCTCAGGGATTTGGAAGCGCCAGGCCCACGCCCCCATGGGGGTCCCGCGGTCGTCCCAGGCCGTGACCGTATGGTTCAGCTCGATAAGGAACGCGCACGCCGCCCAGGCGGCGAGCCCCCCCAGGATCAGGCGCTTGCGCATGGCGCCGATCTTACCCTGTCGAAGACCCTGGTAAAATCGCGCCCCCCGTGAGGAGACCGGTCCCTCTATGCCTCTGGCCTTTCACCCCGACGAGACCAGCCCGCTGGTCGCCGCCCTGCTGAGCGATCTCGGGATCGCTCCGGGGACGCTCGATCTCGCTGTCGACGCCCGCGACGAGATGCTCGGCTTCCTGATCGACTCCTCCGAGGGGGATCGCGACCGGGCCCTCTTCGGCTACTTCCGCTCCGGCGCCAGCATCGCCGACTCCCTGGGCCAGGTGCTGCGCTGGCGCTTCGGCTCCCTGGAGAGGGTGGGGAAGCTCCTCGACTTCGCCAGCGGCTACGGGCGGGTGACCCGCTTCCTGGTGCGCGACGTGCCCCCCGAGCGCGTCTGGGTGGCGGACGTCTACGCGGACGGCGTCCGCTTCCAGGAGGAGCGGCTGGGGGTGCACGGGCTCGTCTCGACGATCCGGCCGGAGGATTTCGTCTGCGCCGAGCGCTTCGACGCCATTCTGGTCACCTCGCTTTTCACCCATCTTCCCGAGGAGCGCTTCGTGGCCTGGCTGCGGGTGCTCCTGGGGCTGCTCGCGCCGGGCGGGATGCTCGCCTTCAGCGCCCACTCCCCCGAGGTGCTGCCGGCGGGCGTCCCCAGCCCCGAGACGGGGATCCACTTTCAGGAGACCAGCGAGAGCGGCTCGCTGGCCAAGAGCGACTACGGCTCGACCTGGGTGACGGAGGACTTCGTCCGCTCGAGCCTCGACCGCGCGCTGGGCCCCGGCGCCGCTCTCCACCGCATCGAGCGGGGG
>DASXJP010000664.1:0-15508 GCA_036497345.1 Thermoanaerobaculia bacterium
GAAGGGGCAGGGGGGCGCGCTGATCAACGTCGGCAGCGAGGTTTCGGACGCGGTGGCGCCGCTGCAGGGGATGTATTCGGCGTCCAAGCACGCGGTCAAGGGGTTCACCGACGCCCTGCGGATCGAGATCGAGGAGATCGATGAGGCGCCGGTCTCGATCACCCTGATCCAGCCCACGGCGGTCAACACTCCCTATCCGACGCACGCCCGGAATTACATGGACCAGGAGGCCAAGCTCCCCACGCCGCAGATCGATCCGGAGAAGGTGGCCAAGGCGATCCTCGAAGCCGCGGTCAAGCCCCATCGCGACATCAAGGTGGGCCTGCCGGCCCATCTCGACATCGCGGCGTTCAAGCTCGCGCCGCCGCTCGCCGACAAGATGGCCGCCAAGCAGGCCGACCGCCAGCACTTCGAGCGGCCGCCGCTCAATCCGGAGGGCGCGCTCCACAAGGCCGGCGGCACCGGGCACGTCCACGGTCCCGGCGGCGACAAGGACCAGCCCGACGAGGCGCGGCTGATGGAGGAGTCGAAGGGCCCGGCGGGAGGGCGCACGACGCGATGAGCGTTTCGGAATGAGGGGATTCTGTAGGGGCGGCCCTGCGTGGCCGCCCTGGGCGGAAGGGCCCGTCGTGTTCAACGACTCGAGATCATCCGGCTCTCTGGCGACGGGGAGTCAGGGCCGCCAACGCCGCGGCGATGAGGAACAGCACCGGCACGTCACCCCAGAGGTGGCCGCGATGCTGGCCTTGAGCCAGCGCCTGGACGGCCATGATCCCGCCGTGCACCACGCTCGACCAGACCGTGAACCAGATCAGGCTGAGGCTCGCGAGCGGATTGCGGGCCGCCAGGATCAGGAAGACGCCCAGGGTCGCGTAGATTCCGACGATCATCAGGGGGTAGTCGGAATAGCCCGTGTGCCACGTCCAGCCGGAAGGCCAGACGATCATGAGCGGATAGACGCCCACGATGGAGATGATGCCAACGACGACCAGCACGATCTTCAGAGCCTGGAGACGAGTCGCGTCACTCATGGTTCTCCCCTTTCCTCAATCATCAACGCTCCAGCAGATCCATAGCCCTCACGAGCACCGCGCCTTCCAGCCCCTTCGGCGTACCGCCCTTGGGCGCCACCGCGGGAACGAAGAGCGCGCGGACGATCTCAGCGTCTGAGAAACGGGGCGGGAGAGAGGGAGCGGGCCGGGCGGCGAGCTCGCGCAGGGCCGCCTCCAGACTCCTTTGATTGAACGGATGGGCGCTCCACTTCACCTCACCCAGCAGCACTCGCCGGCCGTCCAGGGATTCGCTGACCAGATCCCATTCCGGCTCCGCGCCGCGCCACCACCGCGAGGCCGGACCCCAGGGACCGAGCTGTCCCAGGGAACTTTCCGCCGGCAGCCGGCTCACCTGCTGGCGGCACAGCTCCTCCCAACCCTGCGCGCAAAGCGGGTCCCAGAAGCGATCCAGGATCTGCCGGCGCGCGGCGGGCGCGCCGCTCGCGAGCTGGGCCCGGTAGGGGGCCACGACGCGGAACCAGAGCCGGAAGAAAGGATCGGCGATCTTGTAGAGAGCGCGCTTGCTGCTCTTCTCGTCCTCGCCGAACGGCAGCTCCCGGCGGACCAGCCCGAGGCCCAGCAGGCGGTCGAGCGGCCTCGCCATCGAGGTGGCGGGACGGCCCAGGCGGCCCGCGATCTCCGAGACCCGGTGGGCTCCGGAGCCGATCGCGTCGAGCACGGGCCGCGTCTCCAGGGCGGAAGGGATCTCCTCCAACAGCAGCCGGTCGGGCTCGCGATGGAGGGGGCCCAGGGGATCCAGCACGAGACGGTCCACCTGACCCGGCACGTCGCCGCCCTCCTCCTGGGCCAGCTCCCAGTAGCGCGGAATGCCCCCCCAGGCCGTGTAGAGCTCCCCCCAGCGGATGCCGTCCGGCACGTCGAAGGCCTCATAGAGGCAGGAGGGCGGCAGGGGCTGGATCTCCAGGATCTCCCGGGCGCGGCCGAACAGCGGAGCGTCCCCGGCGAGGACGAGCCCCTGCATCATGCGCTGGCTGGAGCCGGCCACCGCCACCTTGAGCCCCGCCGCGCGGGCCTCATGGTCGATCCAGCGCTGGAGCACGCTCGGCAGCTCCGGCGAGGCCAGCACGAGATAGGGAAGCTCGTCGAAGATCAGGGGCCCCCGCCAGCCGGCGATCTGCGCCTCGCGGGCCAGGCGGGACAGGAGGGACCGCCAATCGCGGTAGTCCACCTCGGCGAACCCCGGCAGGCGCTCGCCGACGGCCTCGGCGAAATACCGGCGCTGCAGCTCGGCCGCGGACTGGTCCGCCACCGTGTAGAGACCGGAATGCCGCTTCGCCCATTCGAGCAGCAGGCGCGTCTTGCCCACCCGCCGCCGGCCGTAGACGACCACCAGCCCGCTCTCCTGGGAGTCGGCCACCCGGCGCAGGCGTGTGAGCTCGTTCTGGCGGTCGAGGAACAACATTATGCAGGACAGCATAATGCTGGTCCGCATAATGTCAAGCTGGCCAAAATCTCTGATCGTCCCAGAGCGTTCATTCCGAGCGGCCACCTCCGGCCGGCGGGCCTTTCGCCGCGCCCGGCGGCTCGCCGGCCGGACCCGGCGAGCGCCTGATTCCCGCCGGCGATCCGACCGTCGACTCTTCACAAGGTAGGAGCGAGGCGCGGGGAGACCCCCTTGGCTCCCCTTTTTCGCGTCTAGTGGACAGGAGGTTGGCAGGTACCGAAGAACGACTGCCCGGAGAGCCTTACAGAGGCTTGCTTTGCCTATGAGTTCCACCAGACCCCACTCGGGTGAGCCCAAGCGCGAAGTCGTTCTCAGCTACAACAAGAAGAATCTTGCCGAAGCGGAGAAGATCGCGGCAGCTCCGGCAAGGCCAGCACGAGATAGGACACTCGTCGAACCCCGCCAGCCGGCGATCTGCGCTTCGCTTGCCAAGCGGGAAAGGAGAGCTCGCCAATCGCGGTATTCACCTCGGCGCTTCCCGTCTTGCCGGCCGCTGGTGGTCGTAGATGACGACCAGCCCGCTCTCTTGGGAGTCGGCCACCCGGCGCAGCGGTCGGGGAGCTTCATTATGCAGAACAGCGTAACGCTGGACGGCATAATATCGAGCTGGCTGGGCTCTGCCGGAAACTTCAAGGTAGAAGTGGGGTGCGGGGAGATCCTGGGACTCCCCCTTTTTCGGGAGACAGTGTCTCAAAGATAGACGGACTTTCCGGAGAACCTCACAAGGGCTTGCTCTGTTTATGAATTTTTCCAGGTCCAATCCAGGCGAGCCTGGACCCGACATTTTTCTGAGCTACAACAGTGAGGATCGCGTCCAAGCGGAGGCAATCGCTCGGGAGCTTAAGTCGCAGGGGCTCAATGTCTTCTGGGACCGCGACTCTACCTTGGGGGGAGATCTGTGGAAAGACAAGTTGGAGAGGGCTCTCCTCACTTGTCGTGTGGTCGTCGTGCTGATCGGCCGTAAAGGTATCGTCAAATGGCAGAAAATGGAAGTCTCCGTAGCCCTGGATCGCGCGGTCGAGAGCGAGAGTGAGAAGGAGCGAAATTTCCTCCTGCTCCCTGTCCTTCTGGAGGGAGCCAAACCACCAGAGCGCTTCCTGGGGCAATACGTGTGGGTCGACCTCAGAAAAGGGGTGAGAGATCCAGAGGCGATCGAGGACCTGATCGCCTCGATTCAGGGGCAACGCACAAAAAGGCAGGAGGAGCGTTCGCGGAAGATCCAAGAAGAACTCAAACAGCATATCTGGGAAAAGCTGGCCAAGTACCGCAAGCTCCAGCTCGTAAGCGCGCTCTCACTGCTCTTGCTGGCCATCGCAGTCGTTGGAGACTGGCGGTGGCGGGTTTCGCTCTCGCGGGCTCTTGCCGCGGAGGCCGCTGGGCTTCATCAGGGTCCTCGCGACATCGCGCTGCTGCTGGCCCTGCAGGCGGAGAGGACGTACGACACCCCGGAAGCCCGGAGCAGTCTACTCGGCCTTCTCGAAGAGAGCCAGGGCCTCCAGGCGTTTCTGCCGGGGCACAAGGGCCCGGTCATCACTGTGGCTTACAGCCCGGATGGCAGCATCTTTGCCACGGCAGGCCGGGACAAGATCTTTCTCTGGGATACAGCGACCGGCAAGCGCCTGGGTCCTCCGCTCGAGGGGCATAGTGGCCGCATCCTGGGGCTCGCGTTCAAGGATCGCTCCGTTCTCGCTTCCTGCGGTGAAGACGAGACGATTCAGCTCTGGGATCTCGGTAGCTATCGGCGGCTTCAAACCCCTTTGCCGACCCGTCTGCCTGCGTTACGCAACCTGGTATTCAACCCGGACGGCTCGCTGCTGGCGGCCAGTAGCGGCACGTCGATCTATCTCTGGGAGTACCCCACTCTTCGCCACCGTGATCCGATCCTGGTCCAGGGACCGTGGGTCTCCGGGCTGACTTTCCGAAGGGACGGCGTGCTCGCGTCCGCGAGCGGCGGCTCGATCACTCTCTGGAGCCTGGATCACGGCACCCCCATGAGCACGTTCTCCACTCCCAGCGCGGACGGGCGGGTCCACCAGATCCTGGCCCTGGCCTTCAGCCCGCGCGCGGGCAGTCCGGTGCTGGCCTCCGCCGGCGAGGACAAGATGGTGCGCCTCTGGAATTCCTCCACCGGGAAGCCATTGGGAGAGCCCAGCGAAGCACATAGCGACATGGTGACGAGCGTCGCCTTCAGCGCCGACGGAAACCTTCTCGCTTCCGCGGGGCGGGACAGTGTGATCTATCTCTGGAACGTCGAAAGGGAGCGGTGGGACGCCGGCAATTGGCGTCCCATCAGAGCCCTGTTCGGACATGGAAGGACCGTCTGGAGCCTGGCCTTCGGCACGGATAGACATCTGGTCTCCGGAGGGGACGAGGGGTCGGTCATCCTCTGGAATCTCGCGGCTCCCTCGCGATTCATCACGAAGGCACCCGAGATCACGGGCGAAATCGACAGTGTGGCGTTCAGTCCGAATGGTCAGGCCCTGTTCGCAGGCGGCAAAGACGGAGTCCTCCGGCAGTTGGACACCGTGAACTGGCGGGTCCGCGAAGAAGCTCCTGGTCACACCGGGAAGATCACCGCTCTGGCCACGCAGGGACAGAGATTGATTTCCGCGGGCGAGGACGGCCGGATCCTGCTCTGGGATCCCACGGATCTCCGGAAGCCTCCGCGGGAACTGAAAGGGGGGAGAGACGGAAACACCGCCCGGATCGGAAGTCTCGCCCTGAGCCTGGATGGGCGGACCGTGGCGGCTGGTGATGAGGCGATCGGCGCTCGTGGCGTACGTGTCCGTTTCTGGCGGACCGACACCTTGCAATTCCTCGGCGAGCTGGCACAACGCAGCCCTGGTCTCTCGGCGCTCGCTTTCGATCCCCAGGGGCGGCTGCTCGCCTCAGGCAGCTTGGGGGGGGAGATCCAGCTCTGGGATGCTCAAGGCCGTCGTCCCGTGGGGAAACCCATGAAGGGCGACGATCTCTACCTCCACAACATCATCAGCTTGGCGTTCGATCCAGAAGGCAAGATTCTGGCGGCGGCGAGCGGAGACAACACCGTTCGGCTGTGGGACACAAAAAGCCGCCGGCCCTTGGCGGGCTCGCCGCTCACCGGGGCCAGAGGGCTGCTCACAGGCCTTGCCTTCAGCCCCCACGGAGATCGGATTGCGGCCAGTAGCCTCGACGGGACGATCTTCCTCTGGGGTGTGAAGAGCCGCGCCGAGATCGGCACGGGCCTGCAAGGGGAGGGCTCTCTCCAGAATGTTGCGTTTCATCCTACGGGCGGCTATCTGGTATCCGGAACTGATCAATCTTTGCTCCGTTTTGATTTACATTCTTCAAATTTGCAAGAGATGGCATGCCAGATCGTGAGGAGGAACCTCACAGACGCGGAACGGGAGAGATTTCTGCACTGGGACATCTTTTACCACCGGGCTTGCCTGAAGTTTCCCGATGATGACTGAATCTATTGACAGGTCGCGGAGAGCGCTCATAAAATTTCTATGTCCAAAGTCTCTCTTTCCTTTGTCGTATATCTTGATATGTCTTTCGTCGACTCCGGAGGCCGGTTTCGGTATCCATGCCCGATCTTGGGCAGCCTTTCTCAAGGAGGAGATCCATGCGGAAGATGCAAGGAGAGGAGAGGGATAGCAGTCCGTCACAGGTCAGCGGCAGAGTCCTGGCCCGAGTCTTGGCGGCAGACCTCCGCAGCGCCTGCGGAGGTCTGAGACCCACGCCCAAAGTTGTGACGGCCTCGGTCACCGATTTCGGAGCCCAACTCGATTACACGTCCAGGGGTAGCGACGCAGATTCCGTCTAATTGGCACAGACTGCCGGATAGCCATAATCCGCCGTGATCTATGGCTATCCGGCAATGAGTGGCAAGCTCTATGAAAAGCGACCGCAACGTCTTGATTCTCACTGAGCTCGGAGATACCCACGCCTACGCCGTCGCGGAGGCGCTCGACCGCAAGGGTGTACGGGTCACGCTCTGGCATACGGCGGATTTCCCTACCATGGCCGAGGAGACAATCCTGTTCGAGGGCGGGCAGCGCCGGATGGCAGTCCGCGGGCCCTTGATGGAGCTTTCCGATCTCGGTTTCGACACCGTCTGGCACCGTCGCCCTTGCCATGTCCTAGACGAATGTGGCCTCCACCCCGCGGACCGGGAATTCGCCGATCTCGAGTGCAGCATCTTCCGTCGCTCTCTCTTCAATCTGATCGCGCCTGGAGCGTTCTGGGTCAACGACCCTGACGCGGCCACCCGGGCCGGCCGTAAGCCGGTCCAGCAGAGCGTCGCGATGGATGTGGGGTTGGCGACGCCGGCAACTCTCTTCACCAACGATCCGCAGGCGATCCGCGAGTTCATCTCCCGCTATGGGGGCAGGATCGTCTATAAAACCTTCCGCGCCATCTCCTGGCGCGACGAAGAGACCTACTGGGCACCCTATACGGCCTGTCTGACCGAAGATTCTCTGATTGCAGAGCCGTTGTTACGTGCCGTTCCTGGAATCTACCAGGAGCTTGTTCCCAAAGACCATGAGCTGAGGATCACGGTGATCGGTCGTCAGGTCTTCGGCGCCAAGGTGCTCTCGCAACAGACAGAGAGCGGCCGGCTCGACTGGCGACGGTCCTACCATGAGCTCCGGATCGAGCCCTGTGACATCCCCGAGCTGCTCGCGGACCGTTGCCGCGAGGTGCTCGCGCGTTTGGGTCTCGTTTTCGGATGTTTCGATTTCGTGGTGACGCCGGACGGAGAATTTGTCTTTCTTGAGGTCAACGAGAGCGGGCAGTTTCTCTTCATTGAAAGCTACTCAGGCCTGCCGCTCCTCGATGCCTTCTCCGAATTCCTGGCCCAGGGACGGCCGGACTTCGTTTGGCCGGCTCCGCATCGCACTCAGGTCCACTATCGGCAGGTGCAGGAAGCTATTCAGAAAATTCAGGCGCATCGCGAGCGGGAGCATGTGCACCCTCCGGACAGGGCGGTTTGGGAGGGCCCGCCGGCCGCGGGCTTATCTTCACGCGACCGGCGGCGCCGGGTGGCGCGTGCTTGACCAAAAGAGAGAAACTGCTTGACGAAGTAGGAAAAGACTTGATAACATGACACTCTTGCTCTTCTCATCCGTTTCTATCCGGGGAGGTGCTGTGGGCTGGGGGACCGGGGCTTTCCGGTGTAGGAGCTTCAGGCGTGAGTCACTCTTCTCTTCCTGTGCATCTGGAGCGCTCCGCTCGGCGGCGTGGCCGCCGTCTGGAGACTCGTCCCGCAAGGGCACGTCGCAACCGTGGCCTGATCCAGGCCCATGGCAAAGGAGAATTCATGAGGAAGTCAAAAAGGGGTGTCCAGGAGAATGCGGCCCCGGACGCCACCCGAGGACGTGTCCTGGCCCGTATTCTCGCGGAAGACTTGAGGCTGGTCCGAGGCGAGGACGACTCACCATTCACTCTGGATGCAACGCTAACCGACCCTCCCCCCGGTTACGACGTTACTTTCAGAGGCTCGGACAGCTCGGACAACCTCTTCTAAAGCAGAGCGAGGTGAACGATGAAACGAGCTCTATTTCACGCTGCAATCTTTGCGCTGCTGCCGGCCTGGAGCGCCAGCAGTCTCGCCGGCAAGGTCCCACCCAAGGTCTCAATGCCGGCTTCCCTGGTCGGTGCCTGGGAAGAGATAGAAGGAGCACGGCGGCTCAACATTGAGCCCGGCCGGGCGATCGAGCGAGAAGGGGACAACCTGTCGGTCCGGGGCCTGATCCGGAGCGCACCCAATCGCCTCGTTCTGCGCAACAACGGGCTGAGCGAGACCTGGGCGTTCAAGATCGAGAAGGGCCTCCTGACGCTGGAGCCCTTGGAGGGCGCTCAGGAGAGCGACGGGAAAGGGGTCTTCCGGCGGCTCGATCACATCCCTCCGGACCTGAAGCTCGAGCCCCTGCCGGTCAGCTCCGCCAAGGCTCTCTCTCCCGAACGAATCCAGGCCATTCAGAAAGAGGTCAAGGAGCGGTTCGATAAGGAGCAGGTCCTGCTCAAGAGCCCGAGCCCGCCGCAGGAGCAGATCGTCGAGACCAAACGGAACAACCTCGGATACCTCACCGATCTCCTGAAAGAGGTCGGCTGGCTCGACTCGGCCCGCTTCGGGGCCAAGACGTCCGTGCAAGCCGTCATCATGGCCAAGCACACGCACGACCTTCGGTTGATGATGACCCTGCTCCCCTATGCCGAGCACGACCTCAAGGACTCCGGCGATGGACAGACTTACGCCGTGCTCTACGATGCATTGCAGCTCGAGCTCGGCAGAAAACAGCTCTACGGCACGCAGGTCGCCAAGGACAAGAACGATGGCCACTTCTTCGTGCTGCCCATGCAGGAATCGAAGGCTCAGGTGAATCTTCGGCTGGCGAAGATGAAATTGCCGAGTATCGACGAATACCTGGAGGTGATGCGCCAGGTCTACGGCCAGAAGCCCCAGTGCTGCCGTCAGGACGGCTGAGCCGGTAACACTTGCCTCAATCAGCGCAGCAGGCGTTTCCCGCCTGCTGCGTACGCCTGCCCCCCCCGCTCATCGCTTGGCGTAGAGCGCCTCGTGGAACGCCTTGCCCTCGCGGACGAGCTCGACGCGGCCGAGGCCGGCCAGCCGGCGGAGGGCCACCGAGGCCGTGCGGCTGGAGATCGGCCGGCGCAGCCGCTTGGCGAAGGTCTCGTTGACCTCCCGGGCGATCGACGACGGGGTGAGCCTCTCGCCGGCCATCTTGGCGTCGAGAATCCGGCCGATCATCTTGCTGATCGTCGCCGGCGGGGCGGTCTCGTCCGCGCCCTCCACCTTCACCCGGCGCACGACCTCTCCGGCGGCCGCCGCCGCGGCCTTAAACGTCTCGTAGCGTTCCCGGATCCTCGCCAGCTCGCCCGCCCGCAGGGCGCGCTGCTCCCGGTGGCGTCGCCTATCGGCGGGTTGCATCGTCTTCCCCCGCGCCGTGTCCTCCGAGCGAGCGGTGACGCAGAGCGCGGGGAGCCCGTTCTACTCCTCCGCGTGGAAGGGGAGCTCCGGGTTTCTCCGCGCGCGCTGGAGATAGTCCGAGATCCGTTCGAGCAGCCCCAGGGTGACCTCCTCGGCGTCGGCCGCCTGGCGGAACAGCAGGAGGGCGGCGAGCGCCTCCTGGTGGACGTCCCGCGACTCGAAGACCGGCACCATCTCCGCGGCGAGCCGCTTTATGTCATCCGTCTTTCCCTGCCGCAAGTAGACGGTGGCGAGATCGAGCGAGACCATGGCGGCGTCGAAGCCGATCCCCCGCGCGATGAAGCCGCCGCTGGCCTCCCGCAGGGCCGTCTCCGCCTGATCCAGACGGCCGAGGTCGCGGGCGATCCTCCCCTCCAGCCAGCGGAGGCGGAGGAGGTGGGTCTGCTCGCCCAGCTCCAGATAGAGAGCCCGCGTCGTCTGGAGATGGTCCAGCGCCTCCGCGTGCCGGCCACTCTCGTTCAGATACCAGATGAGGTTGTGCCGCGCCGCAACCAGGAGATGAGGCTCTTCCAGGAGATCGATGCGGGACAGCCCGCGCCGCACGATCCGAGCCGCTTCCCGGTACCGGCCCGCATAGCCCAGCACGGCTCCCTTCTGGATCATGGCTTTACCTTCCAGGTGCCGCTCTCGCGCCTCGCGATAGATGGGGATCGCCTGATCGAGGAGCTCCGCCGCCTCATCGAACCTGCCCTGTGAGGTCCGCAGCGACGCCAGGAAGCTGAGGATCTGTGCGCCCGTCAGCGCATCCTCGCCGGCTTTCTTTTGATGCTCTTCAGCGCGGAGGAGGGCCTCCTCGGCGCTCCGGAGGTCCGAGGCGATCCGGTAGGCGTTGCCGAGATAGGCCCAGGCGAGCGCCCTTTCGTCCTCCACCAGCGACTCGCCGTAGTAGCCGGCGTCCAGCCAGTCCGCGATCTCCGTTGCCATTCGGGCCAGCTCCACGGCCCGGGCGGGATCGCGGAACCAGGACTCGCGGCTTCTCTTCAGGAGGAGATCGCAGAGCTTGAGGGCATGGAAGCGCACCTCCGTCCGGATCCGCTCCGGGCGCTCCGGCTCCGGCGTCGCGGCCAGCTCCTCCAGGAGGCCCGCGGCGGACTCGATCTCGCGGTGGATCTCCTGGAGCCGTTCACCGGTCTTTTCCAAAGCGGTGTCGAGGGCCGGCTTGTAGGTCTCCTCTGGATCGGACTTGCGCTCACTCATCCCTGGGCTCCTTGGAAATGACTTCCCGGCTTACCGAGAGACCATCCTTCAGCTCGGTGAGCAGCCAGACCTCGCGGTCGCGCACCCGGTCCCACTGGTAGGAGAGCCGGATCAGGGCCGCGGCCACCCGCCGCTCCGCCTCCGCCGTGGAGACTCCATAGTGCTTGAAGAGGCGCGCGATCTTCGGCTGGAGCCGATCGACCAGCCGCCGGAGGTCGTCCCGTGTCGGTTTGCCGGAAGAAGACATGTTCATCAATATCCCGTGCTCCGGTTCACCCGAGAATCCGGAGCGCAGAGACTCTACTCTTATACACTATGTTGCCGCAAGGCATGAAATCGGGACAAACCGGCGGCATTTGTCCAGAGAACGAGGCGGAGCTAGCCGTTGGGGTCGATCTGACTTCGGTTGTCGCTCTCCGAGGGTGCCGGAGCCGCGGTGGCGCCGTCGGGGTCGATCTGGATGCCATTCTTCAGGTGAGACTTCGGCCCGAGGAGATGGAGGAGGAGATCCCAGAGACCGCCGGGGAGGATCCCCCAATCGAGACGCGGGGCGGAGGCGTGGGCCGGTCCGCGGGCGGCGGCGGCCGAGGGGAGGAGGAAGCTCAGGGCCAGGACGGCGGCGATCGCGAACCGTGACAGGGGTTTCCGGCACATGGGCGCGCACCTTTTTCCGGGCAGGTCGCCGGCCGGGCCTCCAGCGGCCCGTCCCGCCCGCCCTCCAGTCCGCATAGTGTGCGGCCCGGACGGCGGCGGGACCACTGCCAACCCTGCCGAGGTGCCATCCGGACCGGACCCGGCGCGGGGTCCTCGGCTATACTCCTCCCAGCTTCCTTTGGATTTCCTATGCGTTCTCTCGCCCTGCGGGGACTGATCGCTGGCGCCTTTCTGGCCTCCGCCGCCTGGGGGCTCGACCCGGCGACCCCGCTGGAGAGCTATGAGGCGCACGGTTGGGGCTATTCCGAGGGGCTCCTCCAGGCGGGGGTGAGCGCCGTCGCTCCCAGCCGGGACGGCTACCTCTGGCTCGGGACCCGCTCCGGCCTGGTGCGCTTCGACGGCGTGCGCTTCACCCTGGTCGAGGGGAAGAGCGGGTCGCAGGCCCTCGCCGCCGGCGCGGACGGGTGGATGTGGGCGGGGTTCCTCGATGGGCGGCTCGCCGGCTGGCGGAAAGGCCAGCGGCGGGCGCTCCTGGAAGCCCGCCCCGGAGAGGGCGTCCTGTCGCTCCTCTGGAGCGCGCCGGACACCCTGTGGATCGGCACCGGGAACGGGCTCGCCCGATGGCGGGGAGGCCGCGTGGAGGCGGTGCCGGTCACCGGTTGCGGCGCGGGCTGCCGCGTCACCGCGCTGGCCCGGGGGGTGGACGGCTCCCTCTGGATCGGCACCCACAGCAACGGCGTCCGCCGCCTCGGCGGGGCGGGGCCGGCCATGCTGACCCAGCGCGACAGGCTGCCGGACGATCGCGTGGAGGCGCTCGCGGCCACCCGCGACGGCGCCCTCTGGGTGGGCACCCAGCGCGGGCTTGGCCGCTGGCTCCAGGGCCGTGTGTCGGTCTTCTTCGACGGGCGAGACCAGCCCGCCGGCGTCGTCTACTCTCTCTTCGAAGATGACGCCGGCGTCCTGTGGGCCGGCACGCGGCGGAATCTGTACCGGTTCCGCCAGGGACGCTTCGAGGAGCTCCCCGCGCGGGGGGAGCCGTTCGGCGCGCGGTCGATCGTCGAGGGCCCCCAGGGAGCCCTGTGGGTGGGGACCCACGGAGAGGGGCTGCGCCGGCTGCGCGACGTCGCCTTCTCCACCTTCGATCTCGGGGGCAAGCTGGAGGACGTCTGGGCGGTGTATGAGGACCGCGAGAGGTCGCTCTGGCTCGGCACCGGAGACCGCGGGCTCCTGCGCTGGCGCGGTGGCGAGATCACGCCGGTCACCCCCCGGGACGGCCTGCCCGGCAACTGGGTGCGCGCCATCCTGGAGGACCGCTCGGGCGCGCTGTGGATCGGCACCACCGAGGGGCTCGCCCGCCGGGACCGCAACGGCCGCGTCCGCGCCTGGCGCCGCGAGGACGGGCTGCCGGATTCCTACGTCCGGGTCGTCTACGAGGACGGCGACGGGACGCTCTGGGTCGGCACCAACGGCGGGCTCGTCCGGCGGGAGGGCGACCGTTTCGTGGGGCTTGGGGCCACGTCGGGCCTGCCGCCGGGGCGCGTCTTCGCGATGGTCCGCGACCACGGCGGCTCGCTCTGGGTGGGCGCGCAGGGGGGACTCTACCGCTCGCCGCGTCATCCCCCGGGCGCCCCGGGCGAGGAGCGGTTCGCGCTCGTCCAGGGGGGAGCGCAGGTCTTCGCGCTCCTGGTGGACCACAACGGAACGCTCTGGGCCGGCACCGAGCGGGCCGGCCTCCTGCGCTTCCGGAACGGCCGGCTGACCCGCTTCCTCCAGGACGACGGGCTGTTCAACGATCTCCTGCTGGCCCTCGCCGAGGACCCGCAAGGGCGGCTCTGGATCGGCTGCAACGCCGGCATTCTCCGCGTCCGCGAGGCGGATCTCGACGCCTTCTCCCGCCGTGAGACGCCCCGCATCCCCACCGTCGTCTTCTCGGAGATGGACGGCCTCAAGAACGCCGAGATCAACGGTGGCGCGCAGCCGTCCACCCTGGTGGCCGCCGACGGCCGGCTCTGGTTCCCCACCTATCGCGGCGCGGTGGTCACCGATCCCCGCCGGGACCCGCCGCGCCGGCGTCCGGCACCGGTGGTGATCGAGGAGGTCGTGGCCGACGGCGAATCGGTCCCCTTCCCCGGGCCCCAGGTGGACCTCCCGCCGGGGACGGGGAAGATCGAGATCCGCTTCGCCGTGCTGAGCCTCGCGGCGCCGGAGAAGGTGCGGACCGTCTACCGGCTCGACGGCTTCGACCGCGCCTGGTCGGACGCCGGGACGCAGCGCTCGATCGTCTACACGAGCCTCGCGCCCGGCCACTACTCGCTGCGGATCTCCGCCGGGACCGAGGGGGGAGCGCGGAGCGCCGGCCGCGTCGATCTGGAGGTCCGCCCTCAGCTCTGGCAGCGGCCCTGGGTCGTCGCCGCGGCCGCCGCCCTCGCGCTCGGCGCCTTCGCCATGGCCTGGCGCCTGCGCCTGCGGGCGGCGCGGCGCCGGGAGAAGCACCTCGCCTATCTGGTGGAGGAGCGCACCCGCGATCTGCGGCTGGAGAAGGCGCGGGCCGAGGCGGCGAGCCAGGCCAAGAGCGAGTTCCTGGCCAACATGAGCCATGAGATCCGCACCCCGCTCAACGCCGTCCTGGGCCTGACCGGGCTCGTCCTGCGCTCCCCCCTCGCCGACTCTCAACGCGAGCATCTGGAGACGGCGCGGCAGAGCGGCGAGGCCCTGCTCGCGGTGATCAACGGCATCCTCGACATGGCCAAGATCGAGGCCGGCGGGATCGAGCTCGAGGTCGCCCCTTTCGATCTGCGCGATTGCCTGATGGGAGCCCTGCGCCTGATCGAGGGCAAGGCCGTGGGCAAGGGGCTCGCCCTCCGCTGTCAGATCGGCGAGGAGGTTCCGCCGGGGATCGAGAGCGACGCCGGGCGCCTGCGCCAGATCCTCATCAACCTGCTGGACAACGCGGTCAAGTTCACCGAGCACGGCGAGGTCAGCCTGGACGCCGCCGCCTCGACCCTGGCGGCGGACGGATCGCAAGAGCTGCGGATCACCGTCCGCGACACCGGGATCGGTATTCCGCGGTCGGCCCTCGGCCGGCTGTTCCAGCCCTTCGCCCAGGTCGACGCGTCCACCAGCCGCCGCCATGGCGGCACGGGCCTGGGGCTGGTGATCAGCCGGCGCCTGGCCGAGATGCTGGGCGGCAGCCTGGAGGTGGAGAGCGAGCCGGGCCGCGGATCGGCGTTCCGCCTCACCCTGCGCTGCCGGCCGGCCCACGTGGCGCCCGCGCCCGGCGGCGAGCCGGAGATCCTGGCGCTCGCCGAGACCTTCCCCCTGCGCATCCTGCTCGCCGAGGACAACGCGGTGAACCAGCAGGTGGGGATGCTCATGCTCGAACGGATGGGCTACCGGGCCGACGCCGTGAGTGACGGCCACGAGGTGCTCGCGGCCCTGCGCCGGCAACGCTACGACCTGGTCCTGATGGATCTGCAGATGCCGCGCATGGACGGCCTGGAGGCGACGCGGCGCCTGCGGGCCGAGCTCCCCCCCGACCGCCAGCCGCGGGTCGTGGCGCTGACCGCCAACGTCCTCTCCGAGCAGCGGGAGATCTGCTTCGCGGCCGGCATGGACGACTTCGTCACCAAGCCCGTGGGCCTGGCCGACCTCCAGGCCATGATCCTGCGCATGCAGGGGGAGGCCCCCGGCGCGGGGCCCCAAGTGGATCAAGTGGATCCGGAGCATCTGGACCTCCGGCGCCTGGAGGACCTGCGCAGCCTGGGCGACCTGACCGGCCAGCCCGTGCTGTTCGAGGTCCTGGAGAGCTTCCTGGCGGACTTCCCCCGCCAGCTGGAGAAGATGCGGGAGGCGCTCGCCCGCGCCGACGCCCAGGATCTCGCCTTCGTGGCGCACGGGCTCAAGGGGAGCAGCGCCCAACTCGGCCTCGCGCGGGTGTCGGCCCTGAGCTTCGAGGTGGAGCGAGGAGCGGGCGCCGATCTGAGCCTGGTGCACCCGCTCCTCTCCGCCCTCGAAAGCGAGCTGGCGTCCGTGGCCCCCCTGCTCGCCGAGCGGCGGGAGCGCGAGGGCCTCCGGCGGGGCTGATCCCAACCCACCCACTGTAGAGACGCCCCGTGGGGCGCCTCTGGGCTGGGCGGGCGGATT
>DASXJP010000665.1:0-8481 GCA_036497345.1 Thermoanaerobaculia bacterium
CCTGATTAGGACCTTACGGTCCGTCCTTGTCATTCCGAGCCCGAGTAAGCTCCTCGAAACGTTCGCCTCGCAACGGATTATGGTCCTGACATGAGAGTCGTGATCTCGATTCCCGACGAAGTTTGGGAAGACGCCGAACGCCTCGCCACTGAGCTCCGGATCTCTCGCGGAGATCTCTACAGTCGTGCCCTCCGAGAATACGTGGCTAGACACACGCCGGATCGGATTACGGAAACGATGAATAGCGTCATAGAGAAGGTCGGAAGCGACTGATCCGACTCCTGAGGCGGCTCCGTAAATAAAGATAGGTAAGGACATGAACCTCAAGACCTTCACTCTCCTGCTCTTCGGCCTGCTGCTCGCCGTCCTGCCGGCCGCGGCGGTCAATCCCCCGGACTACAAGCTCTGGGCGGACCTGCTCGCCAAGTACTACGACCCGGCCAAGGGGATGAATTACAAGGCCCTCAAGGCCAACGACAAGAAGACCCTCGACGAGCTCCGCCGCCAGTTGGCCCAGGTGGAGGTCGGCGCGCTGTCGAAGAACGACCAGCTCGCCTACTGGATCAACCTCTACAACGTCTCGACGGTGAACGTCGTCGTCGAAAATTATCCGGTCAAATCGATCCGCGACATCTCGACCGACTTCATCTCCCACCTGAACGTCTTCAAGAAGCCCCACGTGCAGACGAGGCAGGGGGTGATCTCGCTCGACGACGTGGAGAACGAAAAGCTCCGCAACCACTTCATGGACCCGCATATCCACTTCGCCATCAACTGCGCCGCCAAGAGCTGCCCGCCCATCCGCACCGAGCCCTATGTCGGCTCCCGGGTCTCGGACCAGCTCGAAGATCAGACGAAGGCGTTCCTCAATGGCCCCCACGGCGTCCGCCTGGAGAAGAGCGGCGGGGTGCTCCTCTTGCACACCACGAAGATCATGGACTGGTTCAAGGACGACTTCGAGAGGTGGAGCGTCGGCCGGGTGAAATTCATCACCTTCTATCTCACCCCGGACAAGCGCAAGCAGATCGAGGCGGCCGGCAACCAGGTCGAGCTCAGATTCGATGATTACGACTGGAGCCTCAACGACGCCTCCCAATGACGGGGAGAGGGGTGCATGATCGGTGAGCCGAGGTCCATCCGGCGGGCCTGGGATCTCTTCCGGGACCCCGCGGCTCCGGAGAAGCGCGCGTTGCTGGCGCAGCGCTGGGCGGGGCTCGATCCCGCCCTTCGCCTTCCCGGGCAGGGGCTGGGCCAGCAGGCCACGGGGTGCGGCGCCACGATCGGCATCCAGCCCCGCTGCGACTTCGCCTGCACCGGCTGCTATCTCGGCCACGAGGCGAACGAGGTCCCCGCGCTGCCCACGGCGGCCGTCCTGCGGCAGCTCGACGAGCTCCGGCGCTGGCTGGGCCCCAAGAGCAACGTCCAGATCACCGACGGCGAGGTGACGCTCCGGCCGGTCGAGGAATTGATCGGCATCCTGCGCTACGCGCGGTCAATCGGCGTCATCCCCATGGTGATGACCCACGGCGACGCCTTCCGCCGCCGGCCGGGGCTGCTCGAGCGGCTGATGACCGAGGGGGGCCTGACCGAGATGTCGATCCACATCGACATCACCCAGCGGGGGAGGGACGGTTACAAGGCGCCCAGGTCGGAGCTGGAGCTGATGCCCCTGCGCGAGGAATTCGCGGCCCTGGTCCGGGAGGCCCGCCGGCGGACCGGCCGGCCGCTGCGCGCCGCCATGACCCTCACCGTCACCCAGGAGAGCCTCCCCCAGATCTCCGACGTGGTGCGCTGGCTGGTGCGCAATCGCGATGCCTTCAGCCTGGTCAGCTTCCAGCCGCTCGCCCAGGTGGGGAGGACCCGCCGGAGCCAGCGCGGGGTGACCGTCACCGACCTCTGGCGGGAGGTGAGCCTCGGCACGGAGGGCTTCGGCCTCTCTCTCGACGATACCGGGCCGATGCATTTCGGCCACACCGAGTGCACGCGCCTCGTCTCCCTGGTGGCGCTGCAGCGCGGAGAGGAGGAGCCGCGGCTCTTCCGCGCGATCCGCAACCAGCCCGAGGACGTGGCGGTGATGCGGGAATTCTTCGCTCAGGGTCTGGGGGGCGTGGCCTTCCGGGACGACGATCCCCTGGAGAGGACCGCCCGCTTTCTCGGCATGGTGCGCGCCGCGCCGGGCTGGATGCTCGGCCGCGCCCGCCGCTGGGTCGACGCCCGCTCGCGCGCCGAGGCGGGAATGCCCCTCTCCCGCCTGCTCTTCGACGGCCTGCTGGGGCGGCTGCGCATCGACAGCCTCACCCTCACCAGCCATCATTTCATGAGCCCCGCCGAGATCCAGACACCGACGGGTGAGGAGCGGCTGGCCGCCTGTGTCTTCCGGCTCCCCTATCAAGGCCGGATGGTGCCGATGTGCCAGATGAACGCGGAGGGGGTGCGGGAGCGGTTCTACGGGGAGATCGGGGCCACCCGGGATTGAAATCCCGGGCAGCGATATACTCCCCCGCCATGCCCTCGCCCATTCTCTGTGACCTGCCCGGGACCCGTCCCGCTTGATCTCGCGGATCGCCGACGCGCTCACCCACCTCGCGGTGCACCACCGCCGGGCGGTCTTCTGGGGGGCCGTGGCGCTGGCCATCCTCTCGATCCTCTCCGCCTCGCGCCTGCGCTTCAATCCGGACATCCTCTCGCTGATCCCGCAGAACCACAAGGAGGTCAACGACTTCCGCGAGGTGATCCAGAAGATGGGGACGCTCGACCAGCACATCGTGGTGGTGCGCGTCCCCCAGGGGCGGCAGGTGGACGACTACGAGCCGCTGATCGAGGACCTGGCCCGGCGCTATAAGGCCCTGCCGAGCGTGGCCGACGTGCAGTACCGGCTCCCCAATCCGCTGGAGATGATGAACGAGATCCTGCCGCGCGCCCTGCTCCTGCTCACCCCCCAGGAGCTCGACCGGGTGGCCGCGGCGCTCACCGACGAGCGGATCGCGCAGTCGATCGCCGAGAACCGGCAGGCCCTGCGCACCCCGCAGGGGATCGCGGCGCGCGAGCTGGTGCAGAACGATCCGTTCCATCTCCTGCCCATCTTCCTCGACCGCTTCAAGGCGGCCGGCGGCGGCTTCCGGCTCGACGCGTCGAGCGGCTATTTCCTCTCGTCCGACCGCTCCACCCTGCTGATGCTGGTGCAGCCGCGCCGGCCGGCCCAGGACATCCCCTTCGGCCACCGCTTCATGGCCGACGCCCGCCGCATCGAGCGCGAGGCCCTGGCCGATTTCCACCGTCAGGCCGGGGAGGTGCCGCCCCCCACGATCGGCTACACCGGCGGCTACGCGGTCGCCCTCTATGACGCCGAGCTGATCCAGAAGGACGTCGTCTACAACGTCGTCTTCTCCTGCGTGGGGGTGCTGGCCCTCTTCCTCTACGCCTTCCGCCGCCCCGCCGCGCTCCTCTACGCGGGCGTGCCCATGATCCTGGCGGTGGTGGGGACCTTCGGCCTCGCCGGCCTCCTTTTCGGGCAGATCTCCTCGTCGAGCGCCGTCTTCGGCGCCCTGGTGGTGGGGCTCGGGGTCGACTTCATCACCGTGCTCTACGGGCGCTACGTGGCGGAGCGGAACCGGGGGGCCGAGCCGGCGTCGGCGATCCGGGAGGTCTACCGCACCACCCTGTACGGGGTCTTCTTCGCGGCGCTCACCACGGCGGCGACCTTCTACTCGTATGTCTTCACCCAGTTCAAGGGGTTGAGCGAGCTGGGGGTGCTCACCGGCACGGGCATCCTGATCTTCCTCGTCTGCGTGCTCTTCCTGCTGCCGGCCCTGCTGCTGGCGACCGACCGCGGCGGCCCCGCCGGCCCGCGGCTCGACCTGCGCTCCTTCGGCTCGGACGCCCTCGTCCGCCGGGCGCTCGTCCGGCCGGGGCTGACCATTCTGATCTGGGTGGTGATCGTGGCGGGCTGCGCGGCGCTGATCCCGCGCCTCCAGTTCAACGACACCATCGACAACCTGCGGGCCAAAGGGAACCAGGGGGTGGAGTATCAGGCGCTGGTGACCCAGAAGTTCGGCCAGTCGTTCGGCTTCATGATGTACGTGGTCGAGGCGAAGGACCTCGACGGCGTGCTCCGGAAGACCCAGGACGCGGCCCGGGCGCTCAAGGGTGAGGTCGAGCACGGCCCGCTGGCCTCGTACCAGTCGATCGCGAGCTTCCTGCCACCGCCCTCGCAGCAGGAGCAGATCCTGGCGCGGCTGCGGGCCGGGCGGAACGACGTCTTCTCGATCGAACGGATCTCGGCCACCCTGCACAAGGCCCTGGTGGCGAACGGCTTCCGCCCCGACGCCTACGACGACTTCCTGCGGCTCTTCGCCCAGGCGCTCAATCCGCCGGGGCCGGTGGGGCCGGGGGACGTCCACGACGAGCGCCTGGCGGCCCTGCTGCGGCGCTTCCTGAAGAAGACGGACGACGGCTACATCTCGGTGACCTACCTCTACCCCAAGGGGGGCTCCTGGAAACGCTTCGTGCCGCGGGAGCTGATCGATCTGGCGGACCGGCAGGGGGCGATCCTCACCGGCGTCAACCGGCTGTCGGCCGCTCTGCGCACCATCGTGCGCCAGGACGCCACCCGCTCGACGCTGCTCGGCTTCGCCATCGTCTACGCGATCTTCTCGATCGCCTACCGCTCGCTGCGGCGGGGGGCCCTCGTCTTCGTCCCCTTCCTGGCGGGGGGCGTCGGTATGCTGGGCCTGATGGCGCTGATCGGCCTCGACTTCAACTTCATCAACGTCTACGTGGGATTGTTCCTGGTGGGGGTCGCCACGGACTACGCGGTCTACATGCTGCAGCGCTACCTGGAGAATCCGGGGGGGTTCCCGCGCGGCGCGCCGGAGACCGGCCGGGCGGTGGTGATGGCGGCGCTGACCTGCATCGTGGGCTTCGGCTCCTTCGCCCTCTCCCACTACCCCGGCCTGCGCACCATCGGCTACGCCAGCACCTTCGGGGTCACCCTGAGCTGCCTGGCGACGATCACGCTGCTGCCGGCGATTCTGGCTTGGCGGAAAAAGTGACTCCCTTGACGGATTTCGGTGGATCTGGTAACTTTCTCCAGGTACCTGAAGGGTCGAGGAGAAAGAACATGGCGAGACGGCAAATCCGCGGGCTTCTGCTTCTTTTGATGGGGATTTTTTTCGCCTCCGCTGCCGTGATCCCTTCCATGGGAATTCTCCTGAGGCAGATAACCGGCCTCTTGGTTCCCTGATCGTTGGCTCCTGTTTCATGCTCGCCTTCGGAGAAGGCTCTTCACCCCTTCTCCTATAATCCCCGCATGAGCCACCCCATCCACGTCATCGGCGGCGGGCTCGCGGGCTCGGAGTGCGCCTGGCAGCTCGCGGAGCGGGGGGTGGAGGTGGTGCTCCATGAGATGCGGCCGGTCAAGGGGACTCCCGCGCACAAGTCGGGGGATCTGGCCGAGCTGGTCTGCAGCAACTCATTGCGCAGCGACGACCCGTTCCATGCCGCGGGCCTGCTCAAGCGGGAGATGGAGACGTTCGGCTCGCTGATCATCGGCAAGGCCCGCGAGGCGGCCGTGCCGGCGGGGAGCGCCCTGGCGCTCGACCGCGACCGCTTCGGGGCCCTGGTGACGTCGGCGATTGAGAATCACCCCCGGATCGAGCTCCGGCGTGAGGAGGTGACGGAGATTCCAGAGGGAGAGGTGGTGATCGCCACCGGCCCGCTCACCTCGGAGGCGATGTCGGCCCGGCTCCAGGAGCTCCTGGGGAGCGAGTACCTCTACTTTTACGACGCCATCGCCCCCATCGTGGAGGCAGGTAGCCTCGACTTCTCCAAGCTCTTCTGGCAGTCGCGTTGGGGCAAGGGGGAGGGGGAGGACTACCTCAACGCGCCGATGAGCGAGGCGGAGTACCTCGCCTTCCACGCGGCCCTCAACAGCGCCGAGGTGGTGGCGCCCCACGACTTCGAGAAGGCGGTCTTCTTCGAGGGGTGCCTGCCCATCGAGGAGATCGCCCGCCGCGGGGTGGACACCCTGCGCTACGGGCCGATGAAGCCGGTGGGGCTCACCACGCCGGACGGCCGCCGCCCCTGGGCGGTGGTCCAGCTCCGGCAGGAGAACCTGGCGAAGAGCCAGCTCAACCTGGTCGGCTTCCAATCACGCATGAAGTGGGGGGAGCAGCAGCGGGTGCTCAAGATGATCCCGGGGTTGGAGAGCGCCCATTTCGTCCGCTTCGGGCAGATCCACCGCAACACCTTCGTCAACGCGCCCACCCATCTCGACAAGCACTACCGGGTGAAGGCGCGGCCGTGGGTGCGCCTGGCCGGCCAGATCACGGGGGTGGAGGGGTACCTCGAATCGGCGGCCACGGGGCTGGCGATCGGCCTCTACATCTCTCTGGAAAGAGAGGGGAGGGAGCCCGAGCCGTTCCCCGCCACCACGGCGCTGGGGGCCCTGGCCCGCCATCTCACGGAATCGGACCCGGAGCGTTTCCAGCCGGCCAACATCAACTACGGCCTGTTCGAGGAGCTCCCTGGCCGCATCCGCAAGAGGGACAAGCGGCCGGCGTTCGTGGAGCGGGCGCAAGGGGCGCTGGCGGCGTGGGCGGAGCGGAACGGGGTCGAGGTGGGAGCGCCGTGCGCCGTCTGATCCACCGCTATCTGGAGCACCTCCAGGGGGAGCGCCAGGTCTCCCCCGAGACCCTGCGCGCCTACGAGCGCGACCTCCTCACCTTCCACGAGTTCCTCGCCAGGGATTTCCTGGGCAAGGAGCCGGGCGAGGTGCGGCCCCAGGACGTCGATGCGCTGGCGGTGCGCTCGTTCCTGGCGGCGCTCACCCGCAGGGGGTTGAGCAAGCGCAGCCAGGGGCGGGCGCTCTCGGCCGTGCGCAGCCTCTTCCGCTTCGCCTGCCGCGAGGGGACCCTGGAGGCCAACCCGGCCCAGGGGGTGCGGACGCCGAAGGTGCCGAAGACCCTCCCGCGCCATCTGCGGCCGGGCGAGGTCGAGAGATTGATCGAGGCGCCGGAGGGAGAGGGGCCGCTGGTGCTGCGCGACCGGGCGATCCTGGAGCTGCTCTACGCGGCGGGGCTGCGCGTCTCCGAGCTGGTGGGGCTCGACTGGCCGGACGTCGACCTCCCGGCCCGCATGGTGCGGGTGATGGGCAAGGGGAGCAAGGAGCGCATGGTCCCCTTCGGCCGGCCGGCGGCGGCGGCCTTACGGGCCTGGCTGGAGGTCTGGGACACCCTCCGCAATCTCTCCGCTGAGGCGTCCGACGACGGCCAGCCGGTCTTCCTGGGCAACAAAGGGAAGCGGCTGGGCGGCCGCGACGTGCGGCGGGTGATCGACCGCTGGGTGGACCAGGCGGCGGTGGCGCGCGGGGTCCATCCGCACACCCTGCGCCACACCTTCGCCACCCATCTGCTGGAGGGCGGGGCCGACCTGCGGGCGATCCAGGAGCTGCTGGGCCACAGCTCGCTCTCGACCACCCAGAAGTACACTCATCTGGAGGTGGACAGGCTGCTCTCGGTCTACCGGGACGCCCACCCCCGCGCACGGCGGAGCTGACCGCTGTACAATCCCCTGCCCATGGATACGTTCAAGTCGACGACAGTCCTGCTCGTGCGCCGCGACGGCAAGGTGTGCATGGCGAGCGACGGGCAGGTTACGATGAATCAGAGCACCATCGTCAAGGGCGGCGCGCGCAAGGTCCGGCGCGTCGGTAAGGGCGCCAAGGTGCTGGTGGGCTTCGCCGGCGGCGGGGCGGACGCGCTGGCGCTCGTCGGCCGCCTGGAGGAGAAGCTCGAGGAGTTCAACGGCAATCTCGAGCGGGCGGTCGTCGAGCTGGCCAAGGACTGGCGGACCGACCGGGCGCTGCGGCAGCTGCAGGCGATGATCATCGTCACCGACAAGGAGAAGAGCTTCTTCGTCTCCGGCGTCGGCGAGCTGATGCAGCCGGACGAGGAGGAGCCGGTGCTGGCGATCGGCTCCGGCGCCAATTACGCCCTGGCGGCCGCGCGCGCCCTGCTCCGGCACACCCAGATGTCCGCCCAGGACGTGGTGCGCGAGGCGATGAGGATCGCCTCCGAGATCTGCATTTTCACCAACGACCATCTCACGGTCGAGGAGCTCTGACAGACCCATGACCCTCCAGATCTCCAGCGAGGCGACGAACAGCCTCGCGATCGAGAACATGACGCCGCGGCAGATCGTCGCCGAGCTCGACAAGTACGTGGTCGGGCAGAAGCAGGCGAAGCGGGCGGTGGCCATCGCCCTGCGCAACCGCTGGCGCCGGCAGCAGCTGCCGCCCGAGCTGGCGGAGGACATCGCGCCCAAGAACATCCTGATGATCGGCCCCACCGGCGTCGGCAAGACCGAGATCGCCCGCCGGCTGGCGCGCCTGGCCCGGGCGCCCTTCCTCAAGGTCGAGGCGAGCAAGTTCACCGAGGTCGGCTACGTCGGCCGCGACGTCGAGTCGATGGTGCGCGACCTGGT
>DASXJP010000666.1:0-8574 GCA_036497345.1 Thermoanaerobaculia bacterium
GGGGCCGCGGGAAGTGGCGGCGCCGGAGCCACTGGAGCCGCCGCCACGGGAGGTGGCGGCGGAGCGGGTTCCACGGGGGCCGGCGGCGCGGGAGCCTTCGCGGCCGGACGCGGCTTGGCCGGCAGCTTGGGCTTCGGGCTCAACAGGCCGGCCAGGACATCGTCGATCTCCTTCGAGCGCTTGCGCGACACCGGAGGTGGCGCGGGCTTCGCGGCTACGGGCTCGGGAAGGGGCTCGGGAGCGGGCGGTGGAGGCGCGGGCTCGGCCAGCGACGGCGGGATGGGCGGCAGCGGCGGGAGATCCTCCAGATCGGGCATCTCCAGCACCGGCTCCGGCGCCTTGGTCTCCTGGACCGGAGGAGGCGGAGGCGGCTCGGGCGCGGGAGCGACGGCTGGCGGCGGCTCCTCGACGACCAACGCGTGCGGATCGGCCACCACACGGTCGCCGTCCAGGCGGTAGCCGGCCTCGGCGAGCTGCCGGCGCGTCTTCGGCCAGATCTGGCCGTCGTGGATCTCCGCGGCCGTCCGCGCCATGGCGTTGGCCAGCTCGACGACGCGGTCGTGGCGCCCCTTGTCCAGATGGATCTGGATCATCACCGCGTAGGCGCCGAGGTTGCGCGGCTGGATACGCAGCGCCTCGCGCAGCCGCTCCAGCGCCTTCTCCTCCAGGCCGTACTTGGCCAGCACCTCGGCCTCGCTGACCAGGTCCTCGTCGCGGGCCAGCGCCTCCGGCTGCAGCTCCGCCGCCGTCCGCTCCAGCAGGTCGGGATCGATCTTCAGGGGCGCCGATTCGCGGGGATCCCAGGCGATCGGCTCCATGGACGGCAGCTCCGGCGCCTCCAGCTCCAGCGCGAATTCACCGTCCACGCCCAGCGGCGGCAGCTCGCCGGGGCGGAGCTCCACCCCCTGGAACGGCGGCAGGCCGGCCTCGACCTCGGTCTCCATCTCGATCTCGACCGCGCCGAGATCGATCTCCACCTCTTCCGGGGCCGGCGGCTCTTGCACCGCCGCGGCTCCCTCGTCGTCCTTCGCCCAGGCGGAGCCCCAGCGGCTGGTGGTATTCGAGAGCAGGTCCGCCGGCGGCTTGACGAGGCTCGGAGAAGAATCGTCGTCCGCGTCCATGTCGAGGACGAACACCTCGTCAAGATCGAGCTCGATCTCCTGCTCCTGAGGCGGCTCCGGCTCCTGGGTGGCGGGCCCGAAGGACGCCCCGGCCCCGGGGAGCGCCGTGGCCGCCTCGGCGGCCTGCACGGCGTCGGCGAAGCTGTCGTCCCCCCAGCCCTGGTCCGCGATCCCGCCACCGTAGGGGATCTCCGCGAAGTCGTCCTCCTCCACCGGAGGGGGAGGAGGCGGCGGGGGAGCCACCTGGGGCGGCGGCGCGGGCCGCGGAGCCTCGACGCGCGCCACCGGCGGGGGCGGCGCGGGCACCGGCTGCGGAGGAGGCGGAGGCGTGACCACGGCCCGGGGCGGTGCCGCCGCCGGAGCGGGAGGAGGCGGCGGCGGCGCCGGCGCCGGCTCGGGCTCCTCCACGCGGGCCAGACGGCTGATGCGCGCCGCCTGCGGGTTGCGCTCGGCGGCGATCGAAAGGAAACGGGCCGCCGCCGCGGTGGCCCCCGACTCCTTGAGCTTGAAGACGGCGTCGTTGATGAAGGAGAGATTGCTGCTGTCGATGTCCAGCGCCCGCTCGTAGACCTGCGCCGCGTCCTGCGCGCGGCCGTGGGTGATCATCATCTCGGCGATCACCCGGTACTCGTTCATCGCCTTCTCGGTGAGCTGCTGGGACTGGTAGATCTCCGCCAGCTTGACGTGGTAGCTGGGATTGTTCGGCTCCAGATCGGCCATCTTCTGGTAGATGGCGATCGCCGACGCCGCGTTGTCGTGCTTCTGGTAGTAATCGGCCAGCACCTGGTACTGCGTGCGCGCCTCGTTGACCAGACCCTGCCGGTGGTAGAGCTCGGCGAGCTTCTCGTAGACCTCCAGCCGCGTCGGGTCCAGCTTGATGATCTTCTTGTAGATCGCGATCGCCTTGACGAAAAACCCCTCCGTCGAATACTGCTCGGCGATCTGCGTGAAGAAGTCGACGGCCTCGTCGATGCGCTGGATGCGGGCGTAGAGGTCGCCGATCCGGTTCAGCGTGTTGATGTCGTTCGGATTGTCCGCGAGCAGCTTGCGGTACTCGCGGATCGCCGGCTCGATCTTGCCGCGCTGGACGTACTTCTCGGCGGTCTGGACGACCTGCTCGCGCTGGATGGGCATCAGCCGCGGGCCTCCGCACGGGGGAGCACCGGCTTGTAGGTCAGCCGGTGGATCGGCGACGGCCCGTAGGCCGACAGCGCCTCCAGGTGCTCGGCCACCCCATAGCCCTTGTGCGCGGCGAAGCCGTACTGGGGATATTCGCGGTCGAGCTCGACCATCATCCGGTCGCGCTCCACCTTGGCGAGGATCGAGGCGCAGGCCACCCCGTAGCTGAAGCAGTCGCCGCGCACCAGGGAGATGCAGGGGAAGCGGAAGCCGGTGAGCCGCACGGCGTCGACCACCGCGCAGTCGGGCACGGGGCGCAGCCGCGACAGCGCCTCGTGCATGGCGAGGCGGGTGGCCTCCAGGATGTTGACCCGGTCAATGACGTCGGGCGGGATGGCGGCGACCGCGAAGGCCACCGCGTGGGAGCGGATGGCCGCGGCCGCGCGCTCGCGCTCCGGGGGGGTGAGACATTTGCTGTCGTCCACTCCCGGCACCAGGCAGCGGCCGTCGAGCACCACCGCGGCGGCGACCACCGGGCCGGCGAGCGAGCCGCGGCCCACCTCGTCCACCCCGGCGATCAGGCCGTAGCCGCACCGCGACAGCTTCTCCTCGAAGCCGCGGAGCAGGTGGAGGCGGTAGGCCTCGACGAACAGCTCGATCATCGCCCGGGCCGGCTGGGCCGGTTGCGCCGCCCTGGTCAACCACGACTCCTTTCTCAGCCTACTCTGCGGACGCCCGCGCGGCGCTCACGGCCGGCCTACGACTGCGACCGCCCCTGGTCTTCGCGGCGCTCGTCGATGCGAGCGGCCTTGCCGCGCAGATTCCGCAGGTAGTACAGCTTGGCGCGGCGGACCCGGCCGCGACGCACCACCTCGATCTTGTCGACGTTCGGCGAGCTCATCGGGAAGATGCGCTCCACGCCGACGCTGCCGGAGATCTTGCGCACCGTGAAGGTCTCCCGGGTGCCGCCGCCCCGGCGGGCGATCACCACCCCCTGGAAGACCTGGATCCGCTGCTTGTCGCCCTCGACCACGCGCACGTGGACGCGGACCGTGTCCCCCGGCTTGAACTCGGGCGCACCCTGGCGCACATACACACTTTCGACCTGATCCAACTGGTTCATGACTCACCTCGTACGACGGACAAGCCCAAAGGGACAGTGCCGTCATTATTTCGATTTCGCCCATACCGCGCAAGCGGCCCGGCGCAATTCCTCAACTTTTCCCGGCCTCCACCCCGCGTAGAGCTTCCAGCTCGCGCCTCTGCTCCCGGGTCAGCCGGCCGATCACCTCCGGCCGCTCCAGCAGGTCCGGCCGCTTCTCCAGCGTCGCCCGCAGCGCCTCGCGCTCCCGCCAGCGCCGGATCGCCGCGTGGTCCCCCGAGGTCAGCACCTCCGGGACCGCCAGCCCCTCCACCACCGGCGGGCGCGTGTAGTGCGGATGGTCGAGCAGCCCCTCGCGGAAGCTGTCGTTCGCCACCGAGTCGGCGAATCCCACCACCCCGGGCACCTGCCGGGAGAGCGCCTCGATCAGCACCATGGCCGGCAGCTCGCCGCCCGAGAGCACATAATCGCCGATCGAGACCTCCTCGTCGACCACCGTCTCCCGCGCCCGCTCGTCGATCCCCTCGTAGCGGCCGCACATCAGGATCAGATCCCCGCGCCCGGCCAGCTCGCGCACCTTGGCGTCGTCGAGCCGGGCCCCCTGCGGCGAGAGGAGCACCCGCCAGGGGCTCCGTCCCTCGGACACAGCACGGACGGCGCGGATCCACGGCGGCGCCGTCATCACCATCCCGCCGCCGCCGCCGTACGGCTCGTCGTCGACGCTGCGGTGGCGGTCCTCCGTGAAGTCGCGCAGGTCGTGGACCCGCACCTCCAAGAGCCCCTTCTCGCGCGCCTTGCCGATCAGGCTGGCCGCCAGGAACGGCGCGAACAGCTCCGGGAAGATCGTCAGGACGTCGACGCGCATGTCTCCAGCAACCCCTCGGGGAGCGCCAGGTCGATCCTGCCCACGGTGACGTCCACCTTGCGCAGGAATTCCTTGACGAACGGCACCGGAATCCGGCGCCCCTCCCCCTCCACGATCAGCATCACCCCGCCGCCGTCCTCGACCACCTCGACCACCCGGCCCAACTCCTCTCCGCGGTCGCGGCAGAGGCAGCCGAGCAGCTCGAACTGATAGTAGGTGCCGCGGCGGGCCTTCGGCACCTCGGCGCGGGGGACCTCCAGATCGAGCCCCCGCAGCTCCCCGGCGTGGTCGCGGTCCTCATACCCCTCGAAGCGGACCACGGCGCCGGTCTTGTGGACCCGGCTGGCGGCCACGGTCAGGGGGGTCTTCGCCATCCCCTCGCGGACGCCCGTCAATCGGCTCCCCTTCTTGAAGCGGGCGGGGACGTCCGAGAGCACCTCGACGACGACCTCGCCGCGCACGCCGTGCGGGCGCAGGACCCGGCCCACGGCCACGGTCTCCGGCAGGTCCTCGCGGACCGCCGCGCCGCCGTCAGTCTTCGAGGATTTCGAGCTCATGGCGCACCCCCCGCCGATCCTCGCGGGTCTCCAGGAGCGTGCGCATCGCCCGGGCGGTCCGCCCCTGGCGGCCGATCACCTTGCCGAGGTCGTCGGGAGCGACCTTGAGCTCCATGACACCGCCGCCGCGCCGGCTCGGGATCTCCTGGACCTCTACCTGGTCCGGCTGGTCCACCAGCAGACGGGCAAGCTCCTTGAGATCGTCGGCGAGCTCGGACACGTTCAGGCGCTCTTCTTCTTGGTCTGGTTGAGCAGCCGCTTGACCGTGGGCGACATCTGGGCGCCCTTGCCGATCCAGTAGTCGGCGCGGACGGTGTCGATCGTCACCTGCGCGGGCTGCTTGGTCGGGTCGTAATGACCGATCTCCTCCACCGCGGCGGCGGTCGGGGTGTTGCGCGAGTCCGACACCACGACGCGGTAGAAGGGGTTGTTCCGGGCGCCCATGCGGCGCAGCCGAATCGTCAGCATCTTCAAAGCCTCCAGGTTCTCTCTTGGACGGTCGCCCGGGACGGACGGACAGCCAGCGCCCGGGCACAAAGGCGGGTAAGCATAGCAGAGAGGGGCGGAGATGCCAAACGGGGTATACTCAGGATCGCTCATGGGCACCGAAATCACCTTTCAGCTCGCCGTCTCCCCGGAGAGCGCCCGCCGCCTAGAAGAGCTCGCCGTCGAGGCGGGAGTTCCGGCGGAGGAGCTTCTTCGCGCCAGCGTGGAGGAGTGGCTCTCCCGGCCGCGTTCCGGCTTCGCGGAAGCGGCCTCCTACGTCCTCCAGAAAAACGCGGAGCTCTACCGCCGTCTCGCCTGATCCCGGTGCGCTACCTCAACCTGGAGGAGCTGCTGGAGCTTCACCGGATGGTCCTCCGGCAATCCGGAGGCACTCCCGGCTTGCGCGATCCCAACAGCCTGGAATCGGCCCTCGCCCAGCCCCAGATGACCTTCGGGGGTGAGGATCTCTATCCTTCGCTCGTCGAGAAGGCGGTGGCCCTCGGCTTCTCCCTGGTTATGAATCACCCTTTCGTCGACGGCAACAAGCGGATCGGACACGCGGCGATGGAAACCTTCCTGGTCCTGAACGGGTACGAGATCCAGGCCTCGGTCGATGACCAGGAAGCGACCATTCTCCGTCTCGCCGCCGGAGAGCTCGACCGCCAGACTTTCACGGCCTGGCTGCGCGAGCGACTGCGCCGGCTTCCCAGTTGACTCACGCTCCAACTCGCCCTAAGGGTGCTTCAGGGCCCAGGGGCTCGCATCTGGATTGCTGAGAAGAGCGCGCGCCTACGCCTTCTCCCGGCTTTCCCTCCGCATCTCCTCGGCGAGACCGGCCATGATGGCGGGTGTGGCTACACCCATATGGATCGAAAGGAGAGGCTGGTCCACGATGTGGTGCGCCACCACCAACCCTCCCGCGATGGCGGCGACGAGAGCGCGAACCAACCAGAAACCGGGCTTGAGGTAGCGACCCGGAGTCGGTGCGTCCTTCTGGTAGGTGTTATAGGCGAGCAGAACCTCAACCGCGAAGCTCCCCGCCGCTCCCCAGAGAAAGGATTGCCACAAGGCTCAGGCCTGACTCGTAGCCTTCCGCTGACCGCGGACCGGCAGCTCATACCTGGAAGCCGAGCCTTCGTCACTCAGGCTGACGTTGCCAAAGTACTCCACAAAGCGGCGCACGATCTCATTGGAGAGATAAACCTTCTGCCGGCGACGCGGCGCCAACACCAAAAACAGGAGGGCTGAAACCACCACCAAGAAGAGAGACGTCGAACCGAAACGTAGAATCTCTGAAAGCATGAGCACTCTCCAAGTCTTTGGCCCCTGAACCGGGGGCACTCCAAGGATACGCAAAACACGGCTCCGGGTCAAGCGATTTTCGCTCGGCTTGCGCTAGTCTTGTTTCCAGAATCCATGTCGCGGGTCCGGTCCCAGGCCGGCTCCGCCGCTAGGTGGTGGTGCCGCACATACAGGGGCAGGTCATGGCGTCCGACTGGCAGAACGGCTCGTTCGTCTTGCCTCCCACGACGATCCGGGAGGCATCTCCGTTACACCATTGTAACCCTCCGCAGTGAGGAATTTGCTCAGCCTGAGTCGTTAGCCCTGAGGTGAGAGGGTAATGCATAGCTCTTTGACTATAAAGAAGAGGCCACCATGCCGGAGATACCAGGGACGGTCGAGCGGGGAACGTGGCTCAAGGCTCTCGATCTGGAAGAGCGTGGGCGGATTCAGGGAGACACGACGGCGGCCCGCGACGCGGAGCGGGCCCGGCGGCGGCTGGCGCGCTGGAAGGCGCAGGAGCCGTTCGCGGGGAACGGGCTCTTCGCCCAACGCCTGAGCCGCACGGGCCTCGGGGAGGAGGACCTCCTGGCCCTCCTCGCCGAGCCGGAGGACGCTCTCGCGGAGAGGGTGGACGCTCAGCCCTCCTGGCTCCCGATCCTTCAGGAGGCCTTCTCCCATCCGGCCGCGGAGCGGTTCCCGCCGCCGGCGGAGACCGCGGAGGGCCGCCGGCTCGGATTCCTCCAACTCGTCCTGCCCCTGATGGACGCCGGCTGGACGCGGCTGCTCGCGGACGTCCGCGCTCTGGCGGCCAACCACTCCGGCGCGCCGTTCGATCCGGAGACCGCCGCCGGCCTCCTCTCCCCCTTGCTGCGGTATCGCCTCCTGCTCCCGGTCAACCGGACGATGGTCCTCGAGCTCAACCTCGCCGGCGAGGAGGGACGGCTCGCGGGGAAGGACCCTGAGGAGCGCTTCGACGCGTTCGTCCAGGAGCTGCGGGACCCCGCCACGGCCCTCGAGACACTCCGCCTCTACCCCGTGCTCGCCCGGTACGCCGTCGAGGCCGTGGAGAGCTGGCTCGAGGCCGGCCGTGAATTCCTGACTCATCTGGTGGCGGACCGGGAGGCGCTGCGTACCCTCTTCGCGCCGGACGCCGGGCTCGGGCGGCTCATCGAGCTCGACGGCGGGCTCGGCGACTCCCATCGCGGCCGGTCGGTGCTGAAGGCGGTCTTCGATTCCGGGCTGAAGCTGGTCTACAAGCCGCGGTCCATCGCCGTGGAAGCGGCGTTCCAGGACCTCCTCGGCTGGACCGAGGCGCGAGGGCTCCCCCCCGGCTTCCGCCGCCTCCGCCTCCTCGACCGGGGGGACCACGGCTGGGTCGAATTCGTGGCGGCGGCCCCCTGCGCGTCCGCGGATGAGGTCCGGCGCTTCTACGAGCGGCAGGGGGGCTACCTGGCCCTGCTCTACCTGCTGGGCGCCACCGACATGCACTACGAGAACCTGATCGCCGCCGGCGAGCACCCCGTGATGGTGGACCTGGAGGCCCTGTTCCACCCCTGGGGGGAGGAGGTGGGACAGCCCCCCGGGACGGAGCCGGTCGGCCGGCCGCTCCAGGACTCCCTCCTCCGCATCGGCCTGCTCCCCGGACGGGTGTGGGGGGACGCCGAGACCCCCGGCATCGACCTCAGCGGCCTGGGCGCCGCGGGCGAGCAGCGGCTGCCGAAGCCGGTCCTCAAGATGGAAGGGATCGGGACCGATCGCATGCGGTTCGTGCGCGGCCCGATGACCCTCCCGGGCTCGCGGAACCGGCCGACGCTGAACGGCGCCGCCGTGGCCCTGACCGACTACACGGAGGCGATCGCGGACGGCCTCGCGCGGACGCTCCGGCTGCTCGTCGCGCGGCGGGAGGAGCTCGCCGCGCCGGACGGCCCGCTCGCCGCCTTCGCCGACGCCGAGGTGAGGGTGATCCTCCGGCCCACCAGTGCCTACACCCTGCTGCTGACCGAGAGCTTCCACCCCTTCTTCCTCGGCGACGCCCTGGAC
>DASXJP010000667.1:0-38528 GCA_036497345.1 Thermoanaerobaculia bacterium
CAGATGATCTGGGGGAAGTCCTTGGACAGGTACGCGGTAGCCGGTGGAGTATTATCCGGTGGAGTATTATCCGGTGGGGTATTATAGGTGGTGTCTTTGGCGCGCCACGTTCCTGCTACAGCAGATCCTGCTTCTCAGCAAAGATCTGCTGGACTGTGTGCTCCAATGCATCGGCGGCTGTATGCTTCGGGATAAAGGCCGACGCCCCCGCGGCGAGCGCGGCTTCCCGCATCTCGGCGTCGTCGAATGCCGTCACGATGACGACGGCGGTCTCCGGCGCGGCGTGCTTGACTCGGCGACAGACCTCGAGGCCGTCCAAGTCGGGCATCATGAGGTCCGTGACGAGGACGTCCGGCCGCAAGGTCATGACGGCTTCGACCGCGTCGCGGCCGTTGGACACGCTGCCGACCACCTCGCATGAGAAGCCCAGCAGGCGGCCGAACGCGCCCAGGACGTGCGGATGGTCGTCCGCTAGGACGACTCGGGGTCGGGACGGTCGGACGGTCGTCATGCTTCGGGGACACCTCGAGACTGTGCGTCTATCGACCCTATCGTATCGCAGAATCTGAGAACCTGGAGAATGGCGCCGGTGTCTACAGGCAGGCCGATGGTGAAAAGGCTGGCTCTCCCTGGGCGCGTCCTCAGGATCGCCGCCGCCGCCGCGGCCACCCTCGTCCTCGCACACGCCGCGCCGGCGGCGTCCGCCGGCACGCAAGACAAACACAAGAAGGTGCTGGTTCTCTACTCGACGAGACGTGACGGCCAATTCTCCATCGTCGGCGAGGCCGAGCTGCCACGAATGCTCGACGCCGGTCTCGATCGCAACCTGGACTACTACCCCGAGTTCATCGACCTGACGAGGTTTCCTGATCCCGCGTACAAGCTGGCGTTCCGCGACTTTCTCCGTCAGAAGTATCGGAGCGTCGAGCTCGACCTGGTCATCGCGATGCAGGACTCGGCCGTCGATCTCGTCGAGGCTTACCGGGACAGCCTCTTTCCCGGCGTGCCCGAGGTGTTCCTCGCAAACACTCCACCGCCGCGCCGCGCCCCGGGCTCGACAGGGCTGATCCACGTGCGCGACTACGCGTCGACACTGACGCTCATCCGTCGGTTGCAGCCGGACGTGAGCCGCGTTTTCATCGTTACCGGTGCCGCCGCGGCCGACAGGAAGTACGAGGCCGCGGTGCGAAAACAACTGGGCTCCCACGACCCTCGGCTGACCGTCTCCTATCTGTCGGGGCTCGCCACGTCGGATCTCGTGAATCGGCTGTCGAAGCTGCCTGGGCGCTCTGCTGTCTACTACGTGCTCGTCAGCCAGGATGGGGCCGGTCACAAGTTCCACCCACTGGAGTACATCGATCGAGTTACAGCGGCGGCGAATGCCCCAACCTATAGCTGGGTCGACTCGACGATGGATCATGGCATCGTCGGCGGCAGCCTCTACGTCCAACGAGATGCCATCGAGCGTGTCGGCGAGCTCGCCCTCCGCGTGCTCCGCGGCGAGCCAGCCGATACGATCCCGGTCGCTGCTCTCCATCTGAACGCCAATCAGGTCGACTGGCGCCAGCTTCGGCGCTGGGGCATCGACGAAGCGCGCGTCCCCCCCGGCACACTCGTCAGGTTTCGAGAGCCAACGGTCTGGGACCGTTACAAAGCCTACATCCTCGCCGCCGCCGCTCTGCTCCTCGCGCAGAGCGTCCTGATTACCGGGCTGTTGATTCAGCGCCGGCGACGGCGACAGGCGGAAGGAAAGCTGCGGGCGAGCCAGGGCGAGCTTCTCAGGAGCTATGAGCGCAACCGCGATCTCGCGGCGCGTCTGCTGCGCGCCCAGGAAAACGAGCGTTCCCGGATCGCGCGCGAGCTGCACGATGACATCTGCCAGCGGATGCTCGTGCTGACGGTTGATCTCAAATCGTTGGAAGGCCCCAATGATCGGGAGGGGCGCGCCGCGGAGGCTTTGGCGGTGGCGCAGGGCATAGCCAAGAGCCTGCACGAGCTTTCGCACAGTCTCCATCCGACGAAGCTGCGGCTCCTCGGCCTCGTCGCCGCCATCGACCAGCTTCGCCTCGATCTGTCACGCATCGGCATCACCACCAGCTTCAGCCACCACGACGTGCCATCGACGCTGCCGCCGGATCTGATGTTGTGCCTGTTCCGGATCGTTCAGGAAGCTATACAAAACGCAATCAAGTACAGCAAGGCGAGTGAAGTGTCGGTGCGCTTGAGCGGGAGCTCCGACCGGCTCACGGTGACCATCAGCGACAATGGCGTGGGATTCGACGTCGAGGCCGCGTGGAGTCAAGGCCTCGGGCTGCTCAGCATGGTGGAGCGCGCGGAAGCGCTCGGCGGCTCGCTCGAGATCCATTCCAGTCCCGGCGCCGGGGCTCGATTGACCGCGAGCGTGCCGCTCCACGCGGCGCGGAGCACTGGCGTGGCGCTATAATTCAGAGATCACCGGCGACCGCTGCTGTGATGAATTGGGTGGCACCTCGCCCGGCACCTCGCCCGGAGGAGTGCCGCCCGGCGGGATCCTGAAACTTCCGCCCTTTCCAGCCGTATCTGGCTCACCACGAGGGAGATCTGCGCATGCGCAAAGCGACGCTCGCCATTCTTTTGACCCTGTTCGTCTCGACCACCGCCGCCGTCCGCGCTGACGACCCCCCCGAGGGGGACAAGCCGGGAGGCGGGGAGAAGGCCGCGGCGGCCCCAGCCCCACCCCGCAAGCTCGTCACCCACCACCGCTTCACCGCCGGCGGGGTGGACATCCCCTACACCGCCACGGCGGAGGACATCGACCTCAAGGACCGCGACGGCAAGCCCACGGCGCGCTTCTTCACGATCTCCTACCTCGCGGAGGGCGTGAAGCGGCAGGAGGACCGGCCGGTCACGTTCTTCTTCAACGGCGGGCCGGGCTCCGCCTCGGTCTTCCTGCACCTCGGTTTCGTCGGTCCCAAGCGCATCGACATCCCGAGCGACGCGCAGGACCCGGGCGCGCCGCCCTACCGGCTCAAGGACAACCCGTCGAGCCTGCTGCGCTTCACCGATCTCGTCGAGGTCGACCCGGTCGGCACCGGCTTCAGCCGCGCGCTCGGCGACAAGAAGGACGCCGACTTCTGGGGCTACGACGAGGACGCCGACTCCGTCGCCGACTTCATCCGCGCCTTCCTCACCGTGCACGACCGCTGGAACTCGCCCAAGTACATCCTCGGCGAGAGCTACGGCGGCATCCGCGGCTCGATGCTCGTGCCGCGGCTCCAGGGGCAGCTGAGCGTCGGCCTCAACGGCGTGATCCTCATCTCGCCGGCGATCAACATGGGCGCCCTGCCCTTCGACACCGGCGGCAACGATCTCACCTACGCCACGCACCTGCCGACGCTCGCCGCGACGGCGTGGTACCACAAGAAGCTCCCGGATTCCTGGCCGAGCCTGCAGGCGCTGCTCACCGAGGTCGAGCAGTTCGCCTCCGGCGAGTACCTGCAGGCCCTCTTCCGCGGCGATTCGCTCTCGGCGGCGGAGAAGGGGCAGATCGCCGACAAGCTGCACCGCTACACGGGCGTGTCCAAACAGTACATCCTCAACAGCAACCTGCGCCTCTACGCGCCTCGCTTCGCCAAGGAGCTGCTGCGCGACGAGGGGATGTCCACCGGCTTCCTCGACAGTCGTTATGCGCAGAAGGAGCTCGACAACGTAGCGGCGTTCCCCAACAGCGACCCGTTCGAGGCCAAGACCGGGCCGATCTACCTCGCGCTTTTCCATCAGTACTTGCGCGATGATCTCAAAGCCGACATCCAGGAGCCCTACCTGCCCCAGAACGGCGAGGCCAACCGGAGCTGGAAGCGGCGGAGGAACGCGGCCGGCGCCTTCGCCGGCTTCGTCGACGTCACCGGCGACTTGGCGCAGGGCACCAAGGACAACGAGGCGCTGCGCGTGTTCGTCGCCAACGGCTACTACGACCTGGCGACGGCCTACTTCGCCAACGTCTACATGTTCCACCACAGCGGCATCGACCCGGCGCGGGTGACGATCCGGAGCTACCCGGCGGGGCACATGATGTACCTCAACCAGGGCTCGCTCGAGCAGCTGTCGAGAGACATCGGGGATTTCATCCAGGGGAAGTGAGGGGACGTGAGCTCCCGGCGGCCCGGCGGCCTGCCGTCCCTTTTCTGGCGCCGAGCCTCCGTTATACTCCCCCGCGACCGACGACCCTGTTCGCGGAGGAATCCATGAAGAACCTGTCCTTTCCGTTGCGCCGGCCGGCCGCCCTCCTGGCCGGCCTGGGGCTCCTGCTGGCCCTCGCGGCGGCCCCCGCGTCCGCCGCTCCCCAGAAGAAGGCCGCCGCCAAGAAGACCGCCCAGCCGACCGTCGAGGAGGCCCGCAAGTTCCTCGACGAGGCGCAGAAACTCCTGCTCGACCTGTCGATCAAGGGGCAGCGGGCCGCTTGGGTGCAGGAGAATTTCATCACCGACGACACCCAGATCCTCGCCGCGGAGGCCAACGAGGCGCTGCTCGGGCCGAGCGTCGAGTACGCCAAGCAGGCGGCCCGCTTCGACCACGTCCAGCTCCCGCCCGACCTGCGGCGGCAGATGGAGCTGCTCAAGCGCACCCTCGTGCTGGCGCCGCCCAGCGATCCCAAGAAGACCGCCGAGCTCGCCCGCCTCGGCGCCTCGCTCGACGCCCAGTACGGCGCCGGCAAGTGGTGTCCCAAGCCGGGGGAGTGCAAGTCGCTCACCGAGCTCGAGGACATCCTGCGCACTAGCCGCGATCCCAAGGAGATGCTCGACGTCTGGCTCGGCTGGCACGCCATCTCGCCGCCCATGCGCCAGGACTACGCGCGGCTGGTGGAGATCGCCAACGAGGGGGCTCGCGACCTGGGCTACAAGGACACCGGGGCCTTCTGGCGCTCCAAGTACGACATGCCCCCCGACGCCTTCTCCGCCGACCTCGACCGCCTCTGGAACCAGGTCAAGCCGCTCTACGACTCCCTCTACTGCTACACCCGCAAGCGGCTGAACGAGAAGTACGGCAACGCCGTGGTGCCGCTCGACCAGCCCATCCCCGCCCAGGTGGTGGGCAACATGTGGGCCCAGGAGTGGGACCAGATCTACGACGTGCTGGCCCCCCCGGACGCCGACCCCGGCTTCGACCTCACCAAGCTGCTGGAGGCCAAGAAGGTCGACCAGAAGGGGATGGCCAAGTACGCCGAGAATTTCTTCGTCTCGCTCGGCTTCCCGCCCCTGCCGCAGACCTTCTGGGAGCGCTCGCTGCTCACCGAGCCGCGTGACCGCGACGTCGTCTGCCACCCGAGCGCCTGGGACATCGACTACAAGGACGACCTGCGGATCAAGGCCTGCCTCAAGATCAAGGACGACGACTTCCGCACCATCCATCACGAGGAGGGGCACAACTTCTACCAGCGTGCCTACGACAACCTGCCGTTCCTCTATCAGGACAGCGCCAACGACGGCTTCCACGAGGCGGTGGGGGATACGATCGCCCTTTCGATCACCCCCGAATATCTCAAGGAGGTCGGCCTGCTCGACAAGGTGCCCGATGAATCGAAGGACACCGGCCTGCTGCTCAAGAAGGCGCTCGAAAAGGTGGCCTTCCTGCCGTTCGGACTGCTGATCGATCAGTGGCGCTGGCAGGTCTTTTCGGGAGAGATCAAGCCCGCCGACTACAACAAAGCCTGGTGGGACCTGCGGTTGAAATACCAGGGGATCCGGCCGCCGGTCGCGCGTTCGGAAAAAGATTTCGATCCGGGCGCGAAGTATCACGTGCCGGGCAACACGCCCTACATGCGCTACTTCCTGGCGGACATCCTGCAGTTCCAGCTCCACCGCGGCCTCTGCCAGGCGGCCGGCTTCAAGGGCCCGCTGCACCGCTGCTCGATCTACGGCAACAAGGAGGCGGGCGCCCGCCTGGCGAAGATGCTGGAGATGGGCGCCAGCCACCCCTGGCCGGACGCCCTCGAGGCCGCCACCGGCCAGCGGCAGATGGACGCCACCGCCATCCTCGACTACTTCGCGCCGCTCAAGACCTGGCTCGACCAGCAGAACAAGGGGCAGAAGTGCGGGTGGTGAGGGGCTGACTGAACGGGCCCGTCCCGGAGTTGGCATCCATCTGGCAGTGCTCGTGGAGCAGGGGGAGCCTCGCGGCTCCCACTGCTCTCAGGAGGCCCCGATATGCGAGCCCACACCTACGTCCTGCTTGCCATGCTCTGCGCGGGGATCGCTCCCGCCGCCACGACAGCCAGCCCGCAGTTGCCGACTCCTCCGGCGCCCCCGGCTCCTCCGGGCCTGCCCGCGCCACCGCCTCTCCCGGCGCCGCCGGTGCCCAGGGTGGAGGTCCAGCACACGGCCACGCATCACCATCATCACCGGCGGCACTACCACCATCACCACCACGGAGGTTGAGGGGCGGCCCGCGCAGGCCCTTGGCGTCAACCGAGGGAGGTCGTCGGACAGCCCGCCGTGCAGTCCGCGCTGAAGGTGTCTGGATAGTCGATACATGCGCAGGTCCCACCACAAGTGCGGGTGTAATCCGTGCCTCCCGCGACCCCCTGAAGCCCGACCTCGTCCAGGTGGCGGACCGTCTCACGGTGAAGGGCCAGCCGCTTGCTCTTTTTTCTCATCGCTCTCTCCTTATGAAAAAGGCAAGCTAAGTTTAGCATATACTGTATACATCTGTCAGGCACCCAGCTCCAGGTGGAGGACGGCGAAGACGTTCTCCACGATCCGGTCGCAGCGAGCGCCGTCGAAGAGGTAGAGGCGGCGCACCTCGCGGCCGATCCTGTCGTCGACGGTCTGCCGCAGGCTGCGCTTGGCGCGGTGCAGGCGCACGCGCACGTTCTCCACCGTGAGGCCGAGGGCGTCCGCGGTCTCCTCGGTCGAGAGGAGCTCGATCTCGCGCAGGCAGAAGACGGACCGCAACGGATCGGGGAGGACCTCCACGGCCTCCCGCAGGAGGACCTGGAGCTCGCGGTTCTCCAGGTCCCGCTCGGGGCCTGGAGCCTCCGCCGGCGGCTCGGGGGGCTCGCCGCCGTCGCCTCCACCCGTAATGGGGGACAAAATGGGGACCAGCCGCCGCCGTTTGTGGGCGCGGGCCAGCGCCTCGTGGCAGGCGATGCGGGTGAGCCAAGTGGCGAAGCGGGCCTCGCCACGGAAACCGGCGAGCTCGCGGAAGGCCCGCAGCCAGGCCTCCTGCACGACGTCCTCGGCCTCGGCGTCGTCCGCCAGGATGCCGCGGGACACGCGGAAGAGACGCTGGTTGTAGCGCCGCATCAGGATCTCGAAGAGCGAGGTGTCCCCCGCCAGCACGCGCGCCACGACCTCCTCGTCGGAGAGGGTCGCGGGCACGGCGGCGGGTTGGAGGAGGGCGGGCTGGCTCATGGCTCGTCCCCAGTCTACGCCCGGCTCGTCCGCAGAGAGGAGGCCGGCACCGCCGCGGGCGACTCCTGCCGCAGCTCGGTGAGGCGGGCGAGGGTGTAGGCGCCGACCGCCATCGCGAGGTCCCGGACGGCGATGTCGAACAGGCCGAGGGTGGCGAGGTTCAGCGCGATGAGCACCAGCCACGCGGCGGCGATCCACGCTCCCAGCCGCGTCCAGCGGGTGAGCACCAGCAGGCCGACCACGATCTCGATGACCCCCACCGCGTACATGAACGTCTGGGCCGAGACCGGCAGCAGATGTGCTATCCAGGGGCTCAGATACTTCGGCCAGTCGGTGAGCAGATTGAAGAACTTGTCGAGCCCCGCGAGCAGCGGGACCAGCCCGTAGGTCAGCCACAGAGGGCGGTAGAGCGATTCCAGGCTCGGGTTGGATTGTGTTACAGGCATCGGAACGCCTCCTTTCGCCTGTACAGAGTGACGAAGGCGGCGAACGTTACAACCCGGGGGGATTGAGATCTATGCCGTTACACAGATCTTGCCCTCTGGGACGGCCTGCCCTCCGAGGCCTCACCCCCTGGCCCCCTCTCCACTTCGTGGAGAGGGGGAACGTAGCTGAGCCATCTTGCCGAATTTAGAGGACTTCGATCTCTGGGCCCTCCCTCTCCACGAAGTGGAGAGGGACCGAGGGTGAGGCTTCGGAGGGCAGGCGGCCCCAGAGGCCTCCGGCCGTATTTGAAATTGCTCATACCCCGGTGTACAATCCCGCAAGATTTATGCTTTACCAGCTGTCCCGGTCCGACCTCCGTCGTTTCTACGACGACGGCTACCTGATCATCGAGGATCTCTTCTCGCGCGAGGAGGTGGAGGAGATGGCCGGGGCCGCGGAGCGGATCCGCGCCCTGGGCCGGGAGCTCGCGGCGGCCCTGCCCGCGGACGAGGGGGTGGAGGAGCGCAAGGTCGAGCACGGCGGCAGCCAGTTCGTCTTCGGCGGCATCGACCGCTCGATGGGCTCGACGCGGCTGCTGCGGGTGGTCTGGGCGGGCGGGTGCGAGCCGTCGTTCCTCGCCTGCGGGCGCGACGCGCGGCTGACCGCGATCGTGGGCCAGCTCCTCGGCTCCTCCACGGCGGTCCAGCTCCTCAACCAGCTCCACGCCAAGTACCCCAACGACGGGCTGGAGTTCGAGCCCCACCAGGACAGCGAGCACCGCCGCTACGGCACGCCCGAGTGGCACGACGTCGACGGCCGCGGCAGCTACGTGCAGACGGTGGTGGCGATCGACGATACGACCCCCGAGAACGGCCCGCTGATCTTCTTCCCGGGCAGCGGCCGGCAAGGGCACCTCGATCCCGCCGCGGTGCGAAGCGACTTCCGGGACCGGCCCGGCGTGCCCGCGCTCCTCAAGGCGGGGAGCGCCGCCTTCTTCGGGCCCTACGTGGTCCACCGCAGCGCCGAGAACCGCGGCGCCGCCCCACGGCGGATCGCCATCAACGGCTTCGCGCTCCCCGGCGCCAACTCCCGCTCCTACTTCGGCGCCGGCACCGGCGTGCCGGTCGAGCTGTTCCAGCCCTCATGAGCACGGGCGCCCGGCGCGGGCTCCTGGCGGCGATCCTTTTCGGTTTTCTCGTCGCGGTCCGGCCCGGCCGGGCGGCGGAGGGCCCGCGCCCTTTCACCCCGCGGGACGCGATCGAGCTGTCGTCGATCGTCCACTACACCGTCTCGGAGGAGGGGTTTACGCGCGCCGCGCCGGTCTTCTCGCCGGATCGCAAGGTTTTCTTTCTGATCACCGAACGCGGCGACCTCGCGCGCGACCGTATCGAATCGACGATCTGGCTCTTCGACCGCCGGCCCGTGGAGGATTACGTCCTGCACAAGTCCGCCGTCCGGCCGGCGCCGCGGGCCTTGGCGACGGTCGCCGCGACCTCCAACACGGCGGTCCTCTCGGGCGCCCGCTGGCTGGAGGATTCCACCCGCATCGCCTTCCTGGGCAAGAACGGCAGCCCGTACCAGCGGCTGTTCATCGTGGACGTGCGGACCGGCGGCCTGACGGCCATCTCCGGCGAAAATGCCTTCGTGTCGGCGTACGACATCCGGGGCGACACGATCGCCTACACCACCCTGATCCCGCTCGCGCCCGCGCCGCCTGGAGACGAGATGGTGGTCGTGTCGCCCAAGAGCCTCGAAGCGCTCCTGTATCCGCGGCCGCCGGCCCTGGAGGACGCGGAATGGGAGTCCCTGTCCAGCCGGGCCACGGACCTGCGCGTCTGGCGCAAGGGGAGCGAGCTGCCGGTCTCTTTCCGCTTCCGGGGCCGGCCGCTGAGGCTCTTCCCACCGTCCTGGTCCCTCGCGCCAACGCTCGCCATCGCGCCGGACGAGGGCTCTCTGATCATCCTGGCGCCGGTCCCCGAGATCCCTCCGGGATGGGACGCCTACCCGCCGCAGCCGTCGATGGGGATACCTCCCCTGGTGCCAGGGGACCCGCGGGCCGTGGCCGAGGACAACTTTGCCAAGCCCCTCCAGTTCGTGCGCGTCGATCTGCGGACCGGCGAGGCCTCGCCGCTCGTCGACGCGCCCGCCGGACGCAACCTCGGCTATCTGGCGCCCACCCAGGCGTTCTGGACGGCCGACGGCCGGAGCGCGATCCTCTGTGACACGTTCCTTCCCGGGACCCAGAGCCCGGTCATCGCCGTCGTGGACGTCGCGACCCGGGCGCCGCGGTCCGTGCTGCCGCTCACGCTGCCGGCGGCCGGCCAGGAGAGGTCCTACCTCGTCGAGGACGTCCAATGGAACGCGGCGAAGGAGGAGCTGACGTTGACCTATTCCGGGTCCCGCCAGCCGCCCCCTCCGGAGACGTTCGGCCTGCGCTCCGGTCAATGGATCAGGCAGCCGGCGCCTCCCGCGGCCGGCCCGGGCGACGGCGTGGAGCTGGCGGTGGAGGAGGCCTTCGATCGCTCTCCCGTGCTCTCCGGGCGCCGCCACGGCGATGCGGCCTTGCGGGTCGTCTGGGACCCGAACCCCCAGCTCGCCGGTCTGGCGCTCGGCAAGGTGTCCCTCTTCCGCTGGCAGGACAAGAACGGCGTCCCCTGGGCCGGAATCCTGGCCCTGCCCCCGGGCTACGATCCCCAGCGGCGCTATCCGCTGGTGATCCAGACGCGAAAGCCGGGCAGTACGCCCGGTGGCGGGAGCTGCGGAGGCTGCAGACAGCGGGAAGTGAACGCCTCGTGCTACACTGATCCTGTGTCGCACGGGCTATGCTGTAAGGCCAGGAGAGAGCTATGGCGAATCTGACCATCACCGTGGACGACGAGATCCTGCGCCGGGCGCGGGTGCGGGCCACACAGCAGGACACCTCAGTCAACAGCCTCCTTCGCGACTACCTCGAAGCGTACGCGGCTGCGGGGCAGACTTGGGAGACGGCGGCGGACGCGATCCTGCGACTCTCTGAGCAGTCCCGGTCTGGCCGGGGAGAGGCGCGGTGGACTCGGGACGAGCTCCATGAGCGATAGGGTCTTCTTTGACACCAACGTTCTCGTCTACCTCTTCGATACAGACTCTCCCGCCAAGCAAGCCCAGGCGCGCGACCTGCTGACGGAGCATGCCCGGTCCGGTCGCATCGTGCTGAGCTCCCAAGTGCTCCAGGAATTCTACGTCACAGTCACTCGAAAGCTGCGCGACCTCTTGCGGGTGACGAGGCGCTCGCCGCTCTGGTTCATCTCAGCTCCTTTCCCCTTATCACGAGCGACGGCTCGTTGATCCTCCGCGCGGTCCATCTCCATCAGAAGGCCAGCCTCTCCTTCTGGGATGCCCTGATCGTGCAGGCTGCGCTGGAGAGCAACTGCCGCAGGCTTTTCAGCGAGGATATGCAGCACGGCCGCCGATTCGGCGATTTGGAGATCGAGAATCCCTTCGCTGGGTAGATAAATGGATTAACACAAGGAGACGGCAATGCAACTGTCGGATATCCCCTTCGGCGTCACGGACTGGGCCACTGTCGAGCCCACCGAGCATCCCGGTGAGACCGGGCGCGCGCTCTGGCGGACCCGGCAGTTTGGAGACCTTCGCGTCCGCATGGTGGAGTATTCGGCGGGGTACCTGGCGGACCATTGGTGCTCCAAGGGGCACATCGTGCTCTGCGTCGGGGGAGAGCTGCAGACCGAGCTCCAGGACGGCCGCGTCATCACCCTACGTCCGGGAATGAGCTACCAGGTCGCCGACGGCGCCGAGCCTCACCGCTCTGTGACGGAGGGCGGTGCGAAGCTGTTCATCGTCGATTAGAGAGCAGCGGCGCGCATAGAAGCCGCCCGCGCCGGGAGCCTGCCTGCCAGAAAACCCGGAGCAAGGACATAAAAGACTGCAAGGACTCCAAGGACAACAAGGACAAGAAAAAGAGCTGAGATTGGCGCTTTTTTTGTCCTTGCAGTCCTTGCAGTCTTTTATGTCCTTGAGAATTTCTGCGCGGCCTCGTTGAGCCCTGCGATAGCGCCCCTCCCCGTCCCACTACCCCCTCAGAGACAGGCCACAGCGGCTCCTCGCCGGGCCTCAAGGAGGGATCATGATCAGAGCATCCGCGGCGGATCAGACGTTTGACGTGGTCGTCATCGGCTCGGGCTTCGGTGGCGCGGCGGTGGCCTGCCGCCTCGCCCAGGCGGGGCAATCGGTGGCGATCCTGGAGCGAGGCAAGGAGTACCCGGTCGAGCAGGGGTCTTTCGTGACCACGGGCCACGGCACCCGGACGTTGCGCCACGGCCACTTCCTGGTCGATCAGGGGAACGGCATGAACGTGATCCGCGGCATCGGCGTGGGCGGCGGCTCGCTGCACTATTTCGGCGTCCGGCTGCGCACCTACCCCGAGATCTTCGAGGACCCCCGCTGGCCGTCCGACATCGATCGCCGGGTGCTCGATCCCTATTACGACCTCGCCGACCGGATGATCCGTTCGGCGCCGGTCTCGCCCAATCCGGTGGCGGGGATGCCGGCGCGCGGCATCGCCTTCCAGAACGCCGCCCGCGCCTCGCGGCGCGCGCGGACCGAGCCCAAGTGGGTGCCGATCGCCGTCCACTCCGAAGAGGCGCCCGCTCCCACCCCCGCCGGCATCCCGCAGACGCGCTGCGTCTATTGCGGCGACTGCATCGTGGGCTGCCCCGCCTCCGAGACCTTCGAGGGGAACGTCAACGCCCGCGAGCTGCTGACCCTCAACTACCTCGCGGTGGCCCGCCAACGCGGCGCGCGGATCTATCCCGAGCATTTCGTGCAGACGATCCGCAAGCCAGGGCCCCTGTTCGAGATCCGGTTCACCGAGGGGGACGAGGAGCCGGCGAGCGACCAGCCGAAGCCCGTCCGCTCGGTGCGCGCCCACCGCGTGGTGGTGGCGGCCGGCACGCTCGGCTCGACCGAGGTGCTGTTGCAGTCCCGGAACGACCTCCCGGGTTTGAGCCCGATGCTCGGCCAACACTTCTCGGGCAACGGCGACTTCATTTACGCGATGACCAAGGACGCCCCCTTCGATCTCCAGCCAAAGAGCGGGCCGGCGATCGTCGCCGGCTGCGACTTCAGCACCGACGACAACAAGATCTACATCGAGGACCTGGGAGCGATCCCGATCCTCGGCTCGATGCTGGGGCTGGAGAAGGGCCGGCTGGGCGTGCGGGCCCGCTACCGGATGCGCTATCTGGGGATGGGCACCGACGCGGCCAACGGCGTCCTGCGGCTCGCCGACGACAACCAGGGGATCATCCTCGACTGGGACCCCACCAGGAGCCTGCCGCTTTATCACCAGATCACCGCCGCGTTGCGCGAGGTGAGCCAGCAGCTCAACGGCCGCTACCACCATCCCATCGGCTACGACCCGGTGACTGGCTCGGGGCTCCTCACCGCGCACCCGCTCGGCGGCTGCGTGATGGGGGACACGAGCGAGCAGGGGGTCGTCAATTCGCAGGGCGAGGTGTTCGGCGTCCCCGGCCTCTTTGTGGCCGACGGCGCCATCGTCCCCACGGCGCTCGCCGTCAACCCCTCGTTCACCATCAGCGCTCTGGCCGAGCGGGTCGCGTTCTTCATGGTCCACGGCCGCGAGCTGCAACCCGAAGATCCCGCCACGCCGGCCAATTCGTGATCGATCCGTGATCGCAACGAAAAACCAGAAAGGAGCCCGACCATGATCGAGATCAGCTCACCCACAGCCTCGGCCCCCAAGTTGGCCACCCTCACGCTCGACGACCTCGCGGGTATGACGCGCGAGGAGCTCGACGACCTCTACGCCCTCACCCGCACGCCGCGCATCGAAGACCTCCACGGCCCGTTCAACGGCCTGGCCCTCGGCAACGCGGTGGTCGACGAGAAGATCAAGCAGATCTGGAAAGGGAAGATCTTCCAGCCGCTCGGCCCGGAGAGGGGAGTCGGCACCAACCGGATCGTCGCCAAGACCGGTGAGCTCACGGCGGAATACGAGCTCATATTCTCTTTACAGCCCGCGCTCCAGGGCGGCGGTGAGGTCGTCGCCCTCGACTACGACCTGCCGGTCAACTCGCCGCCGGTGCGCGCGATTCTCGACGAGCTCAAGCAGCTCAACGATCACCTTTTTCTGGGGATCGCCAATCAGAAGACGGACGACGGCTACAAGTTCCTCCTCTATTTCGCCCTGCAGTACGTCTGTCCGGCCTCGGCCCGACTGAAGACGGGGCCCGGCGACAACGGCTATTACCGCACGCTCGCCCCCTTCGAGCATTTCGATTCGCTCCGCACCATCAAGTTCCCCCACACCTGCACGGTCGAGACGCTGGCCAACGCCAAGGCCGTGAGCGTGTCGACGCGGCAGTCGGTGAGCGATTATCCATACCTTTACAATCTGGTCACCCGCGAGCGTGACGAGCTGTTCGTCTACGGCGGCCAGGTGAGCGGGGGGAGCGGCGCGTACGTGGCGATGATCGACCCCTATTCCCTGCGGGAGTCCTGGCGGATCTACATCCAGGCGCCGACGCTCCACCACTGGAACTACCCCGGCGTGCTGGCCGCGCACGCCAACGGCAAGCTCTACGCCATCGCCGGCAACCTCCTCGCCCGCATCGACCCCGACACGCTGGCGCACCGGATCGTGGCCCTGCCCGAGCACCCCGGCCAGGGGGGCGCCGCCTACAACGGCTTCGTGATCTCGCCGGACGGCGTGATCTTCGCCAAGTCCATGGAGCGCGGAAAAGGTTGCGACGGCGAGGAGCTGGCGGGCCTCGAGTGCGTGGAGCGCAGCGGGATTCCCTCCTTCCTGGTGGCGGTCGATCCCGACAGCCTCGAACGGCTGGCGGTGGTCGAGACCCCCGAGCCGATCATCGGCCGCATCGCCAGCGAGCGCCGCGACGGCCGCGACTACGTCTATCTCCCCGGAACCACCACGATGTGGCGCTATCTCTTCACCGGCACATCGTTCGAGCTCGATGCGGACTGGCAGGTGAGATACGTTCCCCCCGGCGCCCAGCCGGGCACGGGGGTGGGGATGCTGGGCGACTGGGTGATCGTGCAGACCAATTTCCTCCGCTCGCTTATTCCCCTCACCGTGTGGGCGATCGACCGCCGCGACAGCAGCCGTACGTTCACGTTCCAGCCCTTCCCGGACACCAAGATCAGCCAGGAGCTTTCGAAAGCGTCCCTCGATCTGGAAAATCACCAGGTCTACGTCGAGGACCAACTCGCCTGCCGCACGGCGGCTCTCGGCTTCGATCCGGACAAGGGTTTCAGCCTCCAATGGGAGACGCAGCAGACCACGGCCTCCTTCAGCATCCTGATCGCCGACCGCAAGCACCGCCAGATCGTCGGCACCTGGTACACGCTGCAGGGAGACCGCGTGGTCTTCCGGGACGCCGCCAGCGGCCGTGTGGTCGCCCTGAGCGACGAGGTCGACACCCGGCCCAACGGCTCGGCGATCAGCCCCGGCTTCGGCGGCCGCTTCTACTACATGGCCCAGACCAGCCAGAAGGTGGTGGAGCTGAGCCTCACACCCGCGGAAGATTGACGGAGAACGGTTGTAACGTTTCCGCCGCAGCGAGCTCTGTACGCGTGCCGGCCCCCCGGAGGCCGCGGGCCGGGGGGCCGCAAAACCTTGCAAGGAGGAGAGGCATGGCACGCAAAGAGAGAGCTCTGCTATTTTCGAAGATCGCGGCGGCCGGCGCCCTGTTGCTGCTCGCCCTCGCGCCGCTGGCTCCGGCGGGCGAGCGGCACGCGGCGGCCCCGAACGACCCCATCGTCACCAACGCTGGATTGATGGTGGAGCAGGGGCGCCAGACCTTCCGCTATGACACGTTCGGCGATCAGGTGTTCTGGAGCCGGATCCTCGGCATCCACGAGGCCCTCAAGACGGTGAGCCCCCACACCGCCCTGGCGGTCGGGCTCAAGGTCGACGCCGACGCTCTCCCGCCGGGCATCCTCGCCCACGCCAACCTCGACGATCCGGCGGTCACCGCGGAGCTGCTGCGGCGCAACGCCGTGGTCGGCGTGCGCGGCTTCTTCAACGCGGACGGGACCCTGCGCGCGGCCGGCATCACCTGCGCCCTCTGCCATTCGACGGTCGACGACTCGGTGGCGCCGGGGGTCGGCAAGCGTCTCGACGGCTGGCCGAACCGGGACCTCAACGTCGGCGCGGTCGTCAATCTCGCTCCCAACCTCCAGCCGGTGGCGAGCCTTTTGGGCGTGGACGAGGCCACGGTGCGCACGGTCCTCCAGAGCTGGGGGCCGGGGAGGTTCGACGCCGAGCTCTTCCTCGACGGCAAGGCCTTCCGGCCGGACGGCAAGACCGCTGCGACGCTGATCCCGCCGGCCTTCGGCCTCGCCGGCGTCGACGGCCACACCTTCACCGGCTGGGGATCGGTCACCTATTGGAACGCCTTCGTGGCCAATCTCGAGATGCACGGCCAGGGGAGGTTCTGGGACCCCCGGCTGAACGATCCCGTGAAGTTCCCCATCGCGGCCCGCAACGGCTTCGGCGACGTGCGGAGCGATCATGACTTCATTACGCCCAAGCTGGCGTCGCTGCAGGTCTATCAGCTCGCCATCCCGGCCCCGGCTCCGCCCCCCGGCAGCTTCGACGCGGCGGCGGCCGGACGCGGCAAGACCGTCTTCACCGCGGCGGGCTGCGCCACCTGCCACGTGCCGCCGCTCTACACCGAGCCGGGCTGGAACCGCCACACGCCGGAGGAGATCGGCATCGACTCCTTCCAGGCCGACCGCTCGCCGGACGGCCACTACCGCACCACGCCGCTCAAGGGGCTCTGGTCGCACAGCAAGGGGGGCTACTACCACGACGGCCGCTTCGCCACCCTGCGCGACGTGGTCGACCACTACGACGGGCACTTCGGGCTGCACCTGACCGAGGGGCAGAAGGGGGATCTGGTGGAGTTTCTGAAGTCGTTGTAGAGAGAGCCGTCTTTCCTCGGGATTTATGCCCTCTGGGGCGGCCTGCCCTCCGAAGCCTCACCCCCTGGCCCCCTCTCCACTTCGTGGAGAGGGGGAACCTGTCTTCAGCACCCTGCCGAGCTCAACAATACCTTCCTACGCGGGCCCTCCCTCTCCACGAAGTGGAGAGGGACCGAGGGTGAGGCTTCGAAGGGCAGGACGCCCCAGAGGGCATGAGATTCCGGGCAGCAGAGGCTCCACCTTCCACCCCAGCCCCTTCTATGCCACACTTAGACAGTCGTCTATGCGTCGATGTCCTGGAGGAGCCGTGGGTAGAGCCTTTCGCCGTTCCCTGTTGATCGTGGCCGCGTTCGCCGCAGCCCCCCTCGGCGCGGCGACCGTGACCGTCTACGACAACGCCCTCCAGAACGGCTGGCAGGACTGGGGGTGGGCGACCCGCAACCTGGCGGAGACCACCGTCTACCAGAGCGCGCCGAAGGCCATCTCCTGGGAGCCGGACGCCTGGGCGGGGCTCTATTTCCACAACAGCCCCGACACGGTCGCCAACTACACGGCGGTGCGCTTCTGGATCAACGGCGCCGGCGGCAATCAGGCCGTGCGGCTGGTGATCTACAGCAACAACGCCGAGGTCGGCAGCAAGGACCTGACGCCGCTCCCCTCGACCTGGACCCAGATGACGGTGACCTGGGCCGACCTGGGCGTCACGGCGACCAGCTTCGACGGCATCGTCTTCCAGGCCAATTCGGGCGGCAACCAGGCGACCGCCTACGCGGACGACATCGAGCTGATCCAGGCGAATCTCCCGCCCCCCGGCCCGGTCACGGTCGCCGTCGATCCCGCGCTCGACCGGCGGACGATCAATCCGCTGATCTACGGCGTCAACTGGGCGGATTCGACCCAACTCGGAACCGGTCTCTACACCGCCAACCGGCGCGGCGGCAACGCCACCACCCGCTACAACTGGATCGTCGACACCTCGAACCGGGCTTTCGATTACTACTTTTTGAACATCAGCGAGGGGAGCGGGAACGGCACGTCGGTGGACGGCTTCGTCACGCCCACCCTCGGCGCCGGCGCCGCCGCGGTGCTGACCATGCCGATCGATCAGGTGGCGAAATCGTCGAGCCGCACCCCGGGCTTCTCGGTCGCCAAGTACGGCCCGCAGACCGGCACCGAGTGCGACGTCAACCCCGGCGTGACCGGCTGCTCGAACAACGGCAACGGCATTTGTGATCCATTCTCCAACAGCTTCACCTGCGGCGCGGCGCGTTGCTGCAACCCCTCCAGCACGGCCGTCCCCAACTCTCCCAACCTGCGCTACATCACCGGCAACAGCCCGTCGGACACCTCGGTGCCGGTCGACCTCAGCGCCCACGTGGGCGACCTGGTCAGCCACCTGGTGACTCGCTTCGGCGCCGCCACCTCCACCGGCGTGCGCTATTACAACCTCGACAACGAGCCGATGCTCTGGAACAGCACGCAACGCGACGTCCACCCCGCGGCGCCGGGCTACGACGAGGTCTGGTCGAAGGGTCTGGCGGCGGCCACCGAGATCAAGCGCCGCGATCCGGGCGCCGAGGTCCTCGGGCCCGACACCTGGGGGTGGTGCGACTTCTGGACCTCGGCCCAGGACGCCGCGGCCGGCGACTGCATCAACGGCGCCGACCGCACGGCCCACGGCGGCCTGGCCTGGCCCGCGTGGTACATGCAGCAGGCCTGCTCCCACCCGCTCCCCGCGGGCCATCCGGCGGCCGGCAAGCTGCCCATGGACTGGCTCGACATCCATTTCTATCCGCAGGGGAACGGCATCGCCGGCCTCGACGGCGATCCATCGATAGAGGACGACGCGGCGACCGTGGCGGCGCGGCTGCGCTCGCTCAAGGAACTCTACGATCCCACCTGGGTATCGGAGTCCTGGATCGCCGGCGTCAACCCCAACGTGGTGCAGCTCATTCCGCGCATGCGCGCCTGGCGGGACACCTACTGCCCGCAGATGAAGCTCGCGCTCAGCGAGTACAAGTGGGGGAAGGACGACACCGTCTCCGGCGCGCTGGCGCAGGCCGAGGCGCTCGCCCTCTTCGGCCGCGAGGGTCTGGACATGGCCCTTCGCTGGGTGGCGCCGGACGCCGGCAGCCTGGCGGAGGACGCCTACCGCCTCTATCGCAATTATGACGGCCAGGGCGGAAAAGTGACCGGAGACAGCGTGCGGGCGGTGTCGAGCGACGTCAACGGCGTGGCGAGCTACGCCGTCCGCGCGGCGAATGGAAAGCTTTTCGTGATCCTGCTCAACAAGGGCACCGCCTCGCGCGACGTCACGGTGACGGTGAACGGCGGCGTCACCGGAGCGGTCGATCTCTGGCGCCTCGACGGCTCCGGCCTCGCCGCCGCCGGCGCGCTCACGGGGACCCCCACGGGCTTCGCCGCCACGCTCCCCGCGCGCACCGCCACCCTGGCCCGGGTGCAGCTCACGGCCTCGGCGCTGAATCCGATTTTCAGCGACGGTTTCGAGACCGGCGATCTGTCACGCTGGTTGCCGTAATTGACATATAGAGACCTGCCGACAACCAAACTTGTTGACAATCCAAGCCGCTGGTCCTATCGTGGAATTGTCTCCTCGAGGTCAGCGATGCCCGCGACAACCCTCCTTATCAAGCTGGTGACTCTGGCGGGGGTTATCCTGGCCGGCGGTTTTTTCGGCGTGGTGCTGCTGAAGATCGCCACCGGAGAGATCTCCCTCGCCTACCTGCTCTATACCAAGGACGCCGCCGGCAGGTGGACGTACTCGCCGAACCGCCTGCAGCTCCTGATCTTCACGGTCGGCGTGGCCGCGAGCTACCTCTACTCCGTGATGACCAACCCCAAAGTGGATTCGCTGGCGGACATCCCGATGAGCGTCATCGCCGCTCTCGGAGTGAGCCATGTTTCGTATCTTGGTGGCAAAGCGTTCTCCGCATTTATTGGACCCCTGCTGAAGAACCTCAAATAAGGAGCCTGCGGCAATGGACGAGAATAACAGAAAAACTCTAATCGGCTGGATCATTTCGGTGATCTGTTTCGTTCTTGCCGTAGCGGCAGTATACTTCGTCTATAAGCTCAACCCACAAGACAAACCGCTCGAGCGGCTTACCATCGTCCTCGGGTACGTCACCGCGATCCTCGTCTTCTTCTTTGGTCTCATTGTGCTGATCGCCATGGCGACCAACAAGATCGACATCTCGGGGTTGCTGTGCGAGCCGAACGAGAACAAGGCGAGCTTGTCGCGGTTTCAGCTTCTGGTCTTCATCTTCGTGATCGCGTTCAGCCTGGTCATGGTCATCGTTGCCAACGATCCGCTGAAGTTCCCGGTAATCCCTTCCGGGGTCCTGCTGCTCCTCGGCATCAGCGCGAGCACCTACACGGTGGGCAAGGGGATCTCGAAATCCGCGGGTGGACCGAATGGACCGAATGGATCGGACCAAAATGGATCGGACCAAGACGACCAGCAACCTGCGACGAATCAGACCACCGTCAATATAACGGACCCGAATACGGGCAAGGTAACGACCAGGGTGCATGATCATGACACAGGGCAGTCCACGACGATAGTGCATGATCCCACCACCGGAGAGACCACGACGACGGTCCACAACCCGACCATGGTGACGACGACGACCACAGTTTCTCCCGCTCCTCCCCCAATCGTTTCCGCCCCTGCCCAGCCGGCCCCTGTCCAGCCGGCCCCTGCCCAGCCGGCCCCTGACCAGCCGGCCCCTGCCCAGCCGGCCCCTGGCGAAAACGGTCATCAGGATTAGGGAGGAGATCATGGCAACGACTGTAGCGACAGCATCGAGTGGCTCGCCGGCGAGGTCGCGGTCGCGTAAGGCAAGCTCTTCCTCTGGCAATTCCCAGCGGCCGGGAGTCTTCGCCCGCCGGGTCGCGCCGTGGGCCCCGGTGGCCCTGGGGCTCCTCGGGCAGGCCACCCTGAACCCGCCGACCGCGAAGCCGACCGATTTCAAGGCCGCCGTCTGCGGCCCGAGCATCTCGGGTTACGAGGAGTGTCACAACGAATATCCCACCGGCTGCTCGAAGGCCGCCAAATATGACGCCTATTTGAACGAGCTGAAAAACCTCCCTGTCGCTCCCGCGGAGCCGGTGCGCTGGCTCGCGGAGCTCAAGGATTTCACCGGCCTCGACCAAAAGCTGCCGCACGACCTGACGAGGGACAATCAATCGCAGCTCTTCAGCGCGTTGAAGGGCCTGGGCGAGGGGAGCGTCGCCGGTACGGTCGGCTATCTCTATTACGCCCAGAAAGGCGGCACGAGCGAGAGCTCCAACTGCCAGCTCTCGGGGACAGACAACATCGATTTCCACCTCGGCATCGGCTTCGACCCTGCTCTCGCCGCCAAGCTGGCGGCAAAGCAACCGCTGACCGAGAGCGAGAAGAGCACGGAGAAAAAGGAGAGCATCATCGTCGAGATGACCCCGCACTGGCGGGCCCGCTTCAAGCCGGACTGGTCGCTCGATCTCTTGAAGCCCGCCATCGGCCACCAGGTCCGCGTCATCGGGCAGCTCCTGATCGACAACGAGCACTACGACACCAAGGACAACTGCGCCATCAAGGGGGCGAACCAGGAAACCTGCTGGCGGGCGAGCGTCTGGGAGCTCCATCCGGTGACCGGCTTCCAGGTCTGCGGCACCGGAGACAACTGCGCCCGGGACGGCGCCGGCTGGGTGGAGCTCGAGGACTACAAGGGCACCCCCGCGGGCTCTTCCTGACGGCCTTCCAACGCCGCCGCCAGCTCGCGCACGCCGCGCCGGATCTCGTCCGCGTCCACGGCGGCAGCCGCGCTCCGGGGCGCAGCCGCCCCGCCAGGATCTCGGCGCGCAGGGCCGCCTACAGCCAGCGGTAGGCGGGGGCTCCCGGGTCCCGCGGCGGCAGCATCAGCTCGAAGGTGGTGGTCCGCTTCGGCATAGGAGCAGTCCGGGAGGATATCGCAGACGGACCTGCTATACTGCCCTTGCTTCAGTTCTCGTTCAAGACTTCCTTCCAACCTTCAGGAGGTGCGAGATGAGCAGAGCGAGAGTCGTGGTGCTGCTGTCTGCCGTTCTGGTAATGGTGCTCGCCGCCGTGCCCGCCGGCGCGCAGGGTGGAACGGCGACGGCCCGTCTGCGGCCGTTCGACGAGGTGCCCGCGCTGTCCACGGGCGGCGGCGGACATTTCTCCGCCACCATCAGCGCGGACGGCTCGGAGATCACCTATCAGTTGAGCTACCTCAATCTGAGTGCGGCTGTCCTCCAGTCCCACCTTCACTTCGCGCAGAAGGGAGTGAACGGCGGCATCATGATCTTCCTCTGCTCGAACCTGGGCAACGGGCCGGCCGGCACCCAGACCTGCCCCACGGGGGGCGGCACGATCTCGGGCACGATCCACGCCAGCGACGTGATCGGCGGCGCCTTCTCCCAGGGCGTGACCCCGGGCGACCTGAACGCCGTCCTGCGGGGGCTCCGCATCGGCGTGGTCTACGTCAACGTCCACACCACCAACTTCCCCGGCGGCGAGATCCGCGGCCAGCTCCAGTTCACCCCCACGCCGTAGAAAACATTTTTTTGGATTGCGCCTGGCGGCGGGAGACGAGCACCCGCCGCCAGGGGCTTCTACTCTTCCCCGGCGAGCAACCAATGATACCAGCGGCGCTCGTGGCAACGGAATAGGCCCCCGCTCAGATCTCCCCGTTCACCACCCGCCGCAACGTCTCCGCGTCGATGTTGGAGCCGGAGAGGACGACCGCGACCTTGCGGCCCGCGAGGCGGTCGCGCAGCTGGCGGAGCCCGGCGAAAGCGGTGGCGCCGGCCCCTTCGGCGAGATTGTGGGTGGTGCGCAGCACCAGGCGGACGGCGTCGGCGATCTCGGCCTCGCTCGCGAGCACGAAGTCGCGCAGCCCCGAGCGCAGGGCCGCGAAGGAGAGCTCATAGCAACCCCGGGTGGCGAGGCCGTCCGCGAAGGTGTCCGCCCGCTCCAGGATCACGGGACGGCCGGCGCGCCACCCCTCGTGCTGCGCGGGAGCGCCCGCCGCCTGCGCGCCGAAGACCTCCAGACCGGGGCGCAATCCGCTGGCGGCGACGAGGGCGCCCACCGCCTGCGAGCCGCCGCCGATCGACACCACCATCGCCTCCACGTCCGGCGCCTGCTCGAGGATCTCCAACCCGATCGTGGCCGCGCCGGCGATGATCGCCGGATCGTTGGTCGAGTGGACCAGATGGAGCCCGCGCTCGCGGACCAGCGCCTTGGCGACCTCGACGCTCTCGTCATAATCGCGCCCCTGCTCGATGAGCTCGGCGCCGAAGCCGCGCATCGCGAGGTTCTTCTCGGGATTGTTCCCCACCGGCACGCAGACGGTCACCGGCACCCCGAGAAGACGGCCCGCCAGCGCGACCCCCTGCCCATGATTCCCTCGCGTCGCCGCCACCACCCCCCGCCGCCGCTGCTCCGCGGAGAGCAACGTCAAAGCGGAAATCGCGTTGCGGATCTTGAACGCGTTCGTCGGCTGGTGGTTCTCATGCTTGACCAGGACGCGAATCCCGGCGCCGATCTCCGCGTCGAGCGCTTCATAGGAGCGCAGAGGCGTGGGCTGGAGATAGGGTCGGATGCGCTCCCGGGCGGCGAGGGCGTCCGCGAAGGAAATGGGGAGGGTCATGGGGGTGACTATATCCCCGAAGCCCGCTCCCTTATCCCTCCGCGAGCTTGATCCGCCGGCCGTTGATGACCGCGCAGATCTCCAAGCTGCCTCCGAGCGCCTGGACATACCGGCGGAGAGTCGAGATCCGGTGATCCTCACGGCGCTCCATCTTCGAGAGCTGTGACTGGGTGATCTCGATCCGTTGCGCCACCTCTCCCTGGGTGAGCCCGACCGCCTCGCGCAGCTCGCGAAGGTCCATTTCCAACAGCTCGCTCTCGACCTCGCGATCGATCCGGCGCAGCTCCTCGGGGGTGAATTTCTGGGCTCTGATCTCGGACCACTTCTTGGTTGCCATGGCGTGTGCTCCTCGCCATGATTATGCCATTGAGGGAATAGTCCGTCAAGGGAATGGGAACGTCCCTCCTCTCCTTCAGGAGAGTTCCTCATGCTGCAAGCGGCACCCAAGAGGGGTGAAAATCCGTAGGGGCGGCCCTATGTGGCCGCCCTGGGTGGGGGAAATTCCCGACCGGACCAGCCCCCGCCCAGGGCGGCCACGCAGGGCCGCCCCTACAGAATCCCTCATTTCTAGGGTGACGGCGTACTAGGAGGTGAGGTCGGAGACCGCGGACGCTCTCGAACACGCTGTGCTAGAGTCCTCCCCGGCGCCGAGGGGCGCCTCCAGTCCGCGGAAAGGGCAGAAGCCCACCCTGCCTTGCCAGATCGAGACGAGCTCACTTTCTGCCTGCTGGTGCGGACGCCGGGCGCAATCTTGAAAGGGAGCTCCTCATGCCGACCAAGCGCCTGCCGTCCAGCCCGAGCCTCGACCATCTCAAGCATCAGGCCCGGGACCTGCTGAAAGCTCATGCCGCCGGAGATCCCGAGGCGAGCCAGCGCCTGCGGGAATTCCACCCCCGTTTCGGGCGGTCCACCGACGCGGGCATCCGGAGCGCGAAGCTCGCTCTGAGCGATGCCCAACTCGCCATCGCCCGCGAATACGGCTTTCCGAGCTGGGCGCGGCTCAAGGCCCAGGTCGAGCGCCCGGAGCGGACCGGTCCCGATCTGCCGCATCACGAGCGGATCGCGGATCCCGCCTTCCGCCGGGCCGTGGACCTCCTCGACGCCGGCGACGCGGACGGGCTCCGCGCCCATCTGCGAGAGCATCCCGGCGTGGTGCGTCAAAGGGTCCGCTTCGAGGGTGGAAACTATTTCGGAAACCCGGCGCTGCTCGAATTCGCCGCGGAAAACCCGATCCGTCATGGCCGCCTGCCGGCCAATATCATCGAAGTGGCCCGGGTGGTCCTCGACGCCGGCGCGAAGAGCGATCGATCCATCCTCGAATCGACGCTCGGGCTCGTCGCCTCGGGCCGGGTGGCGCGGGACTGCGGGGTCCAGATGCCGCTGATCGACCTGCTCTGCGACCACGGGGCCGGTCCGAATCAGGCCATGCTGCCGGCGCTCGTACACGCTGAATTCGCAGCGGTGGACGCGCTGCTCCGGCGCGGCGCGACCCTGGATCTCACGGTCGCCGCGGCGACGGGTCGCCTCGCGGAGGCCCGGCAATCGCTCCCCGCCGCCTCGCCGGAGGAGCGGCACCGCGCCCTCGCCCTCGCCGCCCAGCATGGGCACGCCGGGATCGTCCGCCTGCTCCTCGACGCGGGAGAAGATCCCGACCGCTACAACCCCCTGGGTTGCCATTCCCACTCGACCCCTCTACATCAGGCCGCCCTCTACGGCCAGGAGGAAGTCGTCCGTCTGCTGGTGGAGCGCGGCGCGAGACTGGACATCAAAGACATCCTGCATCAGGGGACGCCGCTGGGCTGGGCGGAATATGCCGGACGTGCAGCGATCGCGGAGTACCTGCGGGAGCGAGCCTAGCGCAGACTCGCCGGTGCAGGCGCCTGGCAGGTGCCTTATGGCGATTTACTCACGAATGACTATTTATATGTTCGGTAGGTCGCGTGTCTATTTTTGGTTCTGTCCAGCAAGAAATCCGGGGGTATAATAGATTTACTCCGTCTCTTTCTCGTGGATCGGAGCGAAAGGTGGTCGCAGCTATGAGCTCTGAAGCCGCCGCCGAGTCGGCCCTCTTCTGGGGGCCGCTCATCCAGTACATCAAGGCGGGCCGAGTCGTGCCTGTCGTCGGCCAGGATCTCCTGACGTTACGCATGGAGGGGCGGCAGGTGCCCCTCTATCAGTACCTCGCCGAGCGGCTCGCAGCGATGCTCCGGGTTTCCGGCGAAGATCTGCCCGCCTGCGGCGCGCTCAATACCGTGGCGTGCCGGCACCTTAAGGCAGGCGGCGACCTTGACGACGTCTATTCCGGGCTCAAGGAGATCCTGGACGGCGCCGGCGACCTACCGATCCCGGAGCCTCTGCTGCAGCTTGCGGAAATCACGCCGTTCCGCCTGTTCGTCACCACGACTTTCGATCCTTTCCTGGCGCGCGCGCTCGACCAGGTGCGTTTCGGGGGAAAAGAGACGACCAGGACCTACGCCTACTCCCCGGAGTCGGCAGAGGATCTCACGTGCGCCGCGCAGGAGCTCGATCAGCCGGCGGTGTTCCACCTCTTCGGCAAGCTCTCGTCGCTCCCGAGCTATGCCGTGACCGAGGAGGACATGCTGGAGTTCATCCACCACCTGCAATCGGAGACCCGGCGCCCGCACCTCCTTTTCGATGAGCTGACCAATCGCCATCTCCTGCTGATCGGCTGCAACTTCGGAGACTGGCTGGCCCGCTTCTTCATCCGCATCGCCAAACCCGCTCGGCTGTACCAGGTCCCCGGCAAAACGGATTTCGTGGCGGACAGCCGGGTGCGTGAAGACTCCGGTCTGGTCCTCTTCCTCCAGAGCTTCAAGACCCGGACCAAGGTCTTCCAGGAAGGGGGAGCCGCCGAGCTCGTGGCCGAGCTGGCGGCGCGCTGGAAAGCCAGCCAGCCGCGGCAGCCCGCCGCGGAGCCCGCCGGCGAGCCGTCCGAAATCGCCGAGGTGAAGCCCGGAGCCGTCTTCCTGAGCTACCCCAGCGAGGACCTGCCAGCCGCCGAAGCGCTCCGCGATAGTCTCGAGCGCGCCGGAGTGGACGTCTGGTTTGACAAGAAGGGGCTCGAAGCGGGCGATCACTACGAAGATAAAATCCTCAGTTGTATCGAGAGCTGCTCGCTCTTCGTGCCGGTCATCTCGCGCCATGCGCTCACGCCGCAGGGGCGCTTCTTCCGCCTCGAGTGGAAGCAGGCCGAGCGGGTGGCGGGCCTGAAGCCGGACTCCACGACATTCATCCTGCCCGTCGCCGTCGATGAGACGTCCCCGACTGCACAGGCCGTGCCGGAGAGCTTTCGCCGCATCCATTGGACACGTCTGCCGGAGGGAAAGACCACGCCGGAGTTCGTCGCCACAGTTCGCAAGCACTTCCGCGAGTATCAGAAATACCTGGAGGGCCCGCGATGAGCGTTGCCGCGGCCCGTGCTTTGCCGCCTCCCGACAGCGGCACCGTCGACGCCGAGAACCCCTGGCCGGGCCTCGCCGCGTTTCGCGAGGAGGACGAGGATTTCTTCCATGGCCGGGACGCCGAGATCGAAGAGCTTCTGCGCCTCATCCTGCGTGGCCGGCTCACCGTGCTCTTCGGCCTTTCGGGGCTCGGCAAGACGTCGCTCCTCCAAGCCGGTCTCTTCCCGCGGCTGCGCGTAGCGAACATCCTTCCTGTCTATATCCGGCTCGATTACGCCGCGAGCAGCCAGCCTTTCACCAGCCAGATCAAGGATGCGATCGTCCGGGAGGCCGCGGCATCTGGCATCGAGGCGCCTGTGCCACAGGCTGCCGAGACTCTTTGGGAGTATTTTCATCGCCAGGGAGCGGACTTCTGGAGCCCGCGGAACCGGCCGGTTACGCCGCTCTTGGTCTTCGACCAGTTCGAGGAGCTGTTCACTTTGGGCAAGGGCCGCCAGGACGCCGTCGGCACGTTCGTCGACGAGTTGGCGGACCTCGTCGAGGGGCGCCCTCCCGAGGCGGTCAAGGCGCGCCTGGACGCGGCGCCGGACCAGGCGCGCGGCTTCGCCGCCAGCCGCCATCCGTACAAGGTCCTCCTGAGCCTGCGCGAGGACTTCCTGCCCGACCTCGAGGGCCTGCGCGACCACATGCGCGACATTGCGCAGAGCCGCCTGCGTCTGCACCGGATGAACGGCGAAGAGGCCAAGCGCGTGGTGACGCTCTCCGGCGGCCACCTGATCGCGCCGGAGGTCGCCGAGCGGGTGATCCGCTTCGTCGCCGGCGAAGAGCTGAAGCCCGGGGAAAGGCCAGCCCCCCTGGCCGGCCTCGAGGTGGAGCCGGCGCTACTGAGCGTCTTCTGCCGGGAGCTCAACAACAAGCGGCTGGCGCAGGACCAGCCCCGGATCACCGCGGACCTGCTCGACGGCAGCCGCACCGAGATCCTCGCCAACTTCTACGAGCGGAGCATGGCCGACGTGAGGCCCGAGGTCCGTACCTTCGTCGAGGAGAGCCTGCTGACGTTGTCCGGCTATCGCGACAGCGTCGCGCTCGACAAGGCCCTCAACGTGCCCGGCGTGACGCAGCAGGCCATCGACCGCCTAACGGAGCGGCGCCTCGTGCGTACTGAGGAACGCGGCGGCGTGGAGCGCCTCGAGCTGACCCACGACGTGCTCACCGGAGTGGTGCAGGAAAGCCGTGACCGCCGGCGGCAGCGCGAAGAGCAGGCGAAGGCCGAGGCGGCGCGCCTGGAAGCCGAAGCGGAGGCCGAGGCAGCCCGCCTGGAAGCCCAGGCGAAGGCCGAGGCGGCACGCCTGGAAGCCGAAGCGAGGGAGCGCCAGGTCCGCCATGCGTTGCGGCGCAGCCGCATGGTAGCGGGCCTGCTTTTCGCGCTGCTGCTCCTCGCCGCCGCGGGAGCCTGGTGGGGGTTCGTCGGACAGCGGGCGGCCCGGGCGGGGCAGGGGGCGGCCCGGGCCGCCAACAGGCAGACCGCACAGGCGCTTCGAGAAGTAAGCGAAGCGTTGAAAAAATTGGGGGTCAAGACTCAATCTGAGAGCGCAGCCAAGCGACGAGCGGAAGATGCATTGGTTAAGGCCGAGGAGGCAAATCAGCGTACCCAGGAGGCTCTTGCGGAGGCCGAGCGTGCCGGCGTCAAGGCGCAACAGGCGAACCTCCAGACCAAGGCCGCCCTGTCGAGCTCGGCCCAGCAGACCTCCAAGCTGCTCGGCAAGCAGAAGCCCTTCGCATTAGCGTACCTGGCCAGCGCAGTGAGGTCGGATCCGCAGAGCATACCCGCGCGCAGCCTCCTCCTCGATCTGCTTCTCAACAAGAGATGGCATCTACCTGTGATCGTGATCCCGCACGACTTCCCGGTCGATGGCGCCGAGCTCAGCCCTGACGGCAAATATGTGCTCACCGCCTCGAACCAGGGAGCTCTCGGCATGCTGTTTAAATTGGGTGAGCCCTCGGAAGCCCCAGCGCCCGAGCACACCCCTGTGTCCTTATGGGACGCTCAGACAGGCCAGCGTTTAGGCCAGCGTTTCCCGATACCGGAAGAGGCTGCTGTCGTAAGCTCCCTCAGCTTCAGTCCCGACGGTCGTTTCATCGTCGGTATCGAGCCATTCGAAAACATGGCCCTGATCTGGGATGTGCGCACTGGGCAGCTCGTAGGCGAGCCCTTGAAGCATGAGGGATCTGTCGTGGCCGCTGAGCCCAGCCCGGACAGCCGGCTGGTTTTGACCGCCTCTGGTGCCACCGCGCAGCTGTGGGACGCCCGGACGGGTCAGCCGGTCGGTGAGCCCATGAAGCACGATGATTCCATAACCTCCGCTGAATTCAACCGGCGTGGAGATCTCGTGCTGACGGCCTCGGCGGATAAGACGGCGCGCCTGTGGAACGGCCGCACTGGACAACCGATGGGCGAGCCTCTCCGGTACGACAGCGAGGTGGCCATCGCCAAGCTCAGCCCGGATGGGCAGCGCGTTCTGACCGTTTGTAAAGACAAGACGGCGCACCTGTGGGACCTACGTACCCGGCAGACCCTCGGCGAGCCCATGCGGCACGAGAGCCCCGTCGTCGCCGCCGAATTCAGCGGCGACGAACGGCTCATTCTGACAGCGACTCAAGACGGAACGATCAATCTGTGGGACGCTCGCACCGGCAAGGCCTCCGGCGAGCCGATGCGGCAACCTGGTCCCTTGACCTTTGCCCGTTTCAGCCCGGACAGTCTGCACATCGTCACCACGGCGGAGGACCGCGCGGTACGCCTCTGGGACGTTCCGAGCCACCAGATCCTTGGCGAGCCGTTATGGCACGAGGACAGGGTCACCTCGGCCCGGTTCAGCGCGAATGGTAAATATTTGCTGACGGCGTCGTCCGACAAGACGGCCCGTCTCTGGGAGGTCCGGGCCGGCTCGGCCGTCGTCCAGTCCTTGGAAACCGAGCAGGAAGCCCTCTTCAACCCGGATTGCCAGCACATGGTGTTGGTGCGCGGCGGAGTTGCCCGTCTCTGGGATATCCGGACTGGTAAGCTCGTCGGTAAACCCATGGGTACGAAGGTCTCTTCCACCGCGCTCAGCGCCGATGGGAAGTACTTGCTCACGGTGGCAGGAGACACGGTTCAGGTCTGGGACAAACGCACGGGTGACCCGCTGGGGAAGCCCATGCGCCAGGAAAGGACAGTCACGGGCGCCCGGTTCACCCCGGATGGTCGCCGGTTGGTCACCAGCTCCGCCAAAGACCTGTCCGTCTGGGAGATCAAGACCGGCCACCGTTCGGGCCCCGTGGCCATGGATGTAGAGAAGCTCAGCCCCGACGGCCAGCGAGCCTTGGCGGTCGAAGGCTCGACGGTCGAGCTCCGGGATGCCCTGAGTGGACAGCTCGTTTCCAAGTTGGCAGACGCTCCGGAGGATCGCTCGGCTCTCACCATCGACTTCAGCCCGGATGGGCAATGGGTGATCATGACCTTTCCGGAGGTGCGTGCCTGGAACGCCCAAACGGGCCAACCGATCAGCCGTCCCATCCCTCAAAAGGAGCGCTTCGTCGTCGATGCCGACGTCAGCTCTGACGGCAAGAGAATGGCCGCGGTCATGGTCCAGGACCTCTCGGCGGGCTCCCTTTCGTCCATGTTCAAAGATGACGATGAAGAGGAAAAGATCGAGAACGCGTTTCATGCATCGGTCAGGATCCTGAGCAACTTGACCGGGAAGCCTGTCGGAGTGGCCATTTCGCCTAAGAGCTTCGTCACCCACGCACGCTTCAGCCCGGACGGGCAGCGGCTGGTCACGGCTTCGGAGAACGGATCCTTGGAGCTCTGGGATGCTTTCACGGGTCAGTCCCTCGGTGAGCCGGTATCCGTCGGAGCAGAGCCCAAGTCGATCGAATTCAGCCCGGACGGACAGCGAGTGCTGGTACAAATGGGGTCCGATGCGCGGATCTGGGACGTCCCCAACGGATCTCCCGGGGAAGCAGACATCCTGGCGAAGCTTGCCGAAACCGTTGGCGGCTACAAGGTCGACGAGAGCGGAGCGGTGGTCCCGCTGTTGAACCAGGTTGCCCAATTGGCCAAGCTGCGCAAGGAGACGGCCCAGGCAAAGGAGGGTGGCCTCACCGCCTCCTCGTTCCTGCGCTGGTTTCTCGCCGACCCCTGGGAGCGTCCGATCTCGCCGCTCTCCCAGGTCAAGGTGCCGGACTACATAAGGCAACTTCTGACCGCAGGGACCGAAGAATCGCGCCAGGAGGCCAAGCGCACCTTCCCCGGACACCCGCTGCTGGCGAAGCCGCCTCGATAGCTGCGCGGGCGCCATACCGCCACTCCCGCCAGGGAGCGAGCGCGAGCGCCCGCTCGTGGGCGGCGCGGTGCACCGGCTCGCCCGGCCGGCCCGCCGCGGGCTCGACGCCGGATGCGACGGCGGAGCCCTGCCATCCGTAGAAATCCCCAGCCCAGTCGCCTGAGCGTCCTCGGGAGGATCCTCTTGACAGACTTCGATGATGTGCATGGTATAGGGACTGTTCGATCGGTTTGTCAAGCCTCTTCGCGATGGAATCTCAGATCCTCCTGGCTTGGCGTGACGGCGGCTTCCACCCACAGGATGTGCTCCAACTGAATCAGGTGCCAGGCGATTCGCGGCGGAGCCGGCCGCGCCTCGGTAGGGGAGACCGAGAGGGAGGGAGGGATCGCCTGGCATCGCTTTGTCCGGGAACGTTTCCGTCCCCGGGCGGGTCTACAATGACGTCATGGAGATGATCGAAGCGTTCATCTCGTTCGTCTGCCTGGTCAGCCTGATCGTGATTCTCCTGGAGGCGCGGCGGGCGGGTGGGCTCCGGCGGCGGGTGCCGGTCGCCCTCTGGGCCCTGAGCCTTTTCCTGCTCGCGCTGCTGACCCTGGTGCGGGTCTGGGCGAACCTCGACGTCTGGAGCGACGTGCGGATCCTGATGGGGACCGTCAGCGTGGGCAACTTCCTGTTCGGGGCGGGGTTGCTGGTGCGGTGGCTGGTCTGGCGGCCGGCGGTGGGTGGGTGAGGGAGGGCATTTGTAGGGGCGGCCACATAGGGACGCCCCTACAAAATCACACGCCTCTCAATCCGGGCATCCTCACGTCAGCGTCACGTGGATCTCGCCCACCCCGCAGTCCACCTTGACCCTCGCGCGGCCGGTCCCCTTGTCCCAGTTGATCGTCCGCGTGAACAGCCCTTCGCTGGAGTAGCGCCGGCCGCCGGCCGACAGGCTGGCCTCGCCGACGCCGGTGTCGATGGCCGCCGAGCCGATCGCCTCTTTCGGCAGGTTGACGTGGACCTCGCCGACGCCGAGATCGGCGGTGACGTCCGCGGCGATCCCCTGGATGGTGAGCGAGCCGACGCCCAGATCGGTCCTCAGCGGCAGGTCGCGGGGGACGTGGATGGTGGCGTTCACGTGCAGCCCCTTGGTGCCTCCCCAGTGGGGCCAGTCCTTGATCTTGACCTCGAGCTGGCCGCCCGCCGCGTTGTAGACCAGCCGCAGGTCCTTCGCGGCGCTCTCGCAACGGCTCGACGAGTGGTTGCAGACGATCTGGACGTCGAGGTCGACCTGGCGGCCGTCCCACCCCTCGACGTGGAGCTCGCCGACGGGAAAGTCCAGGTGGATGCTGCCGGCGCTCCCCACCGGGATCTGCTGCCGGAACGAGCGGACGACCTCCTTCGCGCTGGCGGGCACGGCCCAGAGCAGCAAGGCGAGGCCTATGGTGAAGACAACCAGAGCGGTCTTTTTCATGATCTTCCCCTCCGTCATACCTGCCCCTACGAGGGAATCCGGAGAAAGGTTCCAAGCCGGCGGCATCGATTTTGCCCATAATCCCGGACATGGAGCCCCGGACCGCCACTTTCCAGGAAGCCCGCCTCGGCGACCGCCCCATCCGTGATCTCGGCCTGACGATCGCGGGGACGCCCCTGGAGCCGGTGATCTCCGAGCTCGGACAGGAGCTGGAGGCGGCCGGGATCCGCCGGGTGCGCCCCCGTTTCTATCTCTCGACCGAGTGGGGGGTGCCGTTCGGGACGGTGGCGATCGCCATCCCGTTCTATCTGGCGCGGGAGGACCTGACGGCGATCCACGCCGAGCGGACGGGCCACGTGGAGGGGCTGGGGCGCCGGGATCTCCTGCGCTATCTGCGGCACGAGATGGGGCACGTGGTGAATTACGCCTACAAGCTCTACGAGCGGGAGGGGTGGGTGCGCCAGTTCGGGCCGATCACCCGGCCGTACCGGGAGGAGTACCGTCCGGAGCCGTTCAGCCGCCGCTACGTGCGCCACCTGCCGGGCTGGTACGCGCAGAAGCATCCGGACGAGGACTGGGCCGAGACGTTCGCCGTCTGGATGACCCCCGGGCTCGACTGGGGGACTGAGTACGGCGGCTGGCCGGAGGCGCTCGCCAAGCTGGAGTATTGTGACCGCGTGATGGGCGAGCTGCGCGAGGCCGATCCGCTGGTGACGGACGACGAGCTGGACGAGGACGTCTCGGAGATCCCCTACACGCTCGATCAGTACTACCGCGCGTGGGAGATCGACCCCGGGGAGCTGCCGCCCGTGGACGGCTCGCTGCGCGCCATCTTCGAGGACTGGGGGCGGCCGGAGGACCTCTCGACGGACGCGCCGCGCCGGCCCGCCTCGGAGCTGATCCGCCGCCTGGCCCGCGATCTCCCGGCGGACGTCTACCGCTGGACCGGCCACTTCCCCGAGCGCACCCGCGTCCTCCTGCGCCACCTCGCCGAGCGCGCCGACGCGCTGGAGCAGGTCTACCCGCAGGACCGCGAGACCCCGGCGATCATCGCCCTGACGACGCTGGTCACGGCGCTGGCGATGAACCATGTGCACCGGGGGAGCTATATCGCCTAGCCATAGGGCCTGATCATGGAAGCCGTCCTCTTCGTCGGCATCCAGGGCGCCATGCTACTGTGGCATAGCCTGAAAGTCGGGATCTCGGCTACAATCTTCGTCCCGTCCGCCACCGGGTCGGGTGGCGATCTGAGTCATCATCGCGAAAGGACTTTCATGAACAGCAAACATCTACTGGCGGCGTTCGGGATCGCGTCCGCGCTCCTCGTCGCCGCCGTGCCGGGGACGAGCTTCGGCGCCGAGAACCCGCCCGCCGCGAAGACCGAGGCGAAGACAGGCGTCGTCTCGGTGAAGGGCAAGGACTACTCCTTCACGGTCCGTACGCCGGAAGGGTGGCAGGCCGACACCGAGACGGCCAAGCAGTACCATGGCGACGTCCTGTTCACCCAGAAGGGGGACGCCGGCGGCGGCGCCAAGGTCCTGCTGATCGTGCAGCACAAGTTCGACGAGAACACCGCCTTGCTCATCCAGGGCGACATCAACAACATCCGCAAGCAGTTCCCGAACCTCGAGCTCGCCGATCTCGACGTGAAGCACCCGAAGTATCCGACCTTCACCAAGACGCTCTCCCAGCCCGGGCAGTTCTTCCAGTACGAGGCCTACATGAACCCCGGCTCGATGTACCCCAACGCGCTCTACGCGGGGATGTCCAAGGCCAAGGACCCGGCGACGCCCGCCGAGCTCGCCGCCTACCAGGAGATCGTCCAATCGCTGGAGATGGCTCCGCTGCCACCCGCGGCGCTGAATCCGGGGTAGGGGGGCCCTCATCACCCCGGCCCTCTTCTCCCGTCCCCTCCCGCCCTCCCTCGCCGGGAGAAGAGGGAGAAGACCCCTTCAGGGTTTCCCATTGGCTTCTTTTCCCCTCTCCCGGTGAGGGAGGGTGGGAGGGGACGGGAGAGGGGTAGGGGTGAGGGTTTACCCCTGAATCAGCGTCCTATACGTCCGCAGGTGCCGGAAGGCCGCCTCGGGCTGGCCCAGCCGCTCGTAGAGACCGGAGAGGTTGTAGTGGGCGTCGGCGAGATCGCGGTCGATCTCCAGCGCCTTCTCGTACGCGACGGCGGCTTCGGCGAGCCGGCCGAGGTCCTGGAGGGCGACGCCGAGATTGAAGGCGGCGGTCTCGTCCTCGGGCCGGGCGGCGAGGGCCAGACGGTAATGCCGCTCGGCCGCGGCCGTCTCTCCCCGTTCATGGAGGAGACGGCCGAGATTCACGTGCGCGTCCGCCAGGCCGGGAGCGATCTCCAGGGCCTGCCGGTACGCCGCCATCGCTTCCTCGGGCGAGACCTCCTCCAGGTCACTGCCGCGCTCGTACCAGTCTTCCCCACCCTCGGGCTCGTCCGGCTTCGTCTCCGGCGTGTGCAGGGGGAGCGTCGAGGCCTCCCGCGCCAGCTCGGCGAGCTCGAAGTCGAAGACCGCCTGGCCGGATTCCGGATTCCACACGTCGCTGCCGTCGCGCACCACCACGTGATGCCCCTGGGCCGAGATGCGGACGCCGGTGAGCGGCTGGTCGCCCGGGAGCTGCTCGCGCAGGTTCTGGAGCGCCAGGCGCACGCGCCGCCGGGGGATCCGGGCGGCGAGCAGCCCCTTGGCGGTGCGCAGGAGGATGAGATCCTGGAAAGAGAAGTAGTACTCGCCGCGCGGCCCCTGCACGGGCGAGAGGAAGCCGGCGCGCACGTAGGAACGGACCTGCTCGGCGGAGAGGCCGAGCAGGGCGGCGACGTCCTTGGTCGAATAGCCGCTGGGCGACGCTGGGCGGTCGAGCTCGCCGGGCTGCTGGAGAGCGGAAGACCGGTTCATCGCTCTCAGTGTAACCCGGCGGGCTTATCTCTTTGAGCTCTTTTTTTTCGGCGCCTCGTCGGCGACCGCCACGGGCTCGGCCGCGGCCCGCGCGGAACGCTTCGCCGGCTTGCGATCGGCGATCGAGACCGGCTCGGCCGCCTGCGATTTTCCCGCCGCCTGCGGCGCTGCCGCGGCGAGGCTCGCCTTGAGCGCCGCCATCAGGTCGATCACCTGCGCCTTCGGCTCCGGCGCCGGCGCGGGAGTGATCTCCTCGCCCTGCACCTTGCGCTCGATCAGCTCCCGCACCTGCATGCGCTGGGTGTCCTCGTACGTCTCGGGATGGAACTCGTCGGTGGCGATCTGCTCGATGAGCTGGATGGCCAGCTTGAGCTCCGGCTCCTTGAGCTCGGCCGCGCCGACCGGCACCTCCGAGAACGGCCGCAGCTCGTCCGAGTAGCGGAGCTGCTGCATGATCAACCCCTCCCCGAACGGCCGCAGCAGCACGAACTGGTCCTTGCCGCGGGCCACGTAGCGGGCCAGCGCCGCCCGGTTGGTCTGCTTCATCGCCTCGGCGAGCAGCCGGTAGGGCTTGTCGCCCCCCTTGTCCGGGCCGATGTAGAAAGACTTTTCGTAATAGATCGGATCGACCTGCTCGAGGGGCACGAACTCGGTGATCTCCACCGCGTTCGTCGGCTCCGGGACCAGAGCCTTCAGCTCTTCTTCCGTAAAGAGAACATATTGCCCCTTGGAATATTCATAACCTTTGACGATATCTTCTCTTCCCACGACCTCGTTGTCGACAGGACAGACGTATTGTTGCTTCAACCGGGACCTGCACTTCTTGTGCAGCATGTTAAATTGGATGCCGGCCGCGCTCTCTCCCGTAGAATAAAGCTTCATCGGGATCGTGACGAGGCCGAAAGAGATCATTCCGGAGGCGAAGGGTCGGGCGCTCATAAGGCGTAATATAACATCGAATCGCTGGGCTGGGGCGGATTTACCGGAAATTGATCACTCCGAATCACAACGTTCAGCCGCCATATCCATTTAACGTTTATAAGTGATTTCCCCGCATTGAAAGTGGCCGTCAAATCACGCAAAGCCGGAACCCCTCCGGAGCGCGAGATCCGCGCCGAGCTGGAACGGCTCGGCGCGCCGCGTGCCACCATCGATCCGGAAGCCCTGCGGCCGATGAAGCCGGAGACCGCCGACCGCCCGTTCAGCCGTCCCGGTTGGGTCTTCGAGCTCAAATACGACGGCTTCCGCATGATCGCCGCCGGCGGCGCGGGAGAGGCGCGGCTGTTCTACAAGAGCGGCCACGACGCCACCCGCATCTTCCCCGAGCTGGTGAGGGCCGTCGCCGCCCTGCCGTTCCAGGGCGTGATCCTGGACGGCGAGGCCGTGGTGCTCGACGAGGAGGGCAAGCCCCACTTCCAGCGCCTGCAGCGCCGGGGTCTGCGCACCCGGGCGGCCGACGTCCAGCACGCCGCCGCGGCGAGCCCCGCCACCTTCTTCGTCTTCGACCTCCTGGGCTTCGAGGATTTCGACCTCCGGCCGCTGCCCCTCCACGCCCGGCGGGAGATCCTGCGCCGGGTGATCCCTTCTGGCGGCGACTGGCTCCGCCTCTCCGACGAGATCCCTGAACGGGGCGAGGACCTCTACGTCGCCGTGGCCGGCATGGGGCTGGAGGGCATCGTCGCCAAGCGGGCCGATTCCCCCTACCGCGCCGGCTATTCGGCGGACTGGCTGAAAGTGCGGGTGGATCAGAGCGCCGACTTCGCCGTCGTCGGCTTCGAGGACGCCACAGGGCTCCGCCGGCTCCATCTCGCGGTGCGCGACGGCGACGGGCTGATGTACGCCGGCACTGTGGGCACCGGCTTCAACCGCGAGGACGACAAAGCGATCCGCGCCCGGCTCACCCCTCTCCGCCGCGCCGCCCCGCCCGTGCCGGTGGGCGACGTCCGCGGCGCCGTCTGGGTCGAGCCCGCGATGGTGGTGGAGGTCCGCTACAAGGAGTGGACCGAGGGAGGGCACCTGCGCCAGCCCGTCTTCCTGCGCGTCCGCGACGACAAGACCCCCGACGAATGTTTCCGTCCGGGAGAGGAGCGCGAAGAGGAGGAAACCGTGGCCGCGAGCCCCGCCCCCACCATCAAGCTCACTAACCTCGACAAGATCTTCTGGCCGGACGAAGGCTATACCAAGGGAGATCTGATCGAGTACTACCGCGCCGTCGCCCCCTGGATGCTCCCCTTCCTGCGCGACCGCCCCTTGGTGCTCGACCGTTATCCGAACGGCATCACCGGCAAATCCTTCTTCCAGAAGAACGCGCCGGTAGGTGCGCCGCCGCAGTTGCGCACGCTCATGCTGAAGAGCGAGGAAAGGGAGATCGACTACATCCTCTGCGACGACGTCGACGGATTGCTCTATCTGGTGAACCTGGGGGCGATCCCCTTCCACATCTGGTCGAGCCGCGTGGAAGCGATCGACCGGCCGGACTGGTGCATCCTGGACCTCGATCCGAAGACGGCGCCCTTCGCCCACGTGGTGCGCATCGCCCTGGCCATCCACGATCTGTGCGAGGAGATCGGGATCACCCCCTACATCAAGACGAGCGGCGGCAGCGGCCTGCACGTCCTGTTGCCGATGGGCCGCCTGCTCACGCACGAGCCGGTCCGCCAATTCGCCGAGCTGTTCGCGGGGGTGATCGTCCGCCGCCTGCCGGACATCGCGACCACGGCGCGCGCGATCCCGGCCCGCCGCGGCCGCGTCTACGTGGACGCCCTCCAGAACGGCCGCGGCAAGCTCCTGGCCGCCCCCTACTGCGTCCGCCCCCGCCCCGGCGCCACCGTCTCAACTCCGCTCGATTGGAAAGAGGTAAATAGCAAGCTGGACCTCGGCGCCTTCACCCTGAAGACCGTGCCGGAACGGCTCCGCAAACAGAAGGGCGATCCCCTCCTGCTGGTGCTGGAGGAGGAGCCC
>DASXJP010000668.1:0-4777 GCA_036497345.1 Thermoanaerobaculia bacterium
AGGGGAGACGCAGTACTTTTGTTGTTCATCGTTTGTTGCACCGGTCCCCTTTGCAGTGGCCTCCCTCCCCTTGCCCCTCAACTCTGCTCGCGGATGATCCCCGCGCACCGTTCAACCCACTCCGCTTCCTCCTGCTCCCCACGGCTCCGGAACACCCGCGCGATGAACTGGTTGGGTTTCGTACGCCGCCGAAGCAGCTCCTGGTAGTACTCTTGCAGCTCCTCGACAGCCCGTAGCCGGACCTCGGTGTTGCGCGGGCTAGGGCGTGCAACCGCTGTTACTACCCATCCTGCCTCGCACAGGAACCGGTTGTTTACCCCCTTGTGCTCGATCTTCTTCGTCATTTCCGGGACCCGCAGGACGAGCCCATCGTCCTCTTTCCAAGGGAAAGCGTCGGGCCGGAAGAACCAGAGCATCCGCGTGACCAGGCACGCCGCAAACTGGCCCTGCTCCTTGGTGTCCTTGCCAGCCGCGAACCCCTTGCCCCGCTCTTCGACGATCGGCGTCTTCGAGGACGACCCGTACGTGACCGCCAGCATGAGCATCAGGTCACAGAGCGGGTCCCCGAGGCACTCCACCAGGCAGTTCCGCGCCGCCTGGTAGTGCTCGGCCACCTTCTCGTCCCGTACCTTCGACGGCTTGAGCAGCGAGGCAAACCCCTCACGCACGAGCTTTGGGATACGCCTGAATGGGATATCCCCGCCGAGGTCGATCACCAGCCGCGGGGTCTGCCGCCGCCGCTTTTCCTCCACCCGGAACACGGCCTCGATCGCCTGGCGCTTGAGGCTCTCGGGGCGGGCCGCGAGGCTGCGCGAAGGGGGTACCGTGTTCCCCGCCAGCCGCACCACCCGCCGGGCTGTGAGGCACGATCGGTTTGACCCAGGCATGCACTCAATATGGTTCTCCTCCAGAGCGGCGCGGAGTCCCGACTGCCAACGGTCCTCGCTGACCCGCGCCACCGGCGTGAACGTGAGCACGGCGTGCAGGACCGGAAACCACGTCGAGTGCTTGGACGAGAGCGCCTGCCGTACCGCGCTGTCGTTCGCCCGACAGCCGGTGTACATCTCCCGCGCGAAGTCGTGCCGGGACTTGTGCGGCGCCACCTCCTGGGCGCCCCCGAGGGCGAGCATCCGCCAGATCGGCTCGTACTGGCTCCACGCGAACGGGTGATCCGCCTTGGCCCACGCCTCCACGGTGTCCCGCTGCTGCTGGCGCCGCCCCATGTCGTCCTCCACGTCGTCGAGCGCCCCGCTCAGGAGCATCTCATCTGTAGGCGCCGTGCTCAGTCGCCGCAGCACCTGGAAGCGCACGAACGCCACCATCTGCGGCACCCAGAGCTCCCGGAAGAGCTCCTCCAAGAACGCCGTGACCGTGAGCGACCCCCCGATTGACCGCCCGCCGAGGTCGCGGAACCAGAGGACGCTCTGCCGGCTGGCGGCCACCGCCGCGCCGTAGTGGAAGCCGAGGGACGCGATATGCATGAAGATGGGCCGCCCGTCTGCTGCCCGCGGCCACCGCGCGATGTTGAGGAGGCCCTCGCCCTGCCGGATATCGAGCAGCTGCGGGTCCAGGTACGGCCAGCCGCATTGCGCCAGACTCTCCATCGTCTTCAGCGGGCCCAGCACCGATCGCATGAGTACCTGCGGCGATCCGGTGAAGCAGTAGTGCCCCAGCCGGTCCAGCGCCGCCACGCCCTCCGCCAGCGCGACGCCCAGCCCTTTCGACCCCTGCGCCTGGAACCGTTTGAGCATCTCCTGCATTGCCAGGTCGAACACCCGTGCGTACGCCGCGAGGATCCCAGGGAACACCTCCGGCCGGAACCGCCGCATCAGGGGCGCGTACACCTTGCTGTCCCGGAGGTAGAAGCGCATCAGCTGGAAGATCGGCCGCAGCACCGTCTGGATGTGACGCCACCGGGGTTTGAGCGCGGCCACATCGACACAGATCACCTGCTCCATGCGGAACCCGAACTCGTTCGTGGCCACCGCGCGCTCGATCCGCTGCCGCTCGCGCGCAAACGGCCGGGACGCGTCGGGGTCCTCCAGCCTCGGGTCGCCGCGCAGCCGCTTCAGAAGGCCGTGCTGCGTCAACTTGACCTTGGCCGTGCGCATGGCCTCGGCTGCTGGCAGCGTCAGGGCTGCCGTCGCCGTCCCCTGCGTCACCAGGAGGTCCTCGGGGTTGTAGCGGATCGCCGGCTTGATGCCGCTGTACCCCTGGAAGTACTCGCACGACAGCACCGACGCCCCGTCGTTCTGGTAGCTCATGTTGTCCTTCATCACCGCGAGCACGTGGTCCTGCAGGAACCGGGGCGGCTTGGGCGACGTGAAGTTGCCGTACGCGGGGTGGAACGCCAGCGGGTAGAACGTCATCCCGGACGCCCCAGACGCCCCGTACTCCCGCCGCACGGCATTGCGGTCGCCGAGCAGGCACCACGTGGCCCGGCCCGTGGGATCGGCCGGGTCCCTGCTGTTCAGGTTGACCGCCAGCGCGTATGCCATGCCGCTGATGTGGTCGACGTCGTACTTCCCGTCCAGGGCGACGGCCAGCCGCCGAAGGCCGCCGGAGAAGAGGTCGTCTGTCGAGCTGAGGTGCAGACGCCAGTCGTCCTGTGTTGCAGGCACGGGCGACGGCCCGGGAGGTTGGCTGCTGCGCCAGTCATCGACGAACAGCGGGTCGGCGTCGCCATCCGCATCGCTCGCGGCAGCCGCGCCCTCCCCGTCTGAATCGCCCTCCTCGTCCGGCCGCACTCGCGTCTCCGGCATCAGCCTCTCCACGGCCTCGCTGACCTCGATCTTGATGTTCGCCCCGTGGTCCTCGACGTGGAAGCACGGCTGGTTCGCCTCCCAGAAGGGGTCGTACGCGTGCCGCGTGACGTGGTCCGCCCAGCCCTCGACGAACCGCTCTTGGAACGTCGTCCACTGGTTGCCCGTCATCGGCTGTGACCGGGCGCCGCCGAGCGTCCACGACTGCTCCACCCGCTCGCTGGCAAAGTCGGCCAGGTCAAAGACCCGCTTGATATACGACGCGAGCGCCTGCGCGTGGTGCGTCTCGAGCGCGCTGGCCTGGCTGGATCGCTTCTGCTTCTCCAGCCGCTTCCGCCGCGAGAGGAGCTCCATCGCTGGCGCCACGATCGGGTGCATCACCACGTACCACGTCTCGCGCGTCCCCGCTGTTGCCAGCCGGAACGTGCGGTGCGTCAGGTCGAACGGCATCTTGAACTGGTGCTTCGCCGGGTACGGCACGTGCCAGTCCTTGAACGTGATCGTGACGTTGTCGAAGAAGTCGCCGTTGGCGCGCGTGATAGGCTTGAGAGGGAGCCCGACGATGCTCAGGTAGTCGAGGAAGAAGCGGGGGTGGTACTTCTCCGTGTTGTCGGCCGCCGAGGACCCAGCCTTGCGACTGCCGTAGTCGATGGTGTGGAGGCGGTGGAGCATGTCGAGGGCCTGCGTGCTGTCGAAGGTGTCCGACTGCGTCCGCGCAATGAAGTCATATACTGGCGGTGGTTAGCACGGCTCCCCCTTGCCAAGTCTCACGTACCATCGAGTCGGTGATCCCCACGAGCGTGGTTGATCTTCCATTTCGTCTCCTCGGTCGGGGCAGGCTGGACCTCGTCGGGCTCCTCGTCCGATCCCGGGTCGAAGCCGTCAGCGGAGAGGCCGTCATCATCACTCACCACATCCTCGACCGTGGCGCGGGCCCACGGGACGTGGCTCGCGGACCGTTCTCTGCTCGGCAAGGGCGAGATGCTCTCCGCGAGGTCGTATGGGGATGCCACGACCGTCCGGGCTATCTCCTGGCCGGCGACCCGGAAGTCGAAGGTCTCGTCAAGGACAGGCAGGTCAGGGAGGTCGGGTTCGCTCGTCCCCGGCGGACTGTCGAAGGGTTCGTCCAGAAATTGCGCCGCCATGTAGAAACTGTAGCAGACGTAGAAGCAGGTGGAAACTGGAGAGACCGTAGAACGCAACTGTAGAGCGGCGGAGCTGTGGTAACCGTGGAAAGCAATTATAGAGCGGTGGAAACTGTAGAAACATGTCAGATGTGCTCGGCCGTGATATTTGAATAGCGCCCCTGCGCAGTTGCGCAGACGTCGGCGTTCTTACCCCTGGCTGCGCTGCCGCGGCAAGCGAAATTACGGCCGTCAGCGTCCCGCGTCGAGGAGGTGATCGTCTCTCTCGTGCCGCCCCGAGCGTCCCGAGTCGAGGCTTGCAGCCTATAGCACCTATCAGTACGGCCGCGCAGCAGGCTCGGACGCCCAAGATGGGCGCTGTGGCTTGGGAGTTATTTCGGGGCGGTGGTTCCGGCCAGGTTTGCCCGGGGACGGTCTCTGCGATTGGGACGGCTTGACCAGGCCAGGCCGCTCTCCGACGGTTTTGCGTCCAGCGTTGGGGGTCTCGATATTGGTGAGACTCGAGATCACGTCACTAAGGGGTCGCGACTTCGCCATGGGCCGTCTTGCCGGAGGCTCAGGACGGGAGGAGACACGAACCACGGGCTTGGGCGAGATCTCGATAGGGGTGGTCACCACGCGTGCGGCGCGTTCGGGGCTGCCCGCGCCCTCCACAGAGGCAGAGCCCTCTGGAGTGGTGCTCGTATCTTGCACGGCCTGGCCTAGAGCCCGCCGCTCCTCCTGGACCTCCTTCACGATGGACGGGGGCCACCGGGACGTGCGCTGTTCGACCTGCGCCCGGAGCCCTTGATCGCACATGTCCACGGCCCACGCCGCAATCAGAGGGCCGATGCGCTCCATCAGCTGGGCGAGGGCAGCGGGCGTCCGCAG